>CAYGKG010000048.1:0-21325 GCA_964350495.1 uncultured Alphaproteobacteria bacterium
GGTGTCGGTGTGCTTCGGCGGCGGCAAGCGAGGCGTGGCGCTTGATGAGGTCGGCGGCGGCGCAAACCTGGGCTCGATTCGGATTGAGCGAGTCGAAGACGCCACAACGCGCGAGGTTTTCCAACTGCCGCTTGTTCACGTGTTGCGGGTCCAGTCGTTGGGCGAAATCGAGCAGCGACTTGAATGGACCATTCGCCTCGCGTTCGGCGACAACGGCATCCATTGCCTGTTTGCCCACATTCTTGACGGCTGCCAAGGCATACCGAACGGCGCCGGTGCCTTCGTGCATCTCGACCTGGAAGTTCGCACCCGATTTGTTGATGTCGGGTGCCAAGAGCTTGGTGCCCGACCGTGCGATCTCTTTGCGGAATACGTTGAGTTTGTCTGTGTTGGCGAGCTCCAACCCCATCGACGCCGCGAAAAACTCAACCGGATAGTTCGCTTTCAACCAAGCCGTCTGGTAAGCGACTAGGGCGTAACCCGCCGAGTGCGCCTTGTTGAAGCCATAGCCGGCAAATTTGTCGACCAGATCGAAGACATACTCGGCCCGACCGTTGTCGACCCCGCGCTCGACTGCCCCATTGACGAATACCTCGCGTTGCGAGGCCATTTCCTCTTTGATCTTCTTACCCATTGCCCGGCGCAATAGGTCGGCCTGTCCGAGCGTATAGCCGGCAAAGACCTGGGCGATCTGCATGACCTGTTCTTGGTAGATGATAACGCCGTAGGTGTCGCGCACGACCGGTTCAATCGTCTCGTGGAGAAATTCGGGCTGTTCGCGGCCGTGCTTACAGGCAATGTATTTCGGGATGTTCTCCATCGGACCGGGGCGATAGAGAGCAACGAGCGCGATCAAATCCTCGATGTTCGTGGGCACGGCCTCACGCAGAAGATCCCGCATCCCGCTCGACTCAAACTGGAAGACGCCGATCGACTCGGCGCGCTGGAGCATCTCGTAACTGCGTTCATCGTCCAACGGGATGTGGGCGATATCGATCTTGATACCGCGTTCCGCCAACAATTTCTGCGCCCGATCGATCACCGTGAGGGTCTTCAGACCCAGGAAGTCGAACTTCACGAGGCCGGACATCTCGGCGTATTTCATGGGGAATTGGGTGACCGGCATTTCGGAACGCGGGTCGCGGTAGAGCGGTATCAGCTCGTCGAGAGGCCTGTCGCCGATCACGACGCCGGCGGCATGGGTGGAGGCATGCCGGTACAGACCTTCGAGCTTGATCGCGATGTCGAGAAGTTTATCGACCCCGTCTTCGCTGCGGCGCATGTGTTGAAGGCGCGGTTCGCCGTCGACGGCATCGCTGAGTTTCACCGGATTAGCAGGATTGTTAGGGACCATCTTGCAAATGCGATCCACAAGCCCGTAGGGCAGCTGTAGGACGCGCCCGACATCACGGAGCGCCGCCCGAGCCTGTAGAGTTCCGAAGGTGATGATCTGCGCAACCCGATCGCGGCCGTACTTTTCTTGGACGTACTCGATTACTTCATCCCGCCGGTCCTGACAAAAATCGATGTCAAAGTCCGGCATCGAAATACGGTCAGGGTTGAGGAACCGTTCGAAAATGAGACCGAATCGAAGCGGATCGAGATCGGTGATGGTCAATGCCCACGCAGTTACGGACCCGGCACCCGAACCGCGGCCAGGTCCGACCGGTATCCCGCGCTCTTTGGCCCAACGGATGAAGTCCGCGACGATCAGGAAATAGCCGGCGAACCCCATCTCGGTAATGACGTTAAGTTCGAAATCCAATCTCTCCAGGTATTTGGTGGCTTTCTCGCTGCGCTCGGTTGCCGGCATCGTCGCCGTGAACACCGCTTCCTCGAGGCGCTGTCTCAGGCCCTCCGCGGACTGCTTCCTGAGAATATCCGCCTCGTCGGTGTCCTTGGCGAATGCCGGGAGGATCGGGTCGCGAGTCGGCGACATCACGGCGCATCGCTGAGCAATCACAAGCGTGTTCTTGATCGCCTCGGGCAGATCCTTAAACAGCATCGCCATCTCGTCGGGCGACTTGAACCGATGTTCAGGTGTGAGCTGGCGGCGATCGCCCTGACTGACGTAGTTGCCGCCCGCAACGCACAGCAAGGCGTCGTGCGCCTCGAACATTGCGGCGTCGGCAAAGTAGGCTTCATTCGTCGCGACCACGGGAACGTTGTGCTTGTAGGCGAGCTCGATCAGGCCCGCTTCAATCCGCTGTTCACGACCCAACCCGTGGCGTTGAACCTCGGCATAGAGCCTGTCCTGAAATATCCCCGCCAGCCGGCAAAGGATTTCCTCGGCATGGTCGGTCTGGCCGGCCTCCAGCAGATGCCCGAGCGGACCGTCGGGGCCACCGGTAAGGGCAATCAGCCCTTCAACATGTTGCGCCAGGGTGTTGAAATCGACCTGCGGACTTTCGCCGGAGGGCGTGTTCAAAAAGGACTTCGAGGAAAGCTTGAGGAGATTGCCGTAGCCGACTTCATCCTGGGCAAGCAGGACCAAGCGCCGCGGTTCCTGCCTGCGCCCCTCGCGCGCATCGACCGAGAAGTCGACTGCGAGGGTCGTCCCGATAATGGGCTGCACGCCGGCTTTGACACAGGCGAGGGAGAACTCCAGAGCGCCAAATAGGTTGCCGGTATCGGTCATGGCGACGGCCGGCATCTTGAAGCGTTGGCAGAGTTCGATGATCCCTTTGAGGCGGAGCGCGCCTTCGGACAACGAAAACGCGGTATGGACGTGGAGGTGTACGAACTTCGCGTGGGTCATCAACCCAAAGGTTTCATAGCAGCGGTGCCCTGTCAGCCCAATTGGTCGGGCTTGGTCGAGATTTCTGTGGATTAATCTTCGACGAGGCCGCCATCGACCAGCCGGACGATTCGATTCATCCGGGCCGCAAGCGTTTCATTGTGGGTGGCGATAAGCGCTGCAAGACCGGCACCGGCAACGAGTGCCTGCATTTGCCCGAACACTGTCTCCGCGGTCTTGGCATCGAGGTTTCCGGTCGGTTCGTCGGCCAGAAGAACGGCGGGACCGTTGGCCAAGGCGCGGGCGATCGCGACCCGTTGTTGTTCTCCGCCTGAAAGCTGGGCCGGGCGGTGTGTGGCACGATGTTCGACGCCTAGGCTGCGGAGCAACGCCATCGCGCGGTCCCGCGCGACCTGACGGCCAGCGCCGGCGATGAGTTGTGGTAGCACGATGTTTTCGAGGGCGCTGAACTCGGGCAACAGGTGGTGGAACTGGTAGACGAAACCGAGCGTATCCCGTCGAAGGCCCGTTCGTTCCCGCTCGGAAAGGCCTTGCGCCGAAAAACCATCGACCACGACGTCGCCGCTATCGGGCGGCTCCAACAACCCGGCGACCTGGAGAAGTGTCGATTTTCCGGCGCCCGAGGGACCGAGTAAGGCGATCGTTTCGCCCCGGCTCATTCGGAGAGATGCCCCGCGCAGTACGCTAACCGTTTGACCGCCCTGTTCGAACGATTTGCTAATGGCCCGAAGCTCTAGGGCTGGTACTGCGGGTGAGGTGTTCATTCGTATCGTAGCGCTTCGACAGGGTCGAGCCGCGCGGCGCGCCAGGAGGGATAGATCGTGGCAAGGAGCGACAATCCTAGCCCCATCGCGACAACCGTAACGACCTCGCTCCAGTCGATCTTCGCCGGGAGTTGCGAGAGGAAATAGACTTCTGCGGCAAAGAGGTCGGTGCCGGTCAGTCCCTCAAGCCAGCCCTGCAATGTTGCGATATTTCCCGCGAACGCAACCCCGAGGATGAGGCCCGAGGCGGTGCCGACCACGCCGATGCTGGCGCCCGCAAGAAAGAAAATACGCATCACGCTGCCGCGCGTTGCGCCCATCGTTCGCAAGATCGCGATGTCCCTGCCCTTGTCCTTTACCAGCATGATGAGGCTGGAAATGATGTTGAATGCCGCAACGAGGATGATCAGCGTAAGGATGAGGAACATGACATTGCGCTCGACCTGAAGGGCCGTGAAATACGACGAGTTGACCTGCTGCCAATCGGTGAGGCGTTCGCGGCCACTGGTCAGCGGGAACAGGCGTTCCCGCGCTGCATTGACGTTGTCGGGGTCGTCGACGACGACTTCGATGGACGAAACGCTGTTGGTTTGCCTGAAGTAGACCTGCGCCGCCTCCAGCGGCATGAAGATGAAGGTCGAGTCGTACTCGAACATCCCGACATCGAAGAGCGCGGCCACCCGGTAGGTCTTCGATCTAGGGACGGTTCCGAGAGGCGTCGAGGTACCCTGCGGCGAAATCAATGTCACCGGGTCGCCTAATCCCACGCCTAAACGATTGGCCAGCCGCCGCCCGACAACGATATCGTTGCGCAGATCGAGGTTCTCGATCGAGCCTGCGACGATTCCCTGCGCCAGGACTTCATGTCCCCGCAGGTCCGCTGTTCGCATTCCCCGCACCAGCGCGCCCGCCGCGGAATCCTGCGCCGTCGCCATGACCTGTCCTTCGACAATCGGGCTGGCGCGGACGACACCGCGGACGGCGGCGATCCGCGCAGCAAGGTCGTCGTAGTCTTCGAGCGGTGCGCCGATTCCCTGAACCAAAATATGACCGTTCAACCCGAGGATTCGGCCCAATAGCTCGGCCCGAAATCCATTCATCACCGAAAGAACGACGATCAAGGTCGCGACGCCCAAGGCAATGCCCAGAAGAGAGAACGCAGCGATTACGGAAATAAAGCCCTCGGCCCGACGGGCACGGAGATAGCGGAACGCCACCACCCACTCAAATAGGGAAAACATTTTAGGCTGCCTTATGAATGGGCTTGGTTGCCAATAATCTATCCGGTGAGATGCGCAAGCGCCGATTCTGGCGACAGTTCATAGCGGCGGCCGGTCGCCCGGTTTTTGATCTCGACAACGCCGGACTTCAATCCGCGCGGTCCGACCACGACCTGAAAAGGCAAACCGATCAGGTCCATATTGGCGAATTTGACCCCGGCCCGCTCGTCGCTGTCATCGTAAAGGACGTCCAAGCCCGCCAACTTCATGCTTTGGTAGAGGTCTGCTGCCGCCTTGTCGCAGGCGGCGTCGCCAACCTTGAGATTGATTAGGCCAACGTCGAAGGGAGCCACGGGACCGGGCCAAACGATCCCGGCATCGTCGTGACAGGCCTCGATGATGGCACCCACCAAGCGCGACACGCCAATTCCATAAGACCCCATCTCTAGCGGAACCTGGTTGCCCTCTTGATTGGCGACGGTCGCTCCCATTGCTGCCGAGTACTTGGTGCCGAAATAGAAGATATGGCCAACCTCGATGCCGCGGGCGCTGACCCGCCGATCCTCGGGGACCTCGGTTTCAAATCGTGCCGCGTCGTGCATCTCGTCGGTGGCCGCGTAGCGCGCGGTCCAGGTATCAACGACGGGCTGCAGGTCGCCATCGAGGTCGCCCCCCTCGCCCAGAACATCGCGTTCGATCAGTTCCCGGTCGCAAAAAACTTCGCTCTCGCCGGTTTGAGCGAGAATGATGAACTCATGGCTTAGATCGCCGCCGATCGGGCCTGTGTCGGCCTTCATCGGAATTGCCTTGAGGCCCATGCGGGCATAGGTCCTGAGGTATGTCACGAACATCTTGTTGTAGGCTCGCAGGGCACCCGTGTAATCGAGGTCGAACGAGTAGCTATCCTTCATCAAGAACTCGCGGCCACGCATGACACCGAAGCGTGGGCGGACTTCGTCCCGGAATTTCCACTGGATGTGGTAAAGATTCTTCGGCAAGTCCCTGTAGCTTCGAATCGACGAACGGACGATCTCGGTGATCAACTCCTCGTTGGTCGGCCCGTAAAGCATCTCCCGGTCGTGGCGGTCGATAATCCGCAGCATTTCCTTGCCGTAATCGTCATAACGGCCGCTTTCGCGCCAGATATCGGCCGGCTGGATGGTCGGCATGAGTAGTTCCTGGCAACCGGCATTGTCCTGTTCCTCACGAACGATTTGCTCGATCTTGCGCAGAACGCGGTGGCCGAGCGGCAGCCACGAATAGATCCCGGCCGAAGATTGACGGATCATGCCTGCACGCAGCATCAATTGGTGGGACACGATTTGTGCTTCGGAAGGAACTTCCTTCAACGTGGGCAGGAAGAACTGCGACAAACGCATTGGCGCCTCAGGATGACAGGAGTTCGGGTGACGAAAGCGGGCCGACTCTAGGCAAAGGGATTCCGCCGCGCAATGGACCGACTCTCATTCGGTGTTGGTATCGAGGTGCAGTCGGCATGCCGCAGCGAGCGCCACGGCCTCAGTCGCGCTGAGCGACTGACCGTTGAACAACACCTCATGGCCGCGAACGGTCACCTCGCCAATGGGGGCGTTCGAGTCCGACAAAGCGGCGGCAACCCCCGGCACGAAATCTTCCAATCGTACGGTAAGCGAAAACACGACATCGGACGGTGCGACATCGACGGTACGTTCGGTCAAATCGGCGCTCGCGACGGGTCTGCCCTGCACGTCGACGCCTGGCTGGTACGCTGCACTTCCGATATCGACATAGCGCACGAGAGCGCGGCAACTCTCATGGTTAACCTCGATGGTTGTGAGTTCCGAAGCATTCGGCGCTGACGATTCCTGGGCCAATGCGCCGTCCCCGCCCAATGGCCAAAACATGAGGAAAACAGCGGCCCACGCAGCCATTTTTGCGGCGGCTGGGGCGCTACGCGACCTTCCAGGAGTCAACAGGAAAATTTGCCGCGCAGGAAGATATAGTGGATGACGCCCCATACCCATCCCGTTAATATTTGCCTCGCTCAGGTTGCAGGGCATAGCCCCGGCCCGAGTTTAGGGAGGAACAAACCAACAAACGGTAAATTGGAGCCCTCAACGGGCCCTGAAGTTGCTCAAAGCAAGGTCGAGAGGCCTTGCTTTTTCTTTTTGTGCCAATGGGTTGGCCTCAAAACATAATGTATCTATTCAAATAGGTCCGCTATCCCTCAGAGGAATAAGGTCGCTCCTGACGAGGAGCCAGATCAACATCCAAATGATTCCCGCAACGACCGTCGTGATCCCCGCCTTTAGGGCAATCCGCGGCTTTGCCGGCGCACTGGCAACGTTACCTTCCTGGACCGTGGCGTCAGGCTTGTTGCCCCACGGCAGCACCATGAAAAGCGTGATCCACCACACCACGAAATAGACCGCCAGACCGGTGAATATCCCCACCGCTACACCTCTTCCAATTCGACCAACGTACCGATGAAGTCCTTTGGATGGAGAAAGAGGACGGGTTTTCCATGGGCGCCGACCGTCGGCTCACCGCTTCCGAGAATACGGGCCCCCTTTTCGACCAAATGGTCGCGCGCCTGTCGAATGTCCCCGACCTCGTAACAAACGTGGTGCATGGCCCCACCAGGATTCTTTGCCAGGAACGCCGCGATCGGTGAATTCTCGCCTAATGGATGCAAAAGCTCGATCTTGGTATTGGGGAGTTCGACAAACACCGTTGTAACGCCATGGTCAGGCAAATCGTGGGCTTCCGAGACAGTGGCGCCCAGCGTATCTCGATAGAGCATTGTCGCCGCCCCAAGGTCGGGGACAACGATGGCTACATGGTTGAGCCTTCCGATCATTTGACGACCTCTTTTGCCCGTTGTCGTTTGGTTTGGCGGACTGGTTGGATAATTTGGACGTCAACCAACGGCCGTTTTTGGGATGTCAGACGGACAACGCGATTGATGGCGCGACGCGCAAGGGTCTCGAGGGCATCGCTATCGTGATAATCGCGCTGCGCCATGCGGCCCAGCTGGGCTTCGATTTCCAGGCCGATCTCATCGCCTAGGTCGTGCCCATCGGCGAAGCCCACCCCAAAGGTCGTAACCCGGATGTCGGCCCGATCGGTGTTAAGGGCCATGACCACCGTGATGACGCCGTTATGCATCATGCGCCGCCGAGCGCGGATTGCGTCGCTGTCCGTTGAAACTAAGACCCCGTCGTCGACGGCCAACCGCCCGATCGGCACGTGGTCGATGATCTCGGGCGGGCCTGGGGCTAAACGAATGACGCTGCCGTTGGTCGGGGTCACGACACTGGGAACACCGAGGCTCTTCGCGAGCGACGCGTGTTCGGCAAGGTGAACCGCCTCGCCGTGGACCGGAATAGCGATCTCGGGCCGGATGTGGGCGTACATGCGCCTTAATTCCTCGCGCCGCGGATGCCCCGACACATGAACGAAATCGGAGTGCTCCGTCAGCACCTCGACCCCGCTTTCGACCAGCCGGTTGCACAGTGTGCCTATGGGGCGCTCGTTTCCGGGGATAATTTTCGAGGAGAAAATCACGGTGTCGCCACGCGTGAGTTCGATGTGCGGATGATCGTGAAACGCAATTCTGCCCATCGCGCCCCTCGGTTCGCCTTGGCATCCGGTGCAAAGCAACAGGACTTTGTCGCGCGGCAACAAGGGCACATCTTGGTCTTGGATAATCGTCGGAATGTCGAGGAGGTAGCCCGCCGCCCGTGCCGATTCAACCATGCGTAGGAGTGACCGTCCGGCTACTGCGAGGGTTCGGCCGGTCGCGATGGCAACCTCCGCCGCGCTGCGGATCCGGGCGATGTTTGACGAAAATGTCGTAATGACGACGCGCCCTTTGCGCGCCGCGACCAGTTGAGCGAGGCTTTTCTGGACTGCGCCCTCGGACCCAGACTCGCCCTCCCCGAACACATTGGTCGAGTCGCAAACCATCGCAAGGACGCCTGAATCACCGATTTCACGCAGGAACGCTTCATCGGTCGCTTTACCGATGACCGGGTCCGGATCGAACTTCCAGTCTCCGGTATGAAAGACCGTGCCTACGTCGGTTCGAATTGTCAGGGCGCTGCCCTCCGGGATCGAATGGGTGATCTGGGAATAGGTGACCCTGAACGGGCCGATTTCGATCTCTTGGCCGTAATCGACGACCGTTATCGGTATTTTCCTGTGTCCGCTGTCGATGAGTTTGCGTGCCAGAACCGCCGCGGCAAACGGCGTTGCGTATACCGGGCATTGCAACCGGTCCCAAAGGTGCGGCACCGCTCCCAGGTGATCTTCGTGCGCATGGGTCAAGACTAGGGCCAACAAGTTTTTGCGCTCGCCTTCGATGAAGGCTGGATCGGGCGTAAGGACATCGATGCCGGGAAGCGACTCGTCGGCGAACGTGATTCCGAGGGCCACCATGAGCCATTTGCCGTCACACCGATAGAGATTGAGGTTCATCCCAATCTCGCCCGACCCGCCCAATGGGAGGAAAAGCAGTTCTTTCTCTTTTGCCACCCTTAGGGAGTTCCTTTCGCGCGCTTCCAGATTTCGATAATCCCCGTCAGCGTGATGTCGGGGTCGACCTGCGTGATCACGTCGGTGGCCCCTGCAAAGACCGGCGCCAGGCCGCCCGTTGCGATGACCTTCATGGAGGAACCGAATTCCGCCGAAATCCGGCTCACCAACCCTTCGATTAGGCCTAGATAGCCCCAGTATACTCCGGACTGCATCGCTTCGACCGTACCGCCGCCGATTACCTTGTTCGGTCGCCCGACCTCGATGCGGGGGAGATGCGCCGCGGCGTCATGGAGTGCCTTGAGGGAGAGATTGATTCCCGGCGCGATCACGCCGCCACAGTAATTTCCCGATCGATCGACCACATCGAACGTCGTTCCCGTCCCGAAGTCGAGCACAATTGCTGGGCCGCCGTAGACCTTGTTGGCGCCGACGGCGTTGGCCAAGCGGTCGGCGCCGGCCGACCCGGGGTTATCAATCAATATGTCGATTCCGAGATCGAGCTTCTGGCTAACGATCACCGGCTCGCACCCGAAGAAGCCGCGGCAGAGCTGTTTGAGATCGAACAGGGCATGTGGCACGACGCTACAAATGATCGCGTCGGTGACGAGGCTGGGTTCCAAGCCGCGCATGCGCATCAAGCTCGAGAGCCATACTGCATGGTCGTCGGCGGTACGTGCCTGCCCGGTAGCGGCGCGCCATAGGCCCTGCCGCGCCTCCCCGTCGTAGATGGCAAACACGATGTTGGTATTGCCCGAGTCGATCACGAGTAGCATGGATTTATCCGGTGGTTCCGAAGTAGACCTCGCCGCCGGTGACTTTTCGCAACGTGCCGTCGGAGAGCCGGGCCAACAATGCGCCGGTATCGTCGAGGCCGTCAAAGACAGCATCAATCACGTCATTGGGCAATCGGATTTGGATCGGTTTTGCGAGCCCGTGGGCTGCGGCAAGCCATGCCCTGCGAACGTCAAGGAACCCGTTGGTTTGCCACGTCTCGTACCAAGGCAGGAAGCGTTCGCAAAAGTCGATAATGACCTCGTCGGCGCTGGCGTTCGTATCGCCCTCGTCGCGGAGCGACGTCGCGTCATTTCGCGATTTGGGTTTTTCCGCCACGTTGATCCCCAAGCCGGCGACCAACCAGTCTATTCCGCGTTCTGACGTTGGGCCTGCCTCGAGCAGAATACCCGATATCTTATTGCCGCTGCACAACACGTCATTGGGCCATTTCAATCGCACCGCGGCGTTTGGGGCGCGACTAGCGATCAATTCATGGACCGCCACTGCCATCACGAAGGAGATTTGAGCCGCAACCTGCGGGGTACCGTCCGGGCGCAACACCATCGAGAGGAAGACATTGCCTTCGGTAGATTCCCACGCATTGCCGCGGCGTCCTCGACCAGCGGTTTGCCGGGCGGCGGTAACCAACGTGCCCTCGGGCGCCCCGGTTTCCGCGAGTTCTCGCGCGATGTCGTTCGTGCTTTTGGCGAGCTTGAAGTGATGCCGGATAAAGAACCCGTCGGGCGGCGTTCTCAAGGGAGGAGTGCGGCCGCTGCCTGCTCCGTCCAAGCCAAGAACGGTCCCGGGCGAAAGATGAAGAACGCGGTGAATGCGGCTGATACACCAAGGATGAGTTTCATTTCGAGGCCGATCGGGCGTTCGAACGGCTCCGCCGGTTCATCGAAGTAGATGATCTTGATGAGGCGAAGGTAGTAGTAGGCCCCGACCACGCTTGAAAGCACGCCTAGAACGGCAAGCGTGTAAAGGTTTGCATCGATAGCCGCGAGAAAGACATAGAATTTGCCAAAGAAGCCGGCGAGCGGTGGAATGCCGGCCAGGGAGAAGAACAGGATGGCGAGGACGAGCCCTAGCATCGGGTTGTTCTTGCCAAGCCCGGCCAAGTCGTCGATGCCCTCCACCATCTGACCTTTGACACGCATCGTCAGGATGGCTGCGAACGTGCCGATGTTCATCGCCAGATAGATCAGAAGGTAAATGAGAACGCTTTGAACGCCCTGTTCGGTACCGGCCGCGAGCCCGACCAGCGCGAATCCCATGTGGCTGATGGAACTGTAGGCCATCAGCCTCTTTATGTTGGTCTGCCGCAGGGCGGCGAACGCGCCATAGCCCATCGAGAGGATGGCGATGAACGAGATCACCTGCTGCCAATCGTCCACAGCGCCGTAGAACGGTGCGATCATGACCCGAACCAGGAGCGCCATCGCCGCAACCTTTGGGGCGATGGCGAAAAATGCCGTCGCCGGAGTTGAGGCGCCCTCGTAAACATCGGGAGTCCACATGTGGAACGGTACTGCCGAGACTTTGAAGGCTAGGCCGGAAATCAGGAACACCAGGCCGACGATCAAGCCAATCGAGGGTTCCTGGCCTGCTTGGGTGTAGAGCGCGGCGATCGCTTCGAAATTGGTTGTGCCGGTAAAACCGTAGATCAGCGAGGCACCGTAAAGGAGCATCCCCGACGACAGGGCGCCCAGGACAAAGTACTTGAGACCGGCTTCGGTCGACTTGAGCGTGTCCCGCTTGAATGCCGCGATGACGTAAAGCGCGAGGCTCTGCAGTTCGATGCCGACGTAGAGCGACATCAGGTCGTTGGCCGATACCATCATCAGCATGCCGACTGTGGCCAGCAGCACCAGGACCGGGAACTCGAACCGTTCCATGCCCTCGCGACGGATATAGTCCATCGACATGATCAGCGTGGCTGCCGTGCCAATCAGAATGAGGCCTTTGGCGAGCGTGGAGAATGAATCGACCACGAACAAGCCAGAAAAAGTCGTTCCTTCTGACGATTTCGACACGACCAGCACGAAGGCTACAGTCACGGCAACAACGGCCAGCCAGGAGATCGAACGCGTTGCTGAGTTGCCGCGGAACGCACCGATCATGAGCAGGAGCATTGCGGCGCCGGCCAGCCAGATTTCCGGCAGGGCGGGGAGAATGTCGGGAATGGGAGCGTGTTGCATGGGTTAGCGTCCCGCCACAAAAACCGACCGGGCGGCTTCTAGCGCCACCTGGTGCTGGGCAATCAAGTTCTCGACGGAAGCGTGCATCACCACGAGGAGGGGCTGCGGGTAGACGCCAAAGAAAATGATGGCTGCCAGGAGCGGCGCCAAGATCGCAACTTCCCGTCGGTTGAGATCGGTGATGCTCTTGAGGTCGGCCTTCTCCAGCACCCCAAAAATAACCCTGCGATAGAGCCACAGTGCGTAGCAGGCGCTAAGGATGATGCCGGTTGACGCAAGGAGCGCGACCCACGTGTTGACCTGGAAGACGCCCACTAGCACCAGAAATTCCCCGACGAAACCGGTAGTGCCGGGGAGGCCGACATTCGCCAGTGTGAAGATCAGGAAAAACACAGCATAGCGCGGCATGCGATGCACCAAGCCGCCGTACCGGGCGATCTGTCTGGTGTGCATACGGTCGTAAATGATGCCCACACACAGGAAGAGTGCGCCCGAGATCAATCCATGGCTCAGCATCTGAAATATTCCGCCTTCGATTCCCTGTTGGGTGAAGGTG
This sequence comes from uncultured Alphaproteobacteria bacterium, assembly GCA_964350495.1. Taxonomy (GTDB): domain Bacteria; phylum Pseudomonadota; class Alphaproteobacteria; order SHVP01; family SHVP01; genus CALJDF01. The sequence continues at coordinate 12,792 of CAYGKG010000048.1, forward strand.
AAAATGCCGATTGTGACGAACCCCATGTGTGCAATGGATGAATAAGCGACGAGCTTTTTCATGTCCTCTTGCATCAAGGCCACGAGGGAGGCGTAGATGACGGCAATCACGCTAAGCGTGAAAATCAGCGGCGTGAAAAAGACCGTTGCTTCTGGGAGCATCGGAATGGAAAAACGGAGGAAGCCATAGGCGCCCATCTTGAGTAGGACGGCGGCAAGAACGACCGAGCCGGCTGTCGGTGCTTCGACGTGGGCATCGGGTAGCCAGGTGTGGACCGGCCACATCGGGACCTTGACCGCGAACGACGCGAGGAAGGCTAGCCACAACCAGTTTTGCATGGCGGGGTCGAAGCCGTGAGCGATAAGTGTCGGGATGTCGGTGGTCCCCGCTTCGAAGTACATGACCATGATGGCCAGCAACATGAGGACCGAGCCGAGAAGCGTGTAGAGAAAGAACTTGAATGTCGCGTAGATCCTATTCGCACCGCCCCATATTCCGATGATCAAGAACATCGGAATCAGGCCGCCCTCGAAGAACAGATAGAACAGGACAAAATCCAGGGACGAAAAAACCCCGATCATGGTCGCTTCCATCACAAGGAAGGCGATCATGTATTCTTTGACCCGCGTTTGGATCGCTTCCCAACTCGCGAGAATGCAGATCGGCATTAGGAACGTCGATAGAATGATGAACAGCATCGAAATGCCGTCGATACCGACGTGGTAGGTGATTGTGTCGGAGAGCCACGCATAGCGTTCGACGAACTGGAAGCCGGCGTCCTGGTTGTCGAACCCGACCCACAGCGGGATCGAGAGGATGAAGGTGCCGAGCGTCGTCCATAGCGCAACGTACTTGGCGTTGCGCGCGACAATTGCCGCTTCGCCTCGGATTCCCAAGATGAACAGGGCGCCCACTAGGGGCACAAAGATGACGAGTGAAAGAAGGGGCCAGTCGGACATCAAGGCTTAACCAAAGAAAAGGAACCAGGAAACCAAGGCCGCAACCCCGATCAGCATCGCAAAGGCGTAGTGATACAGATAGCCCGACTGAAGTGCCGCCGAGCGGCGCGCCAGGCTCATGACCATGGCTGCAATCCCGTCGGGACCGAACCCATCGATGATCCTGCCGTCGCCGATCCGCCAGAAGGCGTAGCCGAGGAGTTTGGCGGGGCGGACCAACAGGAGGTCGTAGATTTCGTCGAAGTACCATTTGTTGAGCAGGAAATCGTAGACCGGACGATTGGATTCGGCGATTCGCGCAGGTAGGTCGGGGCGACGAATGTAGAGATACCAAGCCATCAAAAGACCGATCAGCCCCGCAAACACGGGCATCATCTTGACCCAGAACGACAGATGGTGCGCCTTGTCCAGAACCTCCAAGCTTTCGGGAAGCATGAAAATGGCGGCGCCCCAGAAGTCTTCCGTTTCGGTGAACGCATGGACGGCGAAGATACCGGCAAGGACGGCGCCAAGGGTTAGCACCATATTCGGGATATTCATGCTCAGGGGTGCTTCGTGCGCGTGAGCCATAGCGGCTTTGCTGGCGCGGGTCTTACCGTGGAACGTCATGAATAGGAGACGTCCGGAATAAAGGGCGGTCAGTAAGGCCACCAATAAGCCAATCCAGAAGGCCAAGTTCGCCCCGAATGCATCGGATGCCCATGCGACTTCGAGGATAAGGTCTTTTGAATAGAAGCCTGAGAAGCCGAACACGCCTGCGATGCCGACGCCAGCTAGCGACAACGATCCGATCCACATCATGGTGCCGGTCAACGGCATCAAGCTGAACAGCCCGCCCATTTTGCGCATGTCCTGTTCGTCGGACATGGCGTGGATTACTGAACCGGCGCCCAGGAAGAGCAACGCTTTGAAAAAGGCGTGGGTGAAGAGATGGAAAATCGCGACTGAATAGGCCGACAAACCGGCAGCAAAAAACATGTAACCAAGTTGGCTACAGGTTGAATAGGCGATGACCCGCTTGATATCGTTCTGGGCGAGCGCGACGGTTCCAGCGAACAGTGCCGTAATCGCCCCGACGACTGTCACGAAACCGAGCGTGATTGGGGCCAGTTCGAACAGCGGCGACGCCCGAGCCACCAGAAAGACCCCCGCAGTAACCATGGTTGCAGCGTGAATCAGCGCAGAAACAGGCGTCGGTCCTTCCATCGCATCGGGCAACCAAGTGTGGAGAAAGATTTGGGCTGACTTGCCCATCGCGCCAATGAACAGCAGGAAGGTGATAACCGTGAGGGTATCGAGTTCCATTCCCAGGAATCCGATCGACATGCCCGTCATCTCGGGTGCCATCGCAAAGACAGTGGCGTAGTCGACGGATCCGAAGACCAGGAAGATCGCCATGATCCCGAGGGCGAAGCCGAAGTCGCCCACTCGGTTGACGACGAAGGCCTTGATTGCCGCGGCGTTAGCGGAGGGCCGGTCGTACCAGAATCCGATCAGAAGATAGGATGCAAGCCCCACGCCTTCCCAGCCGAAGAACAATTGCACGAAGTTGTCGGCCGAAACCAACATCAGCATCGCAAAGGTGAAAAGCGACAGATAGGCGAAGAAACGCGCTTTGTGTCGGTCGTGGCTCATGTAGCCGATCGAGTACCAGTGAACGAGCGCCGAAACGCCGTTCACGACCAAGAACATCACCGCTGTCAGAGGGTCGACCAGGATTGCCCACGAAAAATCCAGGCCGCCCGAGGAAATCCATTGAAGGATTTGAATCCGCTCGACGTGGTCGGTGCCGGCGATCTGGAAGAAGGCAACAACAGACAGGACCGCACTGAGGGTAACGGCGAAACTTGTCAGGAGCTGAGACGGACGGTCGCCCAGCAAGCGACCGAACAGACCGACGATCAGCGCAGCAATGCCGGGGAGGAAAACGATCAGAACGTACATCATTCCCTACCCCTTCATCACGCTGATTTCTTCGACTTCGATCGTCCCGCGGTTGCGGAAATACACGACCAAGATCGCCAGGCCGATCGCCGCCTCTGCAGCGGCGACGGTCAGGATGAACATGGCGAAAACCTGGCCGACCAAGTCGTTCAGGTGAGCCGAGAACCCAACCAAATTGATGTTGACCGCCAGCAGGATGAGCTCGACCGACATCAGGATAATGATGACGTTCTTTCGATTGAGGAATATCCCGAAGACCCCGATTGTGAACAGGATGGCTCCAACGGTCAGGTAATGCCCGACTCCGATTTCCATCAGATGCCGCTCCCCGGGGTAACTTTCTTGATCTCGACGGCCTCGTCGCGACGACGACCCACCTGATCGGCAATGCGTTGTTTTCTCACGCCGGGGCGTTCGCGCAGCGTCAGGACAATTGCCCCGATCATCGCGACGAGAAGGATCAAGCCGCCCGCCTGGAACAGGTAGACGTAGTGGGTATAGATCAGGCGCCCTAGTGCGTCGGTGTTGGTCACATCGGAAATCGCCGGCGTGGGTGCCGCGCTAATCGCCAGGACGTCAGGCACGTTGACCTGGGTGGTGACGATGAAGATGAGCTCGATCAGGAGGATCAGACCGACCAGAACGCCCACGGGCAAGTACTGAAGAAACCCCTCGCGCAGCCGAACAAAGTTGATGTCGAGCATCATCACGACGAACATGAACAAGACCGCGACGGCACCGACATAGACGATCACCATGATCATCGCGAGGAACTCGGCACCAGCCAGTACGAACAATCCGGCGGCGTTAAAGAATGCGAGAATCAGGAAAAATACCGAGTGAACGGGATTCCGCGCGGCGATGACGAGCACCGCCGACGCGATGATGATCGCCGAAAATATGTAAAAAGCGATAGCCGTAAGGAGCATGATGCGGCGTTCTACCTGTAAGGCGCGTCTTTGGCGAGGTTGGAAGCGATTTCGCGTTCCCAACGATCGCCGTTTGAGAGCAATTTGTCTTTGTCGTAGAGCAGTTCTTCGCGAGTCTCCGCAGCAAATTCGAAATTCGGCCCTTCGACAATTGCATCCACCGGGCAGGCCTCTTGGCAGAAGCCGCAATAGATGCATTTGGTCATGTCGATGTCGTAGCGCGTCGTGCGTCTGGAACCGTCGGCCCTGGGTTCTGCTTCGATCGTGATGGCTTGGGCCGGACATACTGCTTCGCACAATTTGCAGGCGATGCATCGTTCCTCGCCGTTGGGATAGCGCCGTAGTGCGTGTTCCCCCCGAAACCGCGGGCTGAGAGCACCCTTTTCGAACGGGTAGTTGATCGTGACCTTCTTCTTGAACATGTACCTGAAGGTCAGCGACATGCCCTTGACCAACTCGATAAGAAAAAGGGAACGAACGCCCTGATCAAGAAATGCCATTGGCTAACCCTGGGGCAACAGGTCGAACCACAGCAAGACACCCGCTGTGAGAACCACCCAAAGAAGTGAGAACGGTAGAAACACCTTCCAGCCCAGCCGCATGAGCTGGTCGTAGCGGTAGCGCGGGAACGTGGCCCGCACCCACACAAAGACGAATAGGAGGAAGACGATCTTCAAGACGAACCAGATTGGTCCCGGGACCCAGTTGAAGGGCGCGATGTCGAACGGTGGGAGCCAGCCGCCCAAGAACAGGATCGCCGTCATGGCGCTCATCAGGATCATGTTGGCATATTCGGCAAGGAAGAACAGAACGAACGCGATTGCCGAGTATTCGACCTGATAGCCCGCGACGAGTTCCGATTCCGCTTCCGGGAGATCGAAGGGATGCCGGTTCGTCTCGGCCAACGCAGAAATGAAGAAGATGATGAACATCGGGAACAGCGGGATCGCGAACCAAATGCGCTCCTGGGCCATGACGATGTCGCTGAGGTTGAGGGAACCGACGACAAGCAGAACCGTCACGATGACGAAACCCATCGAAACTTCGTAGGACACCATCTGTGCCGCGGAACGCAAAGCCCCAAGGAAAGGGTAGCGTGAGTTGCTCGCCCACCCAGCCATGACGATGCCGTAGACACCGAGGGAGGAGATAGCGAACAAATAAAGAATGCCGACATTGATGTCGGCAATGACCCAGCCCGGCGCGAATGGAACAACCGCCCAGGCGATGAAAGCGAGGATGAAGGTGACGACCGGCGCCGCCAGAAACACGATCTTGTTGGCCCCGGTGGGGATGATCGTTTCCTTGAAGAAGATTTTGATGAAGTCCGCAAAGGACTGCAGAACGCCCCACGGTCCGACCACATTCGGTCCACGCCGCAGCGTCATGGCGGCGAAAACTTTGCGCTCGAAATATACGACAAACGCCACGCTCACTGCGATCGGGAGCGCCACAGCCAGAATCTGGGCAACGATAATCAGGAACGGGAAGAGCCAATCGGCCCAGAAACTAGCCATTTGTGCCGGTCCCCGGTTCGATTTGCTGGGTGAAGGACACGCTACACTGGGCCATTGTGTCGGATGCGCGACAGACCGTGTTCGTCAGGTAGAAATCTTTGATCGGTGAGACAAAGGGTTGGGTCGTCGTTTCACTTGCTTCGCCAAACTTTGCCCACGGAGCAGCTACCAGAACATCGGGCTCGCCGAAGGTTGGGGCCACCGCGACCAAGCGACTTCGGAGGTCGTCCAAAGTGTCGTAGGGAAGCTGATGGCCAACGCGTTCCGATAGGGCGCGAATAATTGCCCAGTCTTCTCTCGCCTCGCCTGGCGGAAACGCCGCCCGCTGCGCTTGCTGGACGCGGCCTTCGGTGTTCACGTAGGTGCCGGGTTTTTCAGTGTAGGCAGCGCCGGGCAGGACCACATCGGCCGCGGCGGCCCCGGCGTCGCCGTGGTGTCCTTGATAGATGACGAACGCGTTTGCCAGACGTGACAGGTCTAGTTCATCGGCGGCGAGGAGGTAGACGGCGTCGATCGAGCCCGATTCCGCGCCGGCAAGAATGCCTTCAACGTCTTTGCCACCGGCACCTGGGACAAAACCAATGTCTAGGCCACCGACGCGGGCAGCGGCAGTGTGCAAGACATTGAAACCGTTCCAGTCAGGCGATACCAAACCGTGTTTCTCGGCAATCTCGCGCGCCAATCCGAGAACCGCGCCACCGTCTCGCCGCGCCAAGGCGCCCTGCCCGACAATCAGCATGGGACGCTTTGCCTTTGCTAGGGTGTCGCCAAACCCGCCACCCTTCAGAATGTCCTTCAGTGTCTCCGGACCGGACCCTAAATGGTCGGCGTCGTAGGTAAGGTCGTGGGTTTCGCCAACGAAACCGATCGGAAAGCCTCCGCGCAACCAGCGCTTGCGAATTCGCGCGTTGATCAGCGGTGCTTCCCAACGCGGATTGGTTCCGATGAGCAGAAGTGCATCCGCGTCTTCAATACCGGCAATGCCGGTATTGAACAGGTAGCCGACGCGTGCCTGTGGATCGAGCTTGGCGCCGTCCTGGCGACAATCGATGTTGCTCGACCCCAGCGCCGTCATGAGATCTTTGAGCGCGATCATGGATTCCGCATCGACGAGATCGCCGGCAATTGCTGCGATCTTTGAACCGTTGACCGATCTCAGCTTTCGGGCAATGGCATCGAAAGCTTCGCCCCACGTGGCCGACGCCAGTTTTCCGTCCTTACGCACATAGGGCCGGTCGAGCCGTCCGCGCTGCAGACCGTCACAGGCATAGCGTGTCTTGTCGGAAATCCACTCTTCGTTGATCTCTTCGTTAAGTCGCGGCAGAACCCGCATAATCTCGCGGCCACGGGCGTCCACTCGAATGTTGCTGCCGACGGCGTCCATCACGTCGATTGTTTGGGTCTTCCTCAGCTCCCACGGTCGCGCCGTGAACGAGTAGGGTTTCGACGTCAGGGCACCGACCGGGCAAAGATCCACGATATTGCCCGACAGCTCGGACGTGAGGGCCCGTTCGACATAGGTGCCCACTTCCATTTCCTCGCCGCGACCGGTTGCGCCGAGTTCTTCTACGCCGGCGACTTCGGTCGCGAAACGAATGCAGCGGGTGCAGTGAATGCACCGCGTCATGATCGTTTTCACCAACGGGCCAAGGTCTTTGTCTTTGACGGCCCTCTTGTTCTCAATGTAGCGGTTGCGATCGCGTCCAAAGGCCATAGCCTGGTCTTGCAAATCGCATTCGCCGCCCTGGTCGCAAATTGGACAATCGAGGGGATGGTTGATCAGGAGAAATTCCATCACCCCTTCGCGCGCCTTCTTTACGGAAGGCGTATTGGTGTGGATCACCATGCCGTTGGCAACGGGCATCGCGCAGGAGGCGATCGGTTTGGGCGACTTTTCCATTTCGACCAAGCACATCCGGCAGTTACCGGCGATCGACAAGCGGTCGTGATAGCAGAACCTCGGCACTTCGGCGCCGGCGATCTCGCAGGCCTGGAGGACGGTAAGGCCGTCTTCGACCGTCAGTTCGTTGCCGTCAATGGTTAGTGTCGCCATGGTTGGTTCCTACGCCGCTTCGGCGGCGGCTGAGGTCGCGCGCTGTTTTTCGAGGAGACGGCGCTCCACTTCCGGCCGGAAATGGCGCATCAGACCTTGGATTGGCCAAGCACTGGCGTCACCGTGGGCGCAAATGGTGTGGCCCTCGATTTGGCTGGCGACATCGAGAAGCAGATCGATCTCCTCGACATGCGCTTCGCCGGTGACGAGGCGTTCCATGACGCGCCACATCCAACCAGTGCCTTCGCGGCACGGCGTGCACTGGCCGCAGCTTTCGTGCATGTAGAACTTGGATAGTCGCGCAATTGCAGCAACGATATCGGTGCTCTTGTCCATGACGATGACTGCTGCGGTTCCAAGGCCGGATTTTTCCGCCGCCAACGAATCGAAGTCCATCAGCACAGTGTCGCAAATCGATCGCGGCAACAGGCGCACCGAAGATCCACCGGGGATAATTGCAAGGAGATTGTCCCAACCGCCGCGAACGCCGCCTGCATGCTTTTCAATGAGATCGCGAAGCGGAATGCCCATTTCCTCTTCGACGTTGCAGGGGTTGTTCACGTGTCCGGAAATGCAGAATACTTTCGTGCCGGTGTTGCGTTCACGCCCGAACCCGGCAAACCAGCTTCCACCGCGCCGCAGTATCGTCGGCACGACAGCGATGCTTTCCACGTTGTTCACCGTGGTCGGCGATCCCCAGACGCCCATATTCGCCGGAAACGGCGGCTTCAGACGGGGCTGGCCCTTTTTACCTTCAAGACTCTCGATCAACGCCATCTCTTCGCCGCAGATATAGGCCCCTGCCCCGCGGTGGACATAGATGTCGTAGTGCCAGCCAGAACCGCAGGCGTTCTTGCCTAGCAACCCTGCATCGTAGGCTTCGGCAATTGCGGCTTCGAGGTGCTCGGCTTCTCGAATGAATTCGCCGCGGATGTAGATGTAGCAAGCGTGGGCGCCCATCGCGAAACCGGCGATCAGACAGCCCTCAAGCAACTTGTGCGGATCGTGCCGCATCAGGTCGCGATCCTTGCAGGTTCCCGGTTCACCTTCGTCGGCATTGACGATCAGGTAGTGCGGGCGCCCATCGGATTGCTTGGGCATGAACGACCATTTGAGACCGGTCGGGAATCCG
>CAYGKG010000049.1:0-21148 GCA_964350495.1 uncultured Alphaproteobacteria bacterium
AAAAGCAGGAATGGGTGGTGGGCGGCGAAGCGATTCGCATGTGCACTTCGGCGGCACCTGCTTGGCGCACCATTTCGACAATCTTGACCGAGGTTGTGCCGCGAACGATTGAGTCGTCCACCAGGATGATCCGCTTGCCGTCGACCAGGGCACGGTTCGCGTTGTGCTTCAGTTTGACGCCGAGGTGACGGATCTGTTCGCCGGGTTCGATGAAGGTACGCCCGACGTAATGATTCCGGATGATTCCAAGCTCGAACGGGATGCCAGCTTGCTGGGCGTAGCCCATCGCCGCAGGCACACCCGAGTCCGGCACGGGGATGACGACATCCGCATCGACCGGCGATTCGATCGCGAGTTCGGCGCCGATGCGTTTGCGCGCTTCGTAGACGCTGCGTCCTTCGACGACACTATCGGGGCGCGCGAAATAGACGTATTCGAAGACGCAAAAGCGGCTTCGGGCCGCCGGAAAGGGCCGGATGCTGTGGGTGCCGGCGGCGTCAATCGTGACCAGTTCGCCCGGCTCGACATCGCGAACGAACTTGGCCCCGATGATATCCAGGGCGCAGGATTCAGACGTCAGGATCGTCGCCCCATCGATTTCGCCGATAACCAGGGGGCGAACACCCATCGGATCGCGAACGCCGATCAACATCCCATCGCACAGTGCAACGAGCGAGTAGGCGCCTTCGACCTGCCGCAACGCATCGACAAGCCGGTCAACGACCTGATGATATCGGCTAGTGGCCATCAGATGGATGATGACTTCGGTATCCATGGTCGATTGGAAGATGCAACCCTGCTGCACCAGGCGCCGGCGCACGGTATGGCTATTGGTCAGGTTGCCGTTATGGGCAACAGCCAAACCGCCGAACGCGAATTCTGCGAACAGCGGCTGGACGTTGCGCAAGATGGTCTCGCCAGTGGTCGAATAGCGATTGTGGCCGATCGCCGATCGGCCGGGCAGTCGGGCAATGACATCGGACGAACTGAAATGTTCGCCCACATGGCCAAGTCCGCGCTCGGCGTGGAATTGCCGCGTATCGTAGGACACGATGCCGGCGGCTTCTTGTCCGCGATGCTGAAGCGCATGGAGGCCAAGCGCGGTATGTGCCGCCGCGTCGTCGTGACCGAAGACACCAAAAACGCCGCATTCCTCGTGAAATCGGTCGGAATCGAAGGGATGACGGGGAATGAGTGATGGCAGGTCGTTGGTCTTTTCGGTCATATCGCCTGGCCTTGGTGCCCGCACGGGCAGGGTGAGCGTACCGCGTCGTTCTTATAGAGAGTCGCGTTCAGGATGTCATTGGGGTCAAGCGCCGGGCTGCGCTGCCAGGTTTCTTCCAACGGTGCGCCATTAGGCTCGCGCAAAGACGCCGGCGCTAGTTTGCGCAGGATTTCGCCGCTTGCTTTGATCATCGGTAGCGTCTTTGCTGCGCGAATTTCACCGGGCAAGCGTTCGGCTGGCACAATTGCGGTAATCAACAACCACACGACCGCGAGCAACACGATGCCGCGAACAAGTCCGAAGATAAAGCCGAGCGCGCGGTCGATCGGGTGGGCGGACTTGCCGCGGACCAACCGGGCAACGCCGCGCAGAACCACGGAGAAAACCAAGAGCGATACAACGAACAATGCGATACCGGTCCCCACGTCGATCAGAATTTGGAGCGATACGATATCGGCGAGGTAGCGCTGCGCAACGCTCTGGGCCGGGGTGAAGAAAACCACGGTGACAATCGCCGCACCGACCCATCCTGCAACAGCGAGCGCTTCAGTGATGAACCCGCGGTAGAAAGCAAGGAGTCCGGAGGTCAAAATGAGAAGCACGACCGCGATGTCGACGATATTGAAGGGCAGGGACTCGAGAAACGTCATCGTCAAGCGCTCCCTGATGCGGCGGCGCCGTCGAAGTCGAACAGATCGACAACCTCACTCAGGCGTTTCACTTCGGTAATCGCCATTTTGCTGCCCTGTCCCGAACCCTGTGGCACGATCGCCCGACCGAACCCCAGCTTCTCCGCTTCCTTCAGACGCGGCCCGGCCTGATTGACGGCCCGAACCTCGCCCGACAGTCCGATCTCGCCGAATACCACGGATCCGGGCGGGAGTGGAACCTGCGAGAGGCTCGACACCAACGCGGCGGCGACGGCGAGGTCGGCCGCGGGCTCGTTGACCCGCAGGCCGCCGGCAACATTAAGGTAGACGTCGCGGCCGACGAGGCTGAGGCCGCAGCGCGCCTCCAAGACCGCCAGCACCATGGCCAGTCGCGCCGAATCCCACCCGACGACCGCGCGCCGCGGCGTCCCCAGCGAGGACGGCGCGACTAGGGCCTCGATCTCGACTAGGACCGGCCGGGTTCCCTCGATGCCCGCGAAAACAGCGGCACCGCTGATCTCGTCATCGCGGGTCGACAGAAAGAGACTCGAAGGGTTGGCGACTTCCATGAGGCCGCGGTCGCTCATTTCGAACACGCCGATCTCGTCGGTCGGGCCGAAGCGGTTCTTCACCGCCCGGAGAATCCGAAAGTGGTGGCTACGTTCGCCCTCGAAGTAGAGCACCGTGTCGACCATGTGCTCAAGGACGCGCGGCCCGGCGATCTGACCGTCCTTGGTGACGTGCCCAACCAGAAAAAGAATCACGCCGCGTCGCTTCGCGGCCTTTATCAGTTCTTGGGCGCTGGCGCGGACTTGCGATACCGTCCCCGGGGCGCTGTCGATAGAGTCGACATACATCGTTTGAATGGAGTCGATGACGATCGCCGTCGGCGGTTTCGGTTCATCGAAGATCGTCAGCACGTCGCGCACATTGGTAGCGGTGCCGAGGCGCACGCCGTCGCCGGTGAGGCCCAGACGATTTGCCCGCAAGCGCACTTGCTCGGCGGCCTCTTCGCCGGAGATATAGACCGTCCCGCTGCCGGCAAGGGCGCAAACAACCTGCAACAGCAGCGTCGACTTGCCGATCCCCGGGTCGCCTCCAACCAGAATAGCCGACCCGGCAACTAACCCGCCTCCGGCGACGCGGTCGAGTTCAGCCAAACCCGTCGCGATCCGCGCCTTGACGGGGTCGTGACCGCGCAAGTCGACGAATTCGAGCGCGCGGCCTTTGCCGCGGCCAAGTCCGCGCGGTGCGGATTCGGTCGCGGTCTCCTGTTGAATCGTGTTCCACCCGCCGCACGATTCGCAGTGACCCGACCATTTGCGGTAACTGGCGCCGCAGTCTTGGCAAACGAAGTGGGCGGCCGCTTTGGCCACTATGGGGTTGGCAAGAAGAGAAGTGGGTTTATCACGGACGCAGGACCTGCATCTTGATCGGACCTTCGGCACGGCCGTTGATGAACTGATCGACGTAGTCGTTGCCGCTGCTATCGAGTTGCGCGACAGCGCCGCTCCAGATGATGCGGCCGTCGTGGATCATGGCGATACGGTCGGCAATCTTCCGGGCGCTGGCGATATCGTGGGTGATCGACAACGTCGTCGCACCGAGATCCTTGACGCTGCTGACGATCAAGTCGTTGATGACGTCCGCCATGATCGGATCGAGTCCGGTCGTCGGTTCGTCGAAAAAGATGATCTCCGGATCGGTGGCGATTGCCCGGGCGAGTCCGACCCTTTTTTGCATGCCGCCCGATAACTGCGCCGGTTTGAGTTCGGCAACCTCGGGAGTCAATCCGACTTGAGCGAGCTTTTTGAGCGCGATTTCCCGTGCTTCGGCGCGGGCCATGCCCTTACCTTGGATTAGACCAAACGCCACGTTCTGCCATACCCGCATGCTGTCGAACAGCGCCGCGCTTTGGAACAGCATCCCGAATTTGCGCATGAATCGGTCTCGCTCGGCCGAACCGGCATGGACGCTTTCGGCGCCGTCGATACGAATGCTGCCTTGGTCCGGCGCCAGAATACCGAGGATGCACTTCAGCATGACAGACTTGCCGGTGCCCGATCCGCCGATGATGACCACCGATTCGCCTTTGGCTACATCGAGGTCGACGCCGCCCAGCACATGCTTGGGGCCGAAACTTTTGTGAACGCCGCGCAGGCTGATCTTGGGTTCGGCGGCCATGCTAGTTCGTGAAGAAAAGCCGGGTGAGAATCAAGTTCGCCGTCAAGATCAGGATTGATGCCGTGACCACGGCGTTCGTGGTTGCGGCACCGACCCCCTCGGCGCCGCCGCGGCTTTGAAAACCGTGATAGCACCCCATTAGGGTAACGATGAATCCGAATACGCCCGCTTTGACTAGGCCGGAAATGATGTCGATGTTCTCTAGGAAGTCGACGGTATTTTTCACATAGGTCGCGGCGTTGAAGTTCAGCAAGTTCACGCTGATCACGAAGCCGCCGAAAATGCCGATGATGTCGCCCACCAGCACGAGAAACGGCACCATCAGCGTGCCGGCGATCAAGCGCGGCGCAATCAAATACTTGAACGGATTGGTCGATAGCGTGGTAAGGGCGTCGATCTGTTCGGTCACCCGCATGGTGCCGATCTCGGCGGCCATTGCGGCGCCGACGCGACCGGCCACCATCAAACCGCCGAGAACCGGCGCGAGTTCGCGCGCCATGCCGATGGCAACGACTTGGGCAACCGCGCCCTCGGCGTTGAATCGTGCGGTGCCTTCAAAAATCTGCAACGCGAGCGCCATGCCGGTGAACAGTGTAGTTAGGCCGACGACGGGCAGCGAAAAGTAGCCGATGCTGATCATCTGCTGTGCCGTGATCATCGGAAAATAGGGCGGGCGAAACACGTGGGAAACCGCTCGTCCGCCGAAGATCGCAAGCCGACCCGAAGCCCTTAGGAAGCCAAGGAACAGCCGGCCGATGTGGGCAAAGAGATTAAGCAGGATCATCGCGGGCCGGGACCGCGCGGCCGTGGGTCAACGGCACCGATGTAGGTGCGGTGATAGCGCTGTCCCAGGTGCGTCAGGATTTCGTAGGAAATCGTGCCCGCAGCATCGGCGAGATCGTCGATGTTCACCCCGTCGCCCAACAATGTGACCTCGGCGCCGGGTGGGCAACGGCTTGCGGGGAGTGGGCTCACATCCAGGGTGATCAGATCCATCGAGACTCGTCCCACCACCGGTACCCGAACGCCATCGACGATGGCAAAACCAGAATTGCTCAATCCGCGGGGGTAACCGTCGGCGTAACCCACAGGAACTGTGGCGACGCGCGTGGGCCCACCCGCGCCGGGGGTCGCACCATATCCAACGGTCTGGGGCAAGTCAATTTCGCGAACTTGCAGAATTTTTGATTTAATAACAATTACTTCTGAGAACTTTCTCGTCCTTTTTGTCAGTGGATCGGGGCCGTACAGGGCGATGCCTGGGCGCGCCATTTCGAAGTGAAAGGCGCTGCCGAGGACCGTCCCAGCGGAGTTTGCGAGGCTGCGCGCGACGCCCGGAAAGTATGCCGCCAGGGCTTGGAAATCGGTCAGTTGTTGGCGGTTGAGGGGGTGGTCGGGTTCGTCCGCACAGGCCAAGTGGCTCATGACCAGGCGTGGCGAGATACCGTCGAGCGCGGTCGGGGTTTCCGCAAGCTTGGTGAAATCCGCAGGCGTGAGGCCGAGCCGCGACATGCCTGTGTCGACGTGCAGGGCGGCTGCGAGTGGGCGCCCGGTTTCCCTTGCGAACCGCTGCCAGATCGCAATCTGTTCGGTGGAATTGAGCACAGGGGTCAGCCATCCGTGGGCGAAGTAGTCGACCGATGCGTCGCTCGGGCCGGACAGCACAAATATCTCGGAAACCGCGCTAGGGGCTGCGTCTTCGAAGGTGTGTCGCAGGGCAAGTCCTTCATCGACGGTCGCAACGAAGAAATGCCGGCAGCCTTCGGCTTCGAGTTTGAGCCCAACCGGCGCCGCGCCCAGCCCGTAGGCGTTGGCTTTGACGACTGCCGCACAAATCGCGCCGGGGCCGAGCATGGCGCGCAGCTTTCGGTAGTTCGCAGCGACGGCGTCGAGGTTGATCGTCAGGGTCGCGCCGGCGCGGGCCGCAACCGTCATGGCACTAATAGTGCTCCGGCAGCATCTCGGCTTCTGCGAGATTGCTGAACTTGGTCACTTGGCCGTTGAAGAGCAGGCGCACGGTTCCGGTTGGGCCGTGGCGATGCTTGCCGATGATCACTTCGGCAATGCCTTGAACGCGCTGCATCTTGTCCGACCATTCCTGGAATTCAGGCGCGCTCGGGTCCGGTCGGGTGCGGTCGTGATAGTACTCCTCGCGGAAGATGAACATCACGACGTCGGCATCCTGTTCGATCGCGCCCGATTCCCTGAGGTCCGAAAGTTGCGGGCGTTTGTCGTCGCGTTGCTCGACCTGGCGGCTGAGCTGCGCGAGGGCGACAACGGGGATGTCGAGTTCCTTGGCGATCGCCTTGAGCCCCTGGGTGATTTCGGAAACTTCCTGGACGCGGTTGCTCTCGCGCCCTGCCGAAGCCGGCCGCACGAGCTGGAGGTAATCGACGATAATCATGCCGATGTCGTGTTGGCGCTTCAGGCGGCGGGCGCGGGCGCGCAGCGTGGCGATGCTGATAGCGGGCGTATCGTCGATGAAGAACTTGCAGTCCTCAATACGCTGGGCGGCTTGGGCGATGCGGATGAAATCGTCGCTGGTGAACTGCCCGCGGCGCAGTTTTTCGGTCGGAATGTTGGTCTCTTCAGCGAGCATGCGGCTCGCGAGCTGCTCGGCCGACATTTCCAACGAGAAAAAGGCGATCGCCGCACCGTCGTCGTTGTCTTGCCCGTTCTTTTCCAAATGCGCTTTGGCCGCGCTGAAGCCGATGTTGGCGGCCAGGGCGGATTTCCCCATGCCCGGTCGTCCGGCAAGGATAATAAGGTCCGAACGGTGCAGCCCGCCAAGGCGCGTATCCAGATCGCGCAGCCCCGTCGTAACGCCGGTGAGGTGGCCGTCCCGTTTCAACGCCGCTTCGGCGTTGTGAACGGCTTCGGCCAGTGCCGTACTGAAAGCCTTGAACCCGCCCTCGTAGCGGCCTTTTTCGGCGAGGTTGTAAAGCCTTTGCTCGGCAGCCTCGATCTGCAATTCCGATTCGGCGTCGACCGTTGGATCGTACGCCGTATTGACCATGTCCTCGCCAATACGGATGAGTTGGCGGCGCTGGGACAGATCGTGGATGACTCGTCCGTAGTCTTCCGAATTGATGATCGTGACCGCAGCGTTGGCGAGGCGGCGCAGGTAGTCGGCGCCGCCGATGTCGGCCAGCGCCTCGTCCCGTTCGAAAAGCGCCCGCAACGTGGTCGGATTGGCGATCTGACCGCGATCGATCAGGCGCAGCGCCGACTCGTAAATCCGGGCATGAACCGGCTCGAAATAGTCGTCGGGAGATAGGAAACTGCCGACCTGCGCGGCGATGTCGTTGTTGACCAAGATGGCGCCGAGGAGTGCCTGTTCGGCCTCCAGGTTGCTCGGCGCGCTTCGGAAGCTCTGAATGTCGTCGCGCGAGGGAAGGGCGCTGACGTTATTCGGTAGATCGCTCATGGGGCCCCGTTCGTTAGTGGGGCAATCTACACCGCAAGGCCCGTCGGCAACACAGCCGCCGGCAGAATGCTAGCGGGGATCATGGGGATAAATCGCGATCAGGTTGCAATTGCCGCGTGTTGGGCTTCCCATTGTTGGATGTAGTCGCGCGTCAACGGCACGGCGTCCTGCCGGCGCGACAACTGAATTTGGAAATTGAGTTGTCCACCATAGCGGAACGCTGCCTCGCAACCCGCCAGGTAGAAGTCCCACATCCGACAGAATCGCTCGTCATAGATGGCGCACACCTTGTCGCGGTTCGAATTGAAGCGCTGGCGCCAGTCGCGCAAGGTCGTCGCATAGTGAAGGCGCAGAACCTCGATGTCGGTGATGTAAAGACCGACGCGTTCAATGACGGGAACGATCTCCGATAGTGCCGGCGTGTATCCACCCGGAAAAATGTACTTGGCAAGCCAAGGGTTCGTGGCGCCGGGGCCGTCGGCGCGGCCGATCGTGTGCAATAACGCGACGCCGTCTTCGGTGAGCAACGACTTGATTTTGCGGAAAAACTCTTCGAAGTGGCCGACTCCGACATGTTCGAACATCCCGACCGACACGATCCGGTCGTATCGTTGTTGTTCCTCGCGGTAGTCCTGCAGCTTGAAGCGGACCCGGTCGGCGAGACCGCGATCGGCGGCGCGTTGTTGCGAGACTTTGTGTTGCTCGACGGACAGGGTGACGCCGGTCACGTCCGCGCCGGAGGTCTGCGACAGATAAAGACCCAAGCCGCCCCAGCCCGATCCGATGTCGAGAACCTTGTGTTCCGGTTGGAGCAGCAGTTTCGCTGCGATATGCCGCTTCTTGTGATCTTGAGCTTGCTCAAGCGTCTCGTTGGCGGTCGCGTAATAGGCGCAGGAATACTGACGATCGTTGTCGAGGAACAAATCGTAGAGCGTGTCCGAGAGATCGTAGTGGTGGGCGACATTCTGCTGCGCTTTGCCGATCGGGTTGTATTGGGCAATGCCGCGGCCCCAACGGC
The DNA here is from genome assembly GCA_964350495.1 of uncultured Alphaproteobacteria bacterium. Taxonomy (GTDB): domain Bacteria; phylum Pseudomonadota; class Alphaproteobacteria; order SHVP01; family SHVP01; genus CALJDF01. The sequence goes on from CAYGKG010000049.1 coordinate 8,505, forward strand.
GCAGTCGCCCTTGCACGCGCTGAATCATGTGGTCGCCGGGGCCCCAACCCAGGTTCATCAGGCACAATTCGAGAAAGTCGTAAACGTCGCCGTTCTCGACGGTGAGCTTGCCGTCCATGAACGCTTCGCCGACAACAAGATTGGGGTTGATCGACAGACGGCGTTCCGTCGCCTTGTCGGCGATCTTAATCGCGATGTCGGGTCCCGGTTCGCTTCCGGTGAAGGTTGCCCTGCGACCGTTTGCAAAGGTCACGCGGAGCGTGCCGCGTCGAATGAGATGCCGGAGCAGTTGATCCAGTATCATGGCGCTAGGGGCGGCTGCGAACGGTTAGCTGTTGCAGCCGCCGTGAATGTGCCCCCGAGGAGACACCGTCACGCGTCCTGCGTTGACTCCTCGCCGGTCCCATAGTTGGGCGCCGAGGGAGCGTCGGTTTCGTTGTACTCGTCATCCGAAGACTCATCGCGTGCGCGCGCCGCGAGTTCCTCGGATTCGAAGAACGCTTCCGCTGCATTGACCGGCGCACCGGCGGCCTGGGCGGTCGCTTCGTCGGCCGAGCGGGCGACGTTGATTGTCACGTCGACCGAGACTTCGGGATGAAGTCGGATCGGCGTGGTTGATAGGCCAAGATGCTTGATCATTGCCGACAGCTGCACCTGGTGGCGGTCTATCGTGAAACCGGCTTCGGTCACGGCCTGCGCAATGTCACGGCTGTTGACCGATCCGTAAAGCTGGCCGCTTTCGCTCGCTTGGCGAAGAATGACGACCGACAGGCCGTCCATCTTTGCGGCAACCGCCTCGGCTTCCTTTTTCTGCTCGAGGTTATTCGTCTCGAGTTGGGCCTTTTGGGCCTCAAACAGCTTGCGGTTATCGGCCGTGGAGCGAAGCGCTTTGTTCTTCGGCAAGAGGTAGTTGCGCGCAAATCCGGGTTTGACCCGAACTACGTCGCCCATCTGGCCGAGCTTTTCGACGCGCTCTAGCAGTATGACTTCCATTGTTTTCTCCTCGACCCGTGCTTAATCGAGCACGTAGGGCATGAGTGCCAGGAACCGGGCGCGCTTGATCGCCCGCGCGAGTTCGCGCTGTTTCTTGGCTGAAACTGCGGTAATGCGGCTCGGGACGATTTTGCCGCGCTCCGAGGTGAAGCGCTGAAGCAATTTGACGTCTTTGTAGTCGATCTTCGGCGCCGTATCGCTTGAGAACGGGCAGGACTTGCGGCGACGGAAAAACGGGCGAGGACGCGTACTCATGCGCTGTCTCCCTCTTCGGTAGAGGTTTTGGCCGCTTCGGTCTTGGCGGCTTCGGGTTTGTCGCCATCGGAAGATCGGGATTCCGAACTCCGCGACTCGCTGCTGTCGCCGTAGCTGCGGGTCCGTTCGCCGCGGAACTTCATGACCGCCGACGGCCCCTCTTCGAGCTCGTCGACCCGCAACGTCATGTGGCGGATGACGTCCTCGTTCAGCTGCATATTGCGTTCCATTTCCAGGACCGCAGGCGGCGGAGCGTCGAGGTTGAACATCACGTAATGGCCTTTACGGTTCTTCTTGATCTTGAAGGCCATGGTGCGCAAGCCCCAGAACTCGGTCTTTTCGACCTTTCCACCGCCGCTCTCGAGGATTTCCTGGAAGCGGGCGGCAAGTTCTTCGACTTGCTGATTCGATACGTCCTGTCGGACGATAAAGACGTTTTCGTACAACGCCATCCGTGTCTCCTTACGGTTGTTGTACTCGGGGGCCGACGGGCCGGTCCGAGCTTGAGCCGGGTCTCACCCCGGCAAGGAGTATGTGAGCCGCGGGAATATACAGCTTTTCGGATCGCTCGCAAGGCGCGCCTTGACAGATTGCGTCCAAAGGTGCGACTCGGGCGCAGGATCGGTCAAGTTGGGGTGCGGCATGGCGACGGCGTTTGTTTTCCCGGGGCAGGGTTCCCAGGCCGTGGGGATGGGAAAGGAGCTTGCTGACGCGCTTCCCGAAGCCCGCGAGGTCTTCGAGGAAGTCGACGAAGCGCTGAACCTCAACCTAAGCCGTTTGATGTGGGAAGGCCCGCCCGAAGATCTGATGCTGACGGAGAACGCCCAGCCTGCGTTGATGGCAGTTTCGGTCGCGGCAGTCCGTGCGATTCAAAAAGGTGGTTACGATATCGGCGCGAAATTGGCCTTTGTCGCCGGTCACTCGCTGGGCGAATACTCGGCCCTGACCGCAACTGGCGCTCTGTCCCTTGCCGATTCGGCCCGCCTGCTGCGCCGGCGCGGTCAAGCGATGCAGCAGGCCGTGCCCGTGGGCGAGGGCGCAATGGCGGCGCTTCTCGGCGCCGAACTCGATCTTGCACTCGAAATAGTGGCCGAAGCGGCGGCAGGCGACGTTTGCGAAGTCGCCAACGACAACGGCGGTGGCCAGGTCGTCATCAGCGGCGCGCGCGCTGCTGTCGACCGCGCCATCGCGATCGCCAAAGATAAGGGCGTGAAGCGCGCGATGGCCTTGCCGGTTTCGGCGCCCTTTCACTGTGCGCTGATGCAGCCGGCAGCCGATGCGATGGCTGAGGCGCTAGGCGAGGTTGCCATTGCAGATCCTGTCGTGCCGCTCGTCGCCAATGTCACGGCTGGCGAGGTTGAGGACGCGGCCGGGATACGCGGGTTGCTTGTCCAACAGGTTACAAAGATGGTGCGCTGGCGCGAAAGCGTCCAATTCATGCGCGACAACGGCGTCGATCGGCTTGTTGAGGTAGGGGCGGGGAAGGTCTTGGCAGGGTTGGCCAAACGAATCGATCGCGACATCGCCGCCCAATCGATTGGCGCGCCCCAGGACATCGACGACTTTTTCAAAACGCTTTAGCGGAGGTCCTATGTTCGATCTGTCAGGCAAACGGGCGCTGGTAACCGGCGCATCGGGTGCGATCGGCGGCGCTATTGCGCGGGCGCTCCACGGGGCCGGCGCGTCGGTTGCGTTGTCGGGGACGCGCGAAGAAGCCCTTTCGGCCCTGGCGGCGGCGTTGGGTGAACGCGCTGTCGTGTTGGTCGCCGATCTGTCCGACAGCGCCGCGGTCGAAGCGCTGATGAAGAGTATGCTCGACGCCCAGGGCGGCATCGACATCCTCGTCAACAATGCTGGCCTCACACGAGACAATCTGGCCATGCGGATGAAAGACGAAGAATGGCAAACGGTACTCGACGTAAACCTAACGGCGGCATTTCGCCTCTCCCGCGCCGCCCTTCGTCCCATGATGAAGCAGCGCTGGGGCCGGATTGTTGGTATAACCTCGATTGTCGGCGTTACCGGCAATCCCGGCCAAGTTAACTACGCGGCGGCAAAGGCGGGCATGATCGGCATGTCGAAAGCGCTGGCCCAGGAGGTTGCGTCGCGCGGGATCACGGTGAACTGCATTGCGCCCGGTTTCGTTCAATCGCCGATGACCGACGCCCTGAGCGACGAGCAACGGCAGAAACTAGCGTCGGCCATTCCGGCGGGTCGTTTTGGGACGACAGAAGATATCGCGGCATCGGCGGTCTATCTGGCGAGCGAAGAGGCCGCGTATATGACCGGTCAGACCCTCCATATTAATGGCGGCATGGCGATGATTTAGGGCGAAAAACGGGCCGTCGCGGACCGCTAGTCATCTAATCTAAAGTATGTTACGAACCCTTCGCAGTAGCGCCTTACAGCCACGTTTTGGGCGCTATAATGGCCATAGATTGTCGGGAAACCGTCCACCGCCGATGCCCTGTCTCGGCGCAAATCCAAGGGAATATGTGAATGAGTGACATCGCCGACCGTGTAAAGAAAATCGTCATTGAACACCTGGGCGTTGACGAAGAAAAAGTCACAGATTCGGCCAGCTTTATCGACGATCTTGGTGCCGATAGTTTGGACACGGTCGAACTCGTGATGGCATTCGAAGAGGAATTCGGTTGCGAAATCCCCGACGATGCGGCCGAGAAGATCGTCACCGTTAAGGACGCGGTTGCTTTCCTGCAATCGGCCGAATCCTGATCGGACTGACGCAACCCGGAAGCGGGAGCGCAGATATTGGAACTTAGACGCGTCGTCGTTACCGGCCTTGGCTTAGTCACGCCGATCGGTACTGGTGTTGAATTGACCTGGAAACGCCTCCTAGAGGGACGTTCCGGCATAACGCCCATCCAGAAGTTCGATGTATCGGACCTGCCTGCCAAAATTGCCGCACAGGTGGTGCGGGGCGATGGCGAAGGCGACTTCAATTTCGACGACTGGGTGTCGCCGAAAGAACGTCGCAAGATGGCGGATTTCATCATCTTCGGTTTGGCGGCCGCGCAGCAGGCGATCGACGACGCAGATTGGCATCCCGAAGGCGAAGAGGATCGTTGCCGCACGGGCGTTTTGATTGGCTCAGGCATTGGCGGTCTCCAGGAAATCGTCGAAGGCGCCAAAACGTTGGACGAACGCGGTCCACGTCGGCTCAGTCCGTTCTTTATTCCGATGGCGTTGATCAACCTCGTCTCTGGCCACACTTCTATTCGGTTCGGCTTCAAGGGGCCCAACCATGCCGTCGTAACGGCGTGCTCGACGGGCGCCCACGCAATTGGCGATGCCGCCCGCTTCATCAGCATGGGCGATGCCGACGTGATGGTCGCCGGCGGCACCGAATCGGCGATCTGCCGTCTCGGGATGGCTGGTTTCGCTGCGGCGCGCGCGCTGTCGACCGATTTCAATGACACGCCATCGAAAGCGTCGCGCCCCTGGGACAAGGACCGCGACGGTTTTGTCATGGGCGAGGGCGCGGGTGTGCTCGTGCTCGAAGAACTCGAACATGCTAAAGCGCGTGGCGCCAAAATCTACGCCGAAGTCGTCGGTTACGGCCTGTCGGGCGATGCGTATCACATCACCGCACCAGCCGAGGACGGGGGCGGGGCATTCCGGTCCATGCAAATGGCAATGAACCGCGCCGGTCTCGCGCCCAAGGACGTCGACTACATCAATGCCCACGGCACCTCGACGCCGCTTGGCGATGAGATCGAAATCCAGGCTGTGAAGCGCCTGTTCGGCGATGCCGCCTACGATCTGTCCATGTCATCGACGAAATCGGCGATCGGTCACCTGCTCGGCGCCGCCGGTTCGGTCGAAGCGATCTTCAGTATCTTGGCGATGCGCGATGGGGTAGTGCCACCCACCCTGAATCTGGATAACCCGAGCGACGGGTGCGACCTCGATCTAGTACCGCATACCGCGAAGAAAAAAGAAATCAGAGCAACACTGTCGAACTCGTTCGGCTTCGGTGGCACGAACGCTTCGTTGATATTCGCCCGCCCGCAATAACGCGACGGCCATGAGCCGCAAAGCGATCCGCGCCCTCACGCTCTTTATGGTTGTCGCGGTGGTTGCCGCGGCCGGAATCCTGGTTTGGGGTGCCGCGGCCTTCGATGCCGAGGGGCCGTCGCGCGAGGACACCACAATCGTACTGCCGCGCGGCACATCCGTGGCCCAGATCGCCCGTTCGCTTCAGACCCACGGCATTCTCGAAGAACCGAATCTGTTTCGCCTGGTGGTCCGCGCCACGGGCCAAAGTAAATCGCTGCGTGCGGGCGAGTATTTGGTGCCCGCGGGCAGTTCGATGCGGGCTGTCCTCGCGTTGTTGCTCAGCGGCGAAACGGTGGTTCGCCGCCTCACCCTGCCCGAAGGGCTGACCACGTTCGAGGCCTTGGCGCTGATCGCCGCAAGCGAAGGGCTTGACGGCGCGCCGCCGAGCGTCGTCGGTGAGGGCGGCTTACTGCCGGAGACCTACCACTACGCCTACGGCGATGCCCGGGCCGAGGTCGTCGGCCGAATGCAGCGCGCGATGGCGGAACTCCTTGACGACCTATGGTCGGCCCGCGCGGCGAACCTGCCGTTCGACACTCCCGCCGAGGCGGTGGTCCTTGCGTCCATTGTCGAAAAAGAGACCGGTATCCCCGAAGAACGAGCCCATATCGCTGGGGTCTTCATCAATCGGTTGCGTCGCGGGATGCGCCTGCAGTCGGATCCGACGGTGGTCTATGCCTTGACTCGGGGGGAGGGCGCGTTGGGTCGTCGGTTGACGCGAAACGATCTCGCCGTCGACTCGCCGTTCAACACTTACCGGGTCGGTGGATTGCCGCCCGGACCCATTGCAAACCCGGGTCGCGCCGCGCTCGAATCGGTTCTCAATCCCCTTGAGACCGAGGATCTCTTCTTTGTCGCCGACGGCACCGGTGGGCATGTCTTTGCGCGGACGTTGGAGGAGCACCGTCGGAACGTTCGACGGTGGCGGCAAATCCGCTCCCAGCAGAACTGAACCCTTGTTGGCGCGGGTGGCGAACACTATAGATTGGGCCATGCGAATCCTGCCCACTGACCGGACCGAATAACGTGCCGATCTCCAGCATGACCGGTTTTGCGCGCAAAGAAGGGCGCAGCGGACCGTTCGAATGGGCGTGGGAAATGCGAAGCGTGAATGGCCGGGGGCTCGACCTCCGCCTTCGTCTGCCCAGTGGCTTGGAAGATCTGGAGGGACACGTGCGCGCGGCAGCGCCGAAACGCTTCACGCGCGGCAATATCCAGGTTTCGCTCCAGTTCGATCAGCGTGCGCAGCAGGAACTGCGGGTCAACCAAGATGTCCTGTCGCAGGTGTTGCGCGAGCTCGCGGCTCTCAGGGGAACGCCCGGTACGACCGACGCGTCTCTCGATGGGGTCCTTGCCCTGCGCGGCGTGCTGGAGTTGCAGGAGCCGGAAATCTCTCCCGAAGATATTGCCGCCCGCGATGCCGGATTGCTCTCAAGTTTCGATGCGGCGCTGGCCGCGCTCGACCGCGCGCGCCAAGAGGAGGGGGAGCGGATCGAGGCGACCTTGCGCGACCATCTGGAGTCGATTACCGGCCTTGTGTCGAAGGCCGAAATCGTCGCCGCAAGCCGTCCTGAATCGGCGCGCGAGCGATTGCGGACCCAACTCGCCGAATTGCTCGCCGACCGGACCGGCGTTTCGGAGGATCGATTGGCCCAGGAGATGGCCCTTCTATTGGTCAAATCCGACGTTTCGGAGGAAATCCAGAGACTGCGGGCCCACGTCGAATCGGCGGTCGATTCCCTCAACGGCAATGAAGCGGTGGGCCGCCGTCTCGATTTCCTGTGTCAGGAATTCAACCGCGAGGCCAACACGTTGTGTTCGAAAGCGGGCGACGTTGCGCTGACCTCGATCGGCCTCGACCTTAAGGTCGAGGTAGATCGGCTGCGCGAGCAGGTCCAGAACGTTGAGTAAGGCGATGGCGTCGTCGATCAAGCGCCGTGGGTTCATGCTGGTTCTGTCGTCGCCGTCCGGCGCCGGCAAGACCACGTTGTCGCGCTGGCTGCTTGAGAATCGGAACGACTTTGTGATGTCGGTCTCGGTGACGACTCGTTTGCCGCGGAAAAATGAGGTCGAGGGTCGGGACTATCGTTTTATCGACGGCGACACGTTCAACGCGATGGTTGAAGCCGGCGATTTGCTTGAGCATGCCCAGGTTTTCGACCATTCCTACGGGTCGCCGAAGCAACCGGTTACCGCCGCCCTGGAGAAGGGGCAGAACGTCCTGTTCGATATCGATTGGCAAGGCGCCCAGCAAATCGAGCAAACGACCGAAGAGCATGTTGTCTCGGTATTCATTCTGCCACCGAGTTTCGAGGAACTGCGCAACCGGTTGCGTCAACGCGGACTCGACAGCGACGCCGTCGTGGAGCGCCGCATGGCCAAAGCGCCGAACGAAATGAGTCATTGGTCGGAGTACGACTACGTCCTCATCAACGAGAACTTGGACACCTGCACCAAACAGCTCGAAACGATCATCGAGGCGGAATCGCTCCGGCGTTCCCGCCAGCTAGGTCTGACGGAGTTCGTCCGCTCGCTCCGCTGAGGTGGGCTGGATCGGCGGAATTCGGGCAGCAATTGCACAGAATTGCGCGACGCTAAGGTTTTCGGCGCGATCCGTCGGCGCGATTCCGAGGTCGTCGAGCAGTGCGACCGGATCTTCGATAATGCGCTTAAGGCTCGCCCGCAGCATCTTGCGGCGTTGACCGAAGGCGGCTCCGGTTACCCGCTCCAAGGCGCTAGGGTCGATCGCGATGGGATCTTGTCGCGGGGTTAGGCAAACGACGGTCGATTCGACTTTCGGCGGCGGCACGAACGCTTTCGCCGGCACATCGAACGCCCGCTGCACGGTGCATCGCCACTGGGCCAAGACGCTGATACGGCCGTAGGTTTTGCTGCCGGGTCCGGCCAGAAGCCGCTCGGCGACTTCCTTCTGAAACATCAGGGTCATGCTCGAGAATGGCACCGCAACGGCGGTAAGCCATTTTACCAGCAACACCGTCGAAATATTGTAGGGGAGGTTTGCGATCGCAAGGGTGTCCGGTGCGACCAACTCGGCCTCTCGGCAAGTTAGGGCGTTTGTCTCAATAACGGTTAGTTTGTTTGGATAGTGTTCGCCGAGGTCCGCGAGTGCCGCGAGACATCGGTGGTCCGTTTCTACCGCCACGACGGTTGCTCCGGCCTCCAATAGCGCGCGGGTGAGGCCGCCCGGACCCGGACCGACTTCATAGACGGTCTTGCCGTCAACGGCGCCTGCGGCGCGGACGATCCGGCGCGTCAAGTTCAGGTCGAGCAGGAAGTGCTGCCCCAGCGATTTTCGCGCGTCCAAACCGTGTCGCCGAATAACCTCGCGAAGGGGCGGTAAGTCCGCAGCCACGTTCACGCCGATTGCGATCGGGTGCGGGCCATCGCCTGGGCCAACCTGACCGCCTCGATGAAACTCGTCGGATCGGCGACGTTTTTGCCGGCGATATCCAGCGCGGTCCCGTGGTCGGGGGAGGTCCGCACGAACGGAAGCCCTAGCGTGACATTGACCGCACGATCGAAGGCGAGCGTCTTGATCGGGATCAGAGCCTGGTCGTGGTACATGCAAAGAACCACGTCGTAGGTGCGCCGGGCGGCTGCGTGAAACAGGCTGTCGGCCGCCAATGGGCCGGCGGCGTCGATCCCGAGGTTATTGAGTGCGGCTACGGCGGGGCGGATGATTGTGTCTTCTTCGGCACCGAACATCCCGTCCTCCCCGGCGTGCGGGTTGAGGCCGGCAACGGCGATACGGGGTTCCGCGATTCCGTAGTCCCGCCGCATCGCGAGGGCGGCAATCTCGCCGCAGCGAACGATGCTGTCGGTCGATAGTGCCGCGATCGCTTCCCGCAAGCCCACATGCACGGTTACCGGAATAACCTTCAACGTGTCTGCGGCGAGCATCATGACCGTGGGGATGTCGCCGGCCAGATGTCCGAGGTAGTCGGTGTGGCCGCTATAGGCGAACCCAGTCCGGTTCAGGGTCGCTTTTTGAATGGGGTTGGTAACGATGGCGTTGGCATCGCCCGCACGGGTAAAGGCCACGACCCGGTCGATGGCGCTGAGCACGGCGGATGCATTGTCGACATCGGGCTGGCCCCAGGTCGCCGGGCGCCGAAGCGGTTCCCGCACGACGGGCAGTTGGCTCGGGAAGGCCGCGATCGCATCGATTGGCGATGCAATCTCGGCGATCGCGATGTTCTGTGCCATGCAACGGGCGCTAGACGCCAGATGGTCGGGGTCGCCGACAACGAAAAACGGCGCCAAGTTCTCTCTTTTGCGGGCCTGCCAGGCCTTAAGAGTGATTTCGGCGCCGATGCCCGCGGGCTCACCCATCGTCACGGCCGTCGCCGTAGCGATGGCCCCGGTCACTAACGCACGTCCACAACGGCGTCTCGCCGCAAGTCGCGGAGGTAACGTCGGGCGAGCATCGAAAGTCGGGCTTGGCCAATCGAATTCTCGATAGCCCGCCTGTCGGGTTCGACGGCTTCCGGTTGCTCGCGTTCGCAGACCATCAGAACGTGGATGCCGTTCTCCGTGCGGACCGGCTGGCTGGCGACGCCGACCTCGATGGTGAGGATCGCATCACGAAACTGCGCCGGGGTATCGGACACGCGAACCTTGCCCAAATCTCCTGAATCCGCCGAGCCCATCTCCTTCGACAATTCGTCGAAGTCATCGCATCCACGCACGGTGCCGCTGATCGTTCGGGCCAACGCCATCTGGCTCTCGATCGCGTTGTCGTCCGCATCGGCCCTGAGGGGGATAAAGATTTGCTTGAGAGCGACGGTCACGTCGCTGGGATTAACAGCGGCAAAACGCCGTCTGTCGCGGACTTGTAAGATGTAGATGCCCTCCCGCGTCACGATCGGGTCGCTGATTTGGTTGACGGCGAGGGTTTCCAGCGCGGGGCCTACCGGTTCCGGAAGCTCTGCACTGCTGATCCATCCGAGATCGCCGCCCGAAGCGGCCGAAACCGCCTGGGAGAACTGCTGGGCGATGATTCCGAACGCCGCGCCGCCGCGCAATTGCGCGACGAGGGCAGCCGCGTTGGCTTCGATGTCCCTGCGAATCGTTGGGTTCTGATCGTTGAACGCGAGGAATATTTCGCTGGCCAGGTGCTCGTTTCGGCCCCCGGTCTTAAGTCGCTCGACGAGAGTCTCGACTTCGTCCTGACCGACGACGACTCTTGGGCGCAGGCGCTGGCCGACGACCTTGCTCCAGGCGATTTGCGCCCGCAGCTGGTCGTGCAGGGAGCCGATATCGATACCTTGGGTCTCCAGGAGCGTCTTCAAGTTGCCCGGGTCCATGCTGTTCTGTTCTTCGATGAAGCGGATCGCGCCGTCGACTTCTTGGTCGGCAATGGGAATGTTGAGGCGCTTGGCCTCCTGAACCTGCAACCGCTCGTCGATCAGGCTATCCAGAATTTGCGCGCGAAACTGCTCGGCCATCCGTTCGGTCGGGTTGGCCCCTGAGCTGGAAATAACCAGCCTGACTCGCTGCTGTAGGTCGTAATTCGATATGATCTCGTCGTTAACGACGGCGGCGATGGTTTGAACCGATTGCGCTGTGGAGAGCGCGGGCAGGCCCACGACCGAAGCAGCCAACGCATAAACGAAGGAAAGACGGCGCATCAAGGATGGCCGGGTGGTCGACCGGTGTCGTGGGGAAATATTTGCAAACCTACCCAAGATGCTTGAAGCGAACTCTGAACGAGACCGTGGTCGCGGGTTCGACGTCGCGGTCCCTGGTGAAGTCCCGTTTAAGGTCGACGCTGACATTGAAGCATTCGTCTTCGTAAACCAAGCCAAGGCTTGAGTTAAGCGTACCGCCGCCGTCCGTCAAGTCGCGCCGGGTGCTGCCGCGCAGGGTCCAATACTGGCTAAGAGCGGCCAGCGCGGCAATGTTGATCTCCTCGCGGTCGGTTAGTTCGTCGGCTGTCAACTCGCGCCGCAACCGAACGTAGGTCGCGTTGACGCGATAACCGGCCGGGCCGGCCTCCAGCGCGATTTCATTTCGTCGCATTGCCAGCGTATCGCGGTCGAGGCGAACCCGCTCATACAGGCGAAAGAGCGGCGAGGGCGAGAGATCGATCCGACCGACATAGTCGGAATTGCGGGCCTCGAGACCGGTCTTGTCGGCAAACGTATCGTCGGCCTTGGGCCTCAAAACCTGACCGAGAAGCGCGCTGAGATAGCCCCCATCGTCGCTGTAGATGCCATAACGGAACCCATAATTCAGCCGCGGACCGCCCTCGATCCGATCGATACCCGGAAACCGGTTGTCGCTAAAGACATTGGTATCGTCGAACTCGAAGTTGAGGCTGTCCTCATTGGGAATCTCTCCGGGGTTGCCGCCGTAGGGGCTGATGGCCGCGTTGACGATCGGTTCGAGTACCTGCCGCGCGCCCTGTTCGCGGCGCACCAAGGGCAATCGCCAGTCCAATACCAACTGCGGGACGAGCCGACCGGTAAAGCCGTCGTCGCGCGGCGTCAGCGGTTTCTGGGTATCGACGACGTCGCTCGTCAGGTAGCCGTCCGCTTTGACCTCGGCGGTCAGCGTCCGCACATCCCCCAAGCGGCCGACTTGCGGCAACTGCCAGCGTCCCCGCGCCGACATGCGGGTGCTGTTCGTCCCTTGCTTGCGGGTCAACGAGAGAAAGTTACTGTCGGCTCGGAAAGAGCCGCCGAAGCGATCGGGCGCGGAGACGAAGTGATGCTCGAGCATCGGCAGGATCAATGGCGTTTCGCCGGGGTCGTCCTCCGTGCGCAAGCCTTGAAAATGGTAGGCGTTGGCAGCGGCATAGTTCCGCCCGGAGAATCCTTCGACGAAGACGTTGGAAGTGAGAGTGTCGGCGTCGCTTATTTGATAGCGCCGCAAATAGGTGTCGTCGCTGGCGACCGCGCCGTTGAACCCCCACCGCCACGTGTCGTCCCAGTCGAAGGTCCCGCGGGTAAAGAGGTGGCTCCGGGTCACGCGACCGCCGGTCTTGACGTTGAAGTCGTTGCGCACCTCGGGGCGGGTGATGCTGCCGTTCACGGTGTACTGACCGTTGTCGAGCCGTTCGCGAAATTCACCCCCCAGGATGACGCCCTCCTTCGAGGTGAAGATCGGACTGAGTGTCGCATCGACGTTTGGCGCGATATTGAAATAGTAGGGGGTCTCGACCTGGACGCCGAGCTGCGTGCTTTGCGATTGAGTCGGCACGAGCAAGCCGCTTTTGCGGTCGACGGTGGGGTCGGGGTGGGAGAAGTAGGGGGTATACAGGACCGGTACGCCGAACATCTCCAGGCGTGCGT
>CAYGKG010000050.1:0-21145 GCA_964350495.1 uncultured Alphaproteobacteria bacterium
GTGTAGATCTCGTGCAGGCGGGTCTTGCCGAACAGATCGTCGGTGTAACCGCCTGCCGGATCGAAGGTCCATCCCTGCGCACCGCGGCCCGGTCGAACGATCGACATCGACACCACGTCCTCCAGCTTCTTGAGTCTGCGCATGATCATGGTGCGATGTGCCCACGGGCAGTTGATCGCGACATAGAGGTGGTACCGTCCGGGTTCCGCCGCGAAACCACCGCTACCGCTCGGGCCGGGCGCCCCGTCGGTCGTCACCCAATTGCGCAGGACCGAATCGGGCCGTTGGAAACTGCCGTCGTCGGCCGTCGGCTGTCGGTCCTCGTCGGTCCACAATCCGGCGATCAATTTGCCCATCGGGTCGTCCTCCACATAAGGACCGCGACCTTAGCAAGAATCCAAACGGCTCGTGCGCGACGGTACCGGGCGGGACTTGGGGACACAAAACGTGACGCCGACCCGCGCCGCCTTTAGGCTAAACTAAGCGGCGGCGCATCGATTGATCCGGCACCCCGTCCGGTGCTTGGTGTCAATTCGGGCGTCGCCCGAGAAACCTAGGAAAACTGCGGGAGTTGGCTTTGTTTCGGCAAAAGAGGATCGCACCCGGCGACCGCCCGGCAGGCAACGACGGCGCGGCATGCATGACTTCCGCCAAGAACCCTAGGAAAGTCGTGGGCGTTGGCTTTGTTTCGTCGGATTTGGCGGCATGAGCGTGCCTGATCGCGTCCTCATAGTCGGCGCCGGCCCCATCGGCCTGATTTGCGCCTACCGCCTGTCGCTGCTCGATATCCCCGTCGTGATCGTCGACAGGGCGGCGGAAATCCCGACCGATCTGCGCGCCTCGACCTGGCATCCGGCGACGCTGGATATGCTCGAAGAAATCGGGGTGACCGATGTCATCTTGGCCAAAGGGGCGGTGTGTCCCGCTTGGCAATACCGCTTCCAAGATACCGGCGAACGGGCGGTCTTCGATCTATCCGTCCTGGCGGCCGAAACCAATCATCCCTACCGCGTCCAATGCGAACAGTTCCATGTCGTCCGCCACCTCGCCGATGTCGTCTCGCGCCGCGACAACGTCGACCTGCGCTGGGGCGTCGAGGCCGTTCGAATCGCCCAGGACGACGATGGTGTGACGATGACCATCGTCGAGAACGGCGAAGAGGAAACCGTGACGGGCCGGTTCTTGATCGGCGCCGACGGCGGTCGCTCGAACGTGCGCGACCAACTCGGGCTCGGTTTCGACGGCAAGACCTATCCGATCTTTACGATGGTCGCGATCACCGACTTCCCGTTCGAAAAACATTACGAGGGGTTGTCCAACGTCAGCTACGTGTGGACCGAGACCGGTAATTTTTCTCTGCTACGCGTGCCCGATCGTTGGCGCTCGGGGATTACGCCGCGGCCCGATCAGACGCCGGAAGAGGCGTTGTCGGACGAGAACATCAATGCCCACTTCCAGCGCATCGTGCCGCGCGACCAGCGCTACGAAATCCTCGCGCGCGGCAGTTACCGCACCCACATGCGCGTGACCGAACGTTTCAACGTTGGCCGGGTCTTTCTTGCCGGCGACGCCGCGCATCTCAATACGCCGAACGGTGGGTTAGGTCTGAACTGCGGCGTCCATGACGCCATGAACCTGTCGGAGAAAATCCATACCGTGTGGCACGGCCGTGCCGACATGTCGGTCTTCGACCGTTACACCCGGCAACGCAAACTGATTGCGACCGACTACGTCCACACGATGTCGGACGCCAATCACCACCGGATGCGCGAACGCGACCCGCAGAAACGCCGCGAAATCATGGATGACATGCAACGCATTACGGCGAACGATGCGTTGATGAAGGACTGGCTGATGAACTCGTCGATGATCAACGCTGTGCGTTTCGCCGAGACGATCGACTAGGTCGCAAAGGCGTCCTGTCCGCGCGGTCATTTGTCCGGACTTTGTCATCGCGCTTGCCAATCCGGTCTAGACCCATAGGATAGCCCCTCGTTCTGGGAGGATAATGAAAGGGATACCCTGATGCGTCATATCGCAAAAACTTGCCTGGCTGCGGTTGTAGCCGGCACCGTCGCCTTCGGCGCCGTTTCCGTGGCGGCCGCGAGCGAGATCAAAGTTGGATCGTTCGTTTCGGAGCAGGGCTTTGGCAGCCGCTTCGTCATTGCGCCGTGGATTGAGCGGGCATCCAAAGCGCTTCAGGAAATCGGATCGGATACGACGATCAAAGCCTATTGGGGCGGGACGCTCGGCAAGAGCCCGTTTCAGCAGTACGACCTCGTCAAAGTTGGCGTCGCCGACATTGCCTGGGTGCTGCCGGCCAATACGCCCGGTCAATTTCCGGAAATGGAAATCGTTGAGTTACCGTTCTTTTTCCGCTCCGCCGAAGAAGCCTCGGTCGTTGGTTGGAAGCTCTTTGAAATGGGCCTGTTCTCCGGTTTCGAGGACACCCACCTTGTCGGTTTCTTCAGCGGTGAACCCGCGTCGATCTTCTCGAAGGATCCGGTCAAGACTCTGGCGGACCTGAAGAACAAGAAAATCCGCAGTGTTGGGCAGACCCAGGCAACGTGGCTGACGTCGATCGGTGCCATTCCCGAGGCCGCCAGTTCGTCGGAAATGAACGAAAAACTGAATCGCGGAACGCTCTCCGGCGCGATCCAGGGTTGGTCGGGCATGAAGACGTTCAAGACCTTCCCGCTGGTGTCCTACACCGTCGATGTGCCGGTCGGCACGCTCGGCTTCTTGCTGCTGATGAACAAGAAGACCTGGGAGAACCTCAGCGACGCCGAAAAGAAGGCGTTGCAGGATAACGGCGGTCTCCATATTGCACGGGATTCCGGTGCAGCATACGAAAAGGCCGGTGTCGATATCCGCAAGGAAATCGCGGCGGACGGCAAACACACGATGGTGACGTTCACCGAAGCCGAGTTGGAGGCCTACGAGGCCGACGCCAAGGTGATCTGGGAGGAATGGGCCAACCAAACGCCGGGCAACCGCAAGGCGTTCGATGCCGCCCAGAAACTGCTCAAAGAAATGCGGGCAGGGTCGTAGGCCCAGCCTCTTTCGGAGTTGCCTGTGAGCGAAACGCTTCAAGACCTACAGAGGTGGATGGACCGGCTTTGCCGCCTTCTTGCCTCTGTAGGTTTCGTCGCCCTGGTCGTTATCTCGTTCCTGACCATGTTCGACGCCATCATGCGCTGGATGATTTGGCCCAGCATTCCCGGCTTCGGCGATTGGGGGCGGCTGGCGTTCCCGATCATCATCTGCGCGGTATTTCCCGCCGTGTTGTTGTATCGCCGTAACGTCAATATCGGCTTTCTGGGCGCCGCGCTGGGTCCCCAATGGACTCGCGTGCTGGAATTGTTCGGCGGCGTCCTTACCCTGATCTTCTTCTTCTTTCTGGCGTGGCAGTTCACCGACCTTGGTGTGGACCTCCAGGTCAACAACCGGGTCACGCCGACCCAGAAGATTCCCGTCGCGTTCTGGTGGTGGATCGCAACCGGTCTCGTGATTTTCTGCCTGCCGGTGCAGAGTTGGATGATCTACAAGAACGCGCTCAGCGTCGCGCGCAGACAGGACATCGAACCGCCCCAGGGCGGCCACTAAGCCCCTACAACAAAAGATAGTACCGCCATGTCACCACTCCTGATCGGTGTTCTCGGCCTCGTCATGCTGTTCGTGCTCATCGCGTTGCACGTGCCGATCGGCGTTTCGATGGGGCTCACGGGCTTCGTCACCATCGGCTATCTGATTGGGTTCGAGCCGGCTGTCGGGCTCTTCGGCGCCGAAGGCCGCGAGGTCGTGTCCAGCGAAGGGCTTGCCGTTGTCGCGGTCTTCATACTCATGGGGGCGTTCGCGAATCTGAGCGGCCTTGCCCAAGATTTGTACCGATTAGCGTACGCCTTCTTCGGCCATATGCGCGGCGGCCTCGCCATTGCGACGGTGGGCGCCTGCGGGGGCTTCGGCTCGGTCAGCGGCTCCTCCGTCGCCACCACGGCCACGATGACGCGGATTGCGCTGCCGGAAATGGTCGAACGCGGCTACGCGACAACGCTTTCGACCGGCAGGATCGCGGCGGGTGGAACGCTCGGGATGTTGATCCCGCCGTCGATCGTCATGATCATCTATGGGATTCTGACCGAGCAGTTCATCATCGCGTTGTTCGCCGCCGCGCTGATCCCCGGTTTGCTATCGATCTTGGTCTACTTCGCCGCGATACGGATTATCGTCATGATCAATCCTGCGGCTGGGCCCGCCGGGCCAAGAGTGCCGTGGTCCGAACGCCTTCAGGTTCTGAAGGGGGCCTGGGGCGTAGTCACCCTCGCGCTGATCGTATCCGGCGGCCTCTATACCGGGATATTCACGCCCGCTGAATCGGCCGCCGTCGGCGTGTCGATCGCCTTCCTGTTCGCGGTCTTCCGCGGCAAGGTTACTTGGCAGTCGTTCTTTGAAACGCTGCTTGAGGCGGCAGCGACGACCGGCATGATCTACGTGATCATTATCGGCGCCCACATTTTCTCGTTCTTCATGACCCTGTCGGGACTGCCCGAATTTCTTGTCGGCGCGATCGAAGCGTCCGGCCTGTCGAAATATATGATCCTTCTGCTGCTCTATGTGATGTTCATCATTTTGGGTAGCATTTTCGACACCATCGCCGCGATGGTGATTACGCTCCCCTTCGTCTTTCCGCTGATCGTTAGCCTCGGGTTCGACCCGATCTGGTGGGGCGTTATTAACGTCATCGTGATGGAAATCGGTATGATCACGCCACCGATCGGCATGAACGTCTTCATCATGCATGGGATGGCCAAACACATACCGCTCCGAACGATCTTCAAAGGGATTGCGCCGTTCGCGGCGGCCGATCTCGTGCGCCTTGCGCTTGTCACCGCCTTTCCGGCATTGGCGCTGTGGCTGCCGGCCGCTTGGGGCTATCTGTAACGCGGCGGAGGTCCGAGAGAACGATGGTTGGGTTTCAAGAGAAGTCCTTTCGCACCCGCGACGGCTTGAACCTTTACTACCGCGACTACGACGGCCCTTCGGGCAAAACCCCGGTCCTCTGCTTGTCCGGAACCGGTGGCAACTCCAAAGTCTATGACGACCTTGCCCCCCACGTCGCGCAAACCCGCCGCGTCCTGACGATGGATTGGCGCGGTCACGGACGCTCCGACCGCGACCCGGACTGGCAGCACTACCATTACAACGTCGACCGCGACGACGTGATCGAGTTCCTCGGGTCGCTCGGTATTCCCAAGATTGTCACGGTCGGCACTTCGCTCGGCGGGATCGTTACCATGCATATCGCGGGACATCGGCCCGAGTTGCTGGCTGGCGCGGTCATGAACGATGTCGGGCCGGTCATCGGCGAAGCCGGTCGCAAACGTCTCCATGACAACATGGGCAAGCCCATGGTTTTCGATTCGTTCGAAGAGGCTGCAAAGGCGCAAAAGGAACGGGCTGAAAAGGGCTTCGCGTTCACCGATGCCGAATGGCTCCTGCGGGTCCACCGGATTTACGCCGAGGATGCCGACGGCAAGGTCAAAGCGAACATGGACCCGATGTACGGCCGCGTCTTTCGCGAACGCAAACGCTTGCCCGATTATTGGCATTTCTTCGAGAACATGAAGCCGATCCCGGTCCTCGCGATTCGCGGCGACGTCTCGGACATCCTTGACCAAGAAACGCTAGACGAAATGGCGCGCCGCAAACCCGATCTCAGGACCGCGATCGTGCCGGGGCGCGGGCACTGCCCGATGCTGACCGAGCCTCAAGCCCTCGACGCGATCGACCCGTTCCTTGCCGCGATCCCCTAGCGGGACAATCGACCGCCGGGTATGAGCTTTACCCACGTCCACGGCCTCGACCATGCCGTAATCATGGTCGGCAACCTCGACAGAGCGGCAACCGACTGGGCGGCGCTCGGTTTCACCGTGTCGCCGCGCGGCGTCCACAGCGCCCACGTCGGCGCAGCCAATCACACGGTCGTATTCGACAACGACTATATCGAACTCCTCGGTATTCTCCGCGACACGCCCCAGAATGCGGCGAGCCGCGCTTTCCTCGATCGTCGCGGCGACGGTATCGAACGCATTGCGCTGGCCACCGACGATGCCGGCGCGGCGGCGGATGAGCTCCGCGCCGCCGGCATCGAGGCAACCGGTCCCTTTGCGTTCGGGCGACCCGTTCCGATCCCAGGCGGCGGCGAAGTCGATGCGAATTTTCGGATCGCGCGTTGGCCCGTTGCCGACGCGCCTGGCGGCGTCCGATTGTTTGTCTGTGAGCACCAGACTCCGGATGCCGTGTGGCGCCCGGAACTCAAGAATCATCCAAACACCGCAGCGCATCTTCGGCAGGTGGTCGTGACCACGCCGACTCCGCGCGCCGATGCCGAACGGATGGCCCATTTGATTGGCCGTGACGTTGACGACGAAGGCACGCCTAACAGCTATGTCGTCCGCACCGGCGCCGATCGGGCAGCGCTCGTTTTTTGCCCTCGCGCCGCTCTCATCGACCGCTTCCCCGGTGCCAAGGCGAATAGGCTTCCCGAGCGCGGGGCCGCTGCCCTCGTCATCGCGGTGCGCGACCTCGCAGCCGGTGCACGCGCGCTCGGCATTCCTGCCGCGGGTTCGGGGGCTAGAGCTCCGGCCGCGCTGGCCTGGGCGAGCGGAACGCTGCTCGCCTTTGAGGCGCTCTAGCATGGGGTGCCGAACCCCAAGAGGGTGAGCCGGAAAGCGAACGCGCACCGTGTCTTCGTTTGCCACCTACGGACCGCAGACAATCCAAGAGTTTTGCGACCTGTCGGCGCTCCACGGGGGATGGTCGGGTTAGGGCCAGAACAGAATCACGTTGATGAAATAATGCGCTGACACGGCGGGCAACACGCTCCCGCTCCGCCGCGTCAACCACATCAACAACAAGCCTGTAACGAAGGCGCCGCCGATCGTGCCGATTCCGTTCGACCAATGGATCGCGGCAAAAAGTGCGGCCGAGATGAAATAGAGACCCATCGGCGTGAGCCGCGCGGCGAAAGTGTCGATGAACAGGCGCCGGAAAACGATTTCCTCAACGACTGCGGTCAGTGCGAGCCCGGCCGCGAGATCGACGACTAGAAGCCAGGGTTGTTCGATCGGGAAAAACACTTGGAGTGCGGTCGCCCGGTCCGCACCGGACCGATCCAACCATGTGAACAGGGCGACGGTCGCCACCGTGACTCCCGCGGTCGCGGCGACTGTGGTCCACCCGCTCGTCGGCCATTGCGAACCGGCCACGACCGCACGGCGCAGGACCGGCGACAGGACGACGGCAGCCAAAACGAGTGCTTTGCTGCCATAGTCGATCGCCAACCATTGTGCAGCGCTCCCCGCCAGGATAAAGCCAACGTCATTGACGAAGAACGGCACCGTCAGCGCAACAAACAAGCCAAACGGAACGACGACCGGCATAGAACCTCGGGAAATCGGATGGGCGAGCGACAGGCGGCGGGGCAGGGTCGGCGGCGCGGTTGCTACAGTAAAGCGGTCCCGCCACAATTGTAGATCCGATGACCGATGAAACCATCTCCGCAGACGCCGACGCTGCCGGCATTACCCGGGGCGCCCGGCGGGTGCTCTACGATTTGGGCTACGATTCCCTGACGGAATTTCAGTTCCGCACCGGTCGCCGGGCCGACATCATGGCGCTAAACCAGGGCGGCGAGATCGTCGTCGTCGAGGTCAAGTCGTCGGTGGCCGACTTCCGTTCCGACGCCAAATGGCCCGTATACCTGGACTGGTGCGACGCATTGTTCTTTGCCGTGACCAGCGGCTTTCCGGCGGAAATCCTGCCCCCGGACCAGGGGTTGATCGTCTGCGATGCCTATGGCGGCGAGGTCCTACGCGATGCCCCGCGCGCCAAACTGCCGGCGGCCCGGCGCAAGATGCTGACGCTGCGTTTTGGCTTGGTCGCGGCGCGCCGTCTCCAAGGATTCGTGGATGAGGCGGGGACCGGTCGGCGCAGACCGGTAACAATCGCTTAACCATCGGCAATCCATGCTGTACGGGCGTTGAACAACCGGGTTCGAATCTGCAAGTGTTAGGCATGATCAAACGACTAAGTTTGCTTGCCGTGCTGCTCCTAGGCACGAGCGGTGCCGTCGCGCAGACCCCGGCGAACTTCGACGATGGACGGGTCGCGGCCGAGGCCGGACAGTACGACCGCGCCCGCGATGTCTGGGCACGCCTTGCCGCGGACGGCGATGCAGACTCGCAAAACGCCCTTGGCTTCATCTACCAAAAGGGCCTAGGCGTCCTACGAGACTACCGACGCGCCTTCGATTTCTACACGGCTGCAGCCGAACAAGGACACGCCAACGCTGCAAATAACATCGGCATTATGTACACCCAAGGCCAGGGTGTGCCCCGTGACTATGTTCGTGCCTACAGCTGGTACAGCCTAGCCGCCATCCAAGGGGAAGATGCCGCGATCAAGAACCGTGGGTTCATTGGGCGGGCGATGAGCTACCAAGACCTCCAGGCCGCCAATAAACTGTCGATCGAGGCGATTGCTCGGATTGCTAAGCGTCTGACTCCGGAACAGATCGCGATCGCACGCGCCCGGGCCGAGAGGTTCCTTTCCACGCGGCAAGGTGTGGACGCGCAGAATTCGACCATTTCTACCGTACCGCGCACCCGGCTGGAGGGTGCGCCGCGCGGCCTGGTCGCTGTGCCCGAAGGCAACGGCTCGACGCTCGTCGGGGGCGAACCGAAACCCGAGTCCGAGGCGGCTCCGGCCGGTCCCCAACTCCCTTCGCTCACGCCGATCGACCCCTAGACCGCCTGTCGGTCTTGTGTTCGAACCGACGGTTCTCCGGTGCCGGTTCGTGGATTAACCTGGGACAGGGCGCTAGGTCGCAGTCGACCTATCGGCGCGTGGAACAACTGGGACAACGGCTTTGATGCAATTGCTGAAAGCGCTCTCGCTTTTCTCTCTAACCGTCGGGGTGCTCGCCGCCGGCGCGGCACAGGCGCAGTCAAGGCTGGTACTAGAGCCGGTCTTTGGCGGCACCCGATTCGACCGGCCATTGGTGCTCAAACAGGTGCCGGGCGAAGCCACGCGCTACGTCGTCGTCGAACAAGCCGGTCGAGTGTTGCTATTGGACGGACTGGACGACACGACAACGGATGTTGTTCTCGATATCCGGTCGCGGGTTGACGACGGTCCCAACGAAGCAGGCCTCCTCGGCCTAGCATTCCATCCGAAATTCGCCGACAACGGGCGGGTTTTCTTGTCCTATACACGGCGCGGTGACAGTCGCCTCGAGTCGGTGATAGCCGCGTTTACGATGAACATCGAAGCGGCAACGATCGATCCAAACTCCGAACAGCTGATTCTGTCGGTGCCCCAACCCTTCGGAAATCACAACGGCGGCGACATTGCGTTTGGTCCGGACGGCTACCTCTACGTTGGGTTTGGCGACGGCGGCGCTGGCGGCGATCCGCTCGACCATGGGCAGAACCTTACGACGCTTCTTGGTGCAATTCTGCGGATCGACGTCGACGCTGCGCCGCCCTACGGCATTCCGCGCGACAATCCCTTTCGTCAACGCCGCGATGCCCGGGCCGAGATTTTTGCCTATGGTTTGCGCAATCCGTGGCGCTTCAGCTTCGACCGGGAAACCGGCGCACTGTGGGCCGCCGATGTCGGCCAAAACAAAGTCGAAGAAGTGAACCTGATTGTCGCCGGGGGCAACTACGGCTGGAACATCCGCGAGGGCGCCAACGCGTTCCGCGACCAGGGCCGCAGCGCAATCGGACTGACGGATCCGGTCGCGCAATACGGCCGCGACCTCGGCTGCTCGGTGACCGGCGGCTATGTGTATCGCGGCACGGAGATGCCCGACCTACGGGGGACCTATTTGTTTGCCGATTTTTGCTCCGGGCGGTTTTGGGGTGTAACGACGCGCGCCGACGGCCAACGGATTGTTCAAGAGCTTCTGCAGGCCGATATCCAGCCCGCGTCCTTCGGCGAAAGCAACGACGGGACGCTCTTCGTGCTGGATCTCGACGGCACGATCTACCGGATCGGCATCGGTGGATAGTTCAGGACGTCGCCGCGCCGTCGCGTTCGGTGCAAACCAAGTTGCGCACCAGCACGTCAAGGCCGTGGATCCGCATTTTCTCCACGACGATTCGGCACCCCTTTGGCACAGGGTCAGCCGATCCGCCGTGGGCGTAGGCGTCGCCGATCAGGGCGCGGGTCGCCAAGCAACCAGCAAGCATGGCCAGGGCGATTGGGCTCACAGGTAGCTGCCAGCAAGGGTAAAAACGGTGCCGCCCATCCCAATCTTGAAGCGGGCGATCCCCGCGGCGTTAGTGGTATCCAGACCGCCCAGGTCGAGCCATTCGACACCCGCTTTACGTAGCCGTAACGTCCCCCGCCACAACAGCGCGTTATGCGCATGGACGCGCCGGCCCTCGGCGGTTGTCCATCCGGCATAGTAGGTAGCGCTGGCGCCGTGGCGAAGGAAGAGAACCCCGGCGATGGGTTCGCGGTCCTGTCGGGCAGTCAGGATCAATGCATCCCGCCGATCGCCCGTGCCCTCGATCAACGTTCGGATGAACCGGGCGTTCGGCCCGCCGAATCGCCGTTGGCGTCGGTTCTCGTCATGGCGGGCGAGCAGGACGTCGAGGTCTTGCCCCCCGCTGGTTTCTCGTATCGCTAGTTTTTCCTGTTCGGCACGGCGGAGCTGGTTGCGCCACGGCCCCGACAGCGCGGCTTCGAGTGCCGCATCGGGTGGCCGGAGGTCGACCCACGCGGAGTGGTAGCCTGTCATCACCCGGCGCAGCCGCAACCGGCGCATGACAGCGTGGTTCGCGGCGCCGGCCGTCAACTCGGGGAGCCAGTAGACGAAGCGAAGGCGGCCGGTGGTAAACCGCCTTCGTAAATGGGCCAATACGGGGTGCTGCGTCTCTAAATCTGGGGTGTCGCCGATCCACAATGGCCCTCGGATGATCTGCGTTACAGTCGCAATCCCCAGAAATCGTTTGGTGAAGGCCTGTACGATCCCTAAAGGCGCGCCGTCCTGCACGATGATCCCGCGGTCGACGGTGAACCCGCTGGCGGCTGAGGCCTCGCCGTAACCCCAGCACTGTTCGACGGCGGATTGGCCGCAGCGTGCTATGGCGCTGCGCCAATCCAACTCCGACGCATCGTTCCAAACGATTTCGAGCATCACCGGCGATCTACTGGGTTCCGTCCGATAGATATACTACGGTTATGGCGATGGCATTGCTGCGCAAAACCCAAACGATCGACGGCCATACCTTGCCGGGCCGCCGTCTGACGGGGTGGGCTCTCTACTACTTCCTGCTCTACGTCGGCGCGCCGGTCATCGGTGGCGCCTTGGCGCTGGATGGATTGCTGTTTCTTTTGTTCAGATACTATCTCGACGCCTGTTTCGGCGTCTTCTGCCTGTTCGAATGAGGGTCTGATGAACGCAGCGCGCAACCGTATCGCGATCGTTACAGGCGCCGATGACCCGGTCGGCGCGGCCTGCGTCGCGCGCTTGGCCGCGGACGGGGTTCAAGTAGTGGCCGCCGCGGCGCAATCGGTCGCTGGCGCCGCGGTTACCTGTGTGCACGACGGGACGGCGCCTGAGTCCTGGCAAACGCTGCTTGCGGTGGCCGAAGAACTTGGTGGTCCGACGATCCTCGTTAACGCGCAGATGTGTTTCCAAGGAAAGTCGTTTGCAGAAACGTCGCTGGAAGATCTGCAGGCATTGGTCCGGACCAATGTGGTCCCGACCTGGCTCGGCATGAAAGAAGTCATGCCCGCGATCCGCGCCCATGGCGGCGGCTATCTCGTCAATGTGGTGTCCTCGCTGGGCCGGGTCGCTCATCCCGGCGCCGCGGTCTTCTCAGCGCTTGCTGGCGGCGTGCGGATCGCGACCAAATCAGCGGCCCTCGAAGGGGCCAAGCGGACGCCGCGAGTAATTGCCAATGTCGTGCTTGTGGGCGACGTACTGGTGCGCGGGTGCGACGGTTCGTCGGCGTCGATGGCGGGTCTCGGGATTGGACCGGCGATCGACCCCGCCGACGTTGCGGCGGCGGTCGCGCAGCTTGCCGGGGACGATTCGGACTATGTCACCGGCATGGAAATCTATCTCGACGGCGGTTACGCCGCTGTGGCGGCGCGCTGATGGGCAAGCTGGCAGGAAAGGTTGCGATCGTTACCGGCGGCACCGGGGCGCTCGGCCGCGCGTTCTCACGGGCTCTAGCGAACGAAGACGCAAAGGTTGTCGTGACCGGTCGCAACCGTGAACGTGGCGAGGAGACCGTCGCGTTGGTTCGCGCGGCCGGCGGCGAGGCGACGTTCGAGAACCACGATGTCACCCGCGCGGACGACTGGACGCGGGTGATTCAGCAAACCGTCGAAGCATTCGGACGACTCGATATCTTGATGAACAACGCGGGCGATGCGGTGCTCAAGCCGATCGACGACCTGACATTGCAGGATCTCGACTATTTGATGCGTTTGAATCTCGAAGGTCCGTTCCTCGGCATGAAAGCGGCGATCCCGCGGATGGTCGACGGCGGCGCCATCATCAACATCACGGTGTTAACGGCGCTGGTCGGCAACGCCAACAGCACGGCGTATAGTGCGGCCAAGGGCAGTCTCGCGCACTTGACCCGCGCTGTGGCGCGCGAGTGCGCCCAAGCTGGCAACGGTATTCGGGTCAATGCGATCGTCCCAGGTGTCCTGTTCGAGGGCGGGGTAGTCTCTCCCGGCGCAACCCGGGTCCACGGTGGGCCCGATGGCGCCCGCCGATTCCAGGAAATGATTGCCGCAAAGACGCCGCTTGGACGGATCGGCGAGCCCGAAGATGCCGCCGCCGCTGCGGTTTACCTTGCCTCCGACGCTGCCCGCCACGTCACGGGGATGGAGTTTATCGTCGACGGCGGGCGCATGGCCGGCGGCAACTAAACGCCGTCCCGCTATACCGTGGACTTTCCATCGCCTATGGTGCGCGGCCCTGACGGCTGGAACAGATGATTCGACCGACCGCCTCCCAAGTTCAGCAGCTCGCCGGTTCGCGTCTTTTCATTGTCGGGCTCGTCGCGACCACGTCCGTCGGACCGATGGCCATGCAGCTGTTCGTGCCGTCATTGCCGTTCATGGCGCGCGATCTCGCCGCGCCGATCGATGTTGCGCAACTGGCGCTGAGTTTGTCGATGGCCGCGATCGCGTTGGCGAACTTAGCCTATGGTCCGCTCTCCGATCGCTACGGTCGTCGCCCCGTTCTCCTGGTCGGTTTGCTACTCTTCTTGATCGGGACCGCCGTCGCCGCCCTCGCCACCAGCGTCGATGTCCTGATTGTGGGCCGGATCATCCAGGCCGGCGGTAGCGCCTCGGGCATGGTGATCAGCCGTGCCATGGTGCGCGACGTCTACGGCGCCGAAAAGGCCGCGTCGATGATTGCCTATCTGACAGTCGCGATGCTCGCCGCGCCCTATGTTGCGCTCATCGTCGGGGGTGCGCTGACCGACAATGTCGGATGGCGAGCGTCGCTTTGGTTCGCCTTTGTCGTCGGCGGGATCGTCACGATCATCGCCTTTCGGATCTTGCGCGAAACCCACTTCGAGGAACGCGTTCCCATTGCGCCCTTCAACCTGGCCCGCAACTACACCCAGCTATTTCGGTCGGTGGAGTTCTCGGGCTATGTCCTCCACACGGCCTTTGCGGCTGGCACATTTTTCGCGTTTATGGCTGCCGGCCCCTACCTCATGGTCGACGTTTTGCAGCGACCGGCGTTGGAATTCAGTCTTTGGTTCGCGTTGCTGACCTTCACGTTCATGGGCGCCAATCTGGCTGCCGGACGCATTTCGTCGCGCATCGGGATCGACCGCATGGTGTTTGTGGGGAGTGTGATTTCCCTCGCAGGCGGCGTTCTATTCGTGGTCGCCTTGGCGATTTACGGCCTGTCGCCGCTGACCCTGTTTCTCCCCAATGCACTGGTCGGTTTTGGCCAGGGCATTTCGATGCCGAACGCCCAGGCTGGGGCGATCAACTTGAACCCGAAGCTGGCGGGCACGTCGTCGGGGCTTCTGGCGTTTGCCACGATGGGCATGGGGGCGGTGTTTTCCCAGGTGGTCGGCGAATTCGCTGACGGCAGTGCGGAACCGTTGGCCTGGACGGTCATGATCGGGGTCTTGTTGGCGACGATTTGCGGGCTGGTCCCGGTTCGTTGGCGCGCCGCCCGGGTCGCAACGGGGGCCGATTAGGGGGCCATCGAACCGCTGTCTCCCCACAACTTCGGGGAATCGACACCAATGCTATGGGGCAATACAGTGGGGCGGGACCACCGAAAATTGCAGAACAGATAAACTGCTCGCCAATAAGAATGCCAGCCCGGAACCCAAATAAGCGCAAGCCAGTTGCCGAAGCGGGATTTCGGCGCGAGGACTTCACCGAGGAACGCATCGAACAAATTCAGCGTTCGATGGACCTTCCGCCCGGCTTTGAGATTCTCGATCGCAAGACCCGAGAAGCGAGCCGTGCCGCGAGCCTTGCCGAGGTTCAGAACGGGCAGGGGATTTGGGTATTCGGCTACGGGTCCTTGATGTGGAATCCAGCGTTCCATTTCGCCGAGCGCGTGCCGGGTTCGATCCACGGATGGCACCGGAGTTTTTGCCTGTCGATGCCGGTTGGCCGGGGCAGCGTCGAGCGGCCCGGTCTGATGCTGGCGCTCGATCGCGGCGGTTCGTGCCGGGGGTTCGCCTTTCGCATCGAACCCGACCGCGTGCAAAGCGAAACACAGATTTTGTGGCGGCGGGAAATGATCTCGGGCGGCTACAGACCGCGGTGGGTTCGGGTCAAGACCGGTGGGGAATTCCTACGCGCGCTCACCTTCACAGCCAACCGGAACCACCCACGCTACGTCGGACGGCTGCCGGAGGATGATTCCGTGCGCGCGCTCGCGACGGGCCAGGGTACGCTGGGCCGCGCGCGCGACTATCTCCACAACACCGTCGTACATCTCGACGAACTCGGTGTCGGCGATGGCCCCCTGCACCGGTTGCTCGACCTCGTCGACTCCTTCAAGCACGAAGCCTGACGGCTGCATCGCGATCCGGCGTGATATGGTGGGCGCTGCGGCGTTAACTGCTGGAACCGTTCGAAGATGAAAGAAATGGCCGATGTCGTCGTCGTCGGAGGCGGTATTCTTGGCGTCTCCGTGGCTTATGCCGTTTGCCGGCTGGGGCATCGCGCCGTTCTGCTCGAGGAACGAACGCTCGCGTCGGGGACCACGGGGGCGAGCTTTGCTTGGCTCAACGCGACCGCCAAGATCGACGATGAGGCCTACCACCGTCTCAACCGGTGCGGTGTTGGACGACACCTCGAGCTCGCCGCAATGTGGGGCGAAGATGCGGTAGGTCTGGCGGGATCGGGATCGATTCATTGGAGTCACCCCGATGCGCCCGACGGCGGGCCCCGCGCGGTGATGGCCCGTGTCGGTCAATTGGACGCCTGGGGATATCCGGTTGTCGCGCTGGACCGGGGCGCCCTCCAGGCGCTTGAACCCTACATCGATTTTCCGCCCGGCAGCGCGGGTTTCCTGGCCCCCCTCGATCGCTGGCTCGACGCGCCGCGATTCGTCCGCCGCCTTGCCGACGAGGTGCGCGAGGAGGGCGGCGATATTCGCGAAGGTGCTCCGGTTTCTGGGTTTGTGTTCGACGGCGACACCGTTGTTGGGGTGGATATCCCGACAGGCCGTGTCATCGCCCCGATGGTTGTCCTGGCGACGGGAACCGGTCTGCCGGCCCTCGCGGCACGGGCGCGCCGCAGCTTGGCGCAGCCGTTGCCCGTCCGCCCGTCCCCAGGCCTGCTGGTCGATACACCGCGGCTGGAACGGGCGTGGCTACGGCATGTCGTCTATTTTCCGGACGGCACGGGGTTCCATATGCGTCCCACCTTTGACGGCGGCATCGGTATCGGGGCCGACGATATCGACGCGCAATATGGCAGCGGAAACGATGCCACGCTGCTAAGCGGCACCACGGCTTTGCTACATCGAACCTCCCAGTACATGCCGGGCTTCCCGGCGCTTGAATACGCGGCGGGGGCGTATGCGCGCATTGGTGTTCGCCCGATGCCCGAGGACGGGCTTCCTGTCGTCGGCACCCTCGCGTCGGCACCGGGGACCTATGTGATGGCGACCCATTCCGGTATCACGCTGGGCCCGCATCTGGGCGATCTCATTGCGCGGGAACTGGTCTTGGGCGAACGGCAGCCCGAACTTGGACCCTATCGTCCGCAGCGCTTTGGCCAATAGGCGCTTCGGTCTGTTATCGTCCGGGCTTGCGGCATCCTCGAAACCACGACGGGAGGCACCCATGACGACGGCGGCAACTCTGACCAACGAACCGGTTCTGCGACGCGAAATGTTGGACGACGGCATCGTCTGCCTCACGCTGAATCGGCCCAAGGCCGCCAACAGTCTGAGCCATGCGCTGGTCGATGCTCTACACGCTGCGTTTCGCGACCTCGCCCACGATGACGCCGTCCGAGTCGTCGTGCTGGCCGGTGCGGGCAAACATTTTTGTGCCGGCCACGACCTCACCGAATCCATCGCGGCGGCCAAAGATCCGGCTTCAAAACGGGAAGCAAACATAGCGGCAAGCGAGATGATCATGGCAATCAACCGGTGCCCCAAACCGGTTATTGCCCGCATCCAAGGGGTCGCCACGGCGGCCGGCTGCCAGCTCGCGGCGAGCTGCGATCTGGTCTTCGCCTCGACCGAAGCCAAATTCGCGACTCCTGGTGTCAACATCGGCCTGTGGTGTCTTGCGCCGCAGGTTGCCGTGAGTCGGGCAATCGCACCAAAACATGCGATGCAAATGCTGCTCACCGGCAAGATGATCGACGCCGAAAC
The DNA here is from genome assembly GCA_964350495.1 of uncultured Alphaproteobacteria bacterium. Classification (GTDB taxonomy): domain Bacteria; phylum Pseudomonadota; class Alphaproteobacteria; order SHVP01; family SHVP01; genus CALJDF01. The sequence continues at coordinate 16,910 of CAYGKG010000050.1, forward strand.
TGCAGTCCGTTTCGGCCTCGCGAACGAAGCGGTCGCGCCCGAAGCGCTCGACGATCGCATTCTCGAAATTGCCCGCGAAATTGCGTCGAAGTCGAGTGGCGCCGTCGCGATGGGCAAGGATAGCTTTTACCGACAGCTCGCGATGGATGTGCCGGAGGCCTACGCTATGGTCGACGAATTGATCTACCGCGCGATCCAAACCGAAGACGCGCAGGAAGGTATCTCGGCTTTCCTCGAGAAACGCCAACCGGTATGGAAGGGGAGAAGAGCATGAGTGCTGCAATGGACACTGCCACAACGGCTTTTCGTCGGCCCGCGGTGTCGGGTTTCATCGACAACGTCCGGGGCTTTCGCCAGCATTATTTGGATTGGCCGGGGAGCGAACCGCCCGTCGTCCTGCTGCACCCCAAGCGCAGCAATGCGCGTCATTGGGATCATATGGTCGATGCGATGGCGCGGCCCAACCGCGTTCTCGCGCCCGATGCCCGTGGTCACGGGCTCAGCGACTATCCCAAGGACGGCTACCGGGTCCCGGAACTCGGCGCCGATGTCGTGGCGTTTCTCGATGCCGTGGGCGTTTCGCGCGCCTTTTTTGTCGGCGGCGCGACGGGCGGCAACCTATGCATTTGGCTCGCGGCCAATCATCCCGACCGGGTCGCCGGCATTGCGGTGGTCGATCCCGGGATGTCCGTGCCCAAACACATCGCCGCCGAAGTGATTCGGCAGACCAAGGAAGAGCACAACTTTCCCGACTTCGAGACCGCCAAGGCATCGATGCATTTCCAGGAATTGTGGCGGCCCGAGGTGCGCGATCACTATGCCGCGCATAGTTTTAGCGAACGCGACGACGGCCGGTGGGAGTGGCGCTACGCTGCCGAACCGGCGCGCCAAATCGCTCATTCGCTGGACGCGGACTCGGTGTGGGATATGGCGGGGGCGGTCGCGTGCCCGGCCGTGTTGGTGCGCGGCGCGACGTCGGCGGTGTTCACCGAAGCCCACATGGAACGCCTGGTGGGTCTAATTCCCCAGGCCCGCGTGGTTCACCTCAAGGACGCCGAGCACACGCCCGCCCAAGAGAATCCCGAGGGCATGGCTGCGGAGGTCGATGACTTGATCGCTTTAGCCTGACGTCGGTACGCGCCGGACTTATCCAGCAATATCTCCTGGCGATTTCGAACCGGAGGGCCGGACTCCGAACGCGTCGCCGAGGACGGAGGCGGCTAGGCGCACGCCTCGGTTGCTGCCTGATCGCCTAGCCTTAACGCTACGAGGCGAAGATCGATGAGGCCCGGACGCCGTCGACCATGAATTGCACGGCCAAGGCGGCGAGGGCGACGCCGAACACCCGCGTGACGACGTTCAGCCCGGTCAAGCCGAGAACGCGGCGGAGACCGCTGGCTGCCAACAGCATGAAAAGGGTCAAGAGCATGACGCCGCCAATCGCCCCGACGACCACGGCGATCGCGCTCCAGTCCTGCCCGGCGCGACCGATCAGAAGGATGACGGCGCCGATTGCGCCCGGCCCGGCGATGAGCGGCGTCGCGAGAGGGAAAACGGAAATATCGGCCTTCGCCGCAGCCTCGTTGCTCTCATCGACGGTCGTGGCCGTGAAGCCTGAATGCCGCGCGAACACCATATCGATCGCCAAGATGAGCAACAGAATGCCCCCGGCAATTTGCAAAGAGGGAAGACTGATCCCCATGATCGCCAACGCCGTATTGCCGAACGCGGCGACGACAAGCAGGATCGCCGTCGCCACTGCGGTTCCCTTGAGCGCCATCCGTCGCCGCGCCGCCGCGGTTGCATTCGGGGTTATGGCGGGCAGCAGCAGGGCGACCTCGACCGGCCCGACAGCGGCAAAAACGGTCGTGAAAGCGACGATGGCGATCTCGATCATGGCGGTCTGTCCCGCGCGGCGCGCGCCTGCCAGAATACGCCCCGTGGGGCAAAAGTGTAATGGGTGCCGAGCGCCGTCTTGGGTGGCGCGACGCAACAACGTAAGAGGGAATTCCGTATGACCGACGTCCTCGGCTATCGCGCTAAAATCGGGCTGATGCTGCCCTTCACCAACACCATCGTGCAGCCGGAGTGCGAAGCGATAACCCCGGTCGGTGTGACCAATCACACCGCGCGCATTCCCAACAGGCCGCGGCCCACCGATAGCGACGACGCCTATCGCAAGGCGATGGAAGCCGGCGCAGTGGGCACCGAGGAGGTAATCGACCGGCTGACCCCGGCGGCGACCGACCTTATCCTTTTGGGCCACTCGATCGATTCGTTCCAGGGGGGACTTGACGGTGCCACCGCATTGCAGGAGCGGCTGACCCGCCATGCCGCCATCTGCCCGGTTCTGGTCCCCTCGCTGGCCCTGAAGGCTGCTGTGGAAATACTGGTCGCCCCCGGTTGTCGGGTTTCGGTCCTGACCCCCTACCTCAAGCCCGGCGGCGACCAAGCCTGCGGTTTCATGGAGAGCGCCGGCTTCAAAGTCATCCGCCGGAAGGACTTCCGCTGCCAAACCGCGCTCGATATTGCCGCGGTCAGCGAGAACGAAAGTCGCGACGCGATCCGCGAACTCGACGGCGCGGACGTCGATGCCATCGTCCAGTGCGGCACCAACCTACCGTTCCAGCGGGTCGCCGCTGAGGCCGAGTTCTTCCTCGGCAAGCCGGTGCTGTCGATCAATACCGCGAGCTATTGGGCGTCGCTCCGGCACCTCGGGATCGACGACAAGATCCGCGGCTTCGGCACGCTGCTCGAGCGGTTCTGAGGTGACCGCGCGTCGCGGCTATGCCGACACCCGCTATGGCCAGGTGCATTACCGTGAGGCGGGGCAAGGGCCGCCGCTTGTGTTGCTGCACGCAACGCCGCGCTCGGCCCGGGTTTACGCCAAATTGCAGCCGTTGCTCGCCGATTCCTGTCGCGTGATTGCGCCCGATACCCTGGGGTTCGGCAATTCCGATCCGCTGCCCGAGGCCGTCACCATGGAAATGCTGGCCGACAGTATGGCCGACCTGATCGAGGGGCTGGGCCTTGGCAAGACAGCCGTGTTTGGTTTGCACACCGGCAACAAGGTCGGGGCGGCCTTGGCGGCGAATCGGCCCGACCTGGTGTCGCACTTCATCTGTTGTGGCATGACCCACAGCATCGTGGTCGAACGCAACAAACGCGACGGTGCGATCAAGGAAATCGTCGACAAATACTTCGCCACCGAATCGGCCGCGCCCGACGGTTCGCCCTTACTGCGTGGGTGGGCGCGGACCTACAAGGCCCTGGCCGAGACCTGGTGGGGCGCCCGCGTTGTCGATGCCAATCCTCTATCGATGGCCCACCTCGAGGAAACCCAGGACGAGGCACTCGACCGCATTCAAGCCCGCGCCGCCTTCGATGCCGTCTACCGGGCGAATTTCGGTTTCGATCTGGCCGCCGCGATGGCCCGACTGACCATGCCGACCCTGGTCGTCGAACTCGCAACCCCCGGCGAAGATCACCTCGGCCGCCAAGCCGCCGCCGTGGTTGCCCTCGTCAAAAATGGCCAAGCCGTGACTTTCGAAAACACCGACCGCGACGTCCTCGAACGCGAGCCGGAAAAACTCGCAAACGCCGTCCGCGCCTTCCTGGGCCGCTAGGCAACGACGGCGGTTGAGCGTGGCGCCACGGAGGCTCCGGGGGGCTTGGTGAGCGGGCCCGTCTAGATGGTGTTTGGTCGGGCCGCCGGCGCCGGCCACCGTGACTGCACCCGTCATCGATTTGCCCTCCGCGACCCTGTCGACGCTGCCACCGCGCTGCGCTAGGTTCCGCCCGGGCCCGTAGTTCAATTGGTTAGAACCCGCCGCTCATAACGGCGTAGTTGCAGGTTCGAGTCCTGCCGGGCCCACCAACCAGTCTTGCTGGTTCCAATCTCTTACCGGATGTCCGCGGAATGGCCCCGAACTGGGCCGTTCTGGGTCAGTAGGTTAGATGGAGACGGGACCGCCTTGCGGTATTGGGCCTAAATTTTCCAAAAGTCTCCCGCGGCTCGGTCGGGTCCTAATATGTTGAGAAGGTCCTGACAAGTTAAGTCGTCCAAGGCGAAAAGATCCCTGCTGCTTCACAGGCTCAAGCCGCGATGGTCGCAACGTCCCACGCCCGATTAGCTAGGGCTCTCAGGTTCCGAAGAGTTCGTCGGGAGATCAGGTGAGGCTGGATATTGAAGGTGTTGTAGAATGCGGCGTGTGCGGCAAGGAAGCGTTGGGCTGA
>CAYGKG010000051.1:0-20944 GCA_964350495.1 uncultured Alphaproteobacteria bacterium
GATCCCGGTGTCGTGGCCGTCGTTGAAGGTCAACCGCACCGCGTAGTGACCGACCGCTTCGACATTGGCAATTCCGACGTAGCGTTTGCCGGGGACCAGCACCTTTTGATCGGGGGCATGGCCCTGCACCTCGGCCGAGGGGCTTTCGACTCGCAGGTATTCGGCCGTAAAGGTGAAGGAGTCGCCGTTGGTGAACGAGACCGTCAGGGTCTTGTCGGCCTTGCGTAGTTTGATCTCGGTCGGCCGTGGCGGGTTACTGTCCGGGTTGGTCATCCAGCCGCCGCGCTTCGTCAACCAGCATGATGGGAATCCCGTCGCGGACGGGGTAGGCGAGCTGCGCAGCGTCGCTGACAAGCTCCTGGCGCTCGCGGTCGTAGCGCAGCGGTTGTTTGGTCAGCGGACAGACCAGGATTTCCAGCAACTTGGGATCGACTTCGGGTGTGCCCGACATCGCGGACTCCTATTGCAGTTTGCGGTCTTCATCGCCGCCGCCATCGGCGACCGCCATTTGAATTAAGGCGGCGATCAGCCGGGCGCGGTCGGCCGGGGATTCGGCTTCGAGGATGGCTTGCTTCTCGCTGGGTTCGAACGGGCAGGTCATGGCCAGCGATCGAATCAGCGGCGCATCGTCGACTTTGTCGAGCGCGTCCCAATCGATGTTGACGTCGAACTGGGTGAGGAAGGCCTTGAGCGACGGCATGAAAGTGGCGCGGTCGATCAGCCCGGTTATGTCGTCGCGGTCCTCGGCCATGTCGGCGGCAAACCGGGCGTAATCCACGGCCATGCGCCGGTACAGCGTCTCGGTGGATTCCTCGCCGGTCACATCGAACCGGCACACCCCAGCCAAGGTAATGAAATAGCGGGCATCTTCGGATTCGCGGAACGCCACGATGCGGCCCAGGCAACCGGTGCGGTACAATGTCGGCGCCCATTCATTGTGGTCGGGGTCGCGCGGTTGCAGGATGCCGATCATGCGGTCGCCGGCGATGGCGTCGCGGATCAAGTCGCGGTAACGATCCTCGAACAGATGCAGCGGCATCTGCCCGCCGGGCAAAAGCAGAATTCCCGGTAGGGCAAAAATCGACACCGTCCGCGGCAGCGCATCGAAGGGCGGCGTGCCGACAAAATGGGTCATGCGAACAGAAGCGCCGACAACCGCCGCCGGCCGGCCTTGGTGAGGTCGTTGGTCGGGCCCAGGGCTTCGAAAATCTTCAGAAGCTGATCCTTCGCCGCACCTTCGTTCCACTGCGCGCTCTTCTTCATGATTTCGAGCAACTCGTCGATGGCGCCGCCGCTGTCGCCGTTGCCGAGCAGGGCCACCGCGAGGTCGAAGCGCGCCTGATGGTCGGCCGGATTGGCCGCGACCTGGGCGCGCAATTCGCTCGGATCGCCGGCGCTGCTGGCCTGCTCAGCCAGCGCGAGGGCGGAGCGGGCGGCGGCGATATCGGCGTGGTTCTCATGTTCTTTGGGCACCAACGCCAGGGTTTGGCGCGCATGGTCGAGGTCGTGATTGAGGATATAGCACCGGGTCAGGCCGCCCAACGCAACGGGGTTGCCGGGCTCGGCTTGCACCACTTGACCGTAGATATTGGCCGCTGCCGCGACCTCGCCGTCGTCCAGCGCGGCCTTGGCTGCCTCCAACGCCTCATCCACGGGGGACGGACCGATCGCCCCGGCAAGGCGCTCGACGAAGGCTTTGATCTGGCTTTCGGGCTGGGCCCCGACAAAGGCGTCGACAGGCTGTCCCTGGTGAAACGCGAAGACCGCGGGGATCGATTGAATCCGCAGCTGCTGCGCGATTTCCGGACTGTCGTCGATGTTGATCTTGACTAGTTTGACCTTGCCCTGGGCGGCCTTGACGACTTTCTCGATGACCGGGCCCAGTTGCTTGCAGGGGCCGCACCACGGCGCCCAGAAATCGACTATGACCGGTACCTCCTGCGAGGCGTCGATCACGTCCGCCATGAAATGCTGGGTATCGCTGTCTTTAACGAGGTCCGCGGCCGGAGGGCCGCCGCCGATCAGTGATTCAACCATAATTCGTCCGGGTGTTGGAGGCTGTTGACAGGGCGGTCGTGCCGCCCCGCGTTGGCGCAAACATAATCACTGGACCGGGCAATTGCCACCGGCCGCTTAGACCAGATCGGCGAAGTCCAAAATCAGCGGGTCGTGGCCGCACGAGCGGATAAACCGCACCAGATCGGCCGCGGCAATGGCCGTCGTCGCGTCGTTGGTCAGGGGGTGATAGTTGAGGAGCGGGAGGTCGAGCATATCCTTGTCGAGCACGACGCGGACCCGCCGTTCGGTGTCGTTGATCAACGCAAAGGGCGTCACCGAGCCCGGCACGACGCCCAGCATCTGGACCAGGAGCTCGGGTTTGCCGAAGGAAAGCCGCGCCGAACCAATGTTCCTAGGCAGCACCTTGAGGTCAATGGGGCGGCCCTCGAGCACCACCAGCAGCCACAGTTGGTCCTTCTTGTCCTTTAGGAACAGAGACTTGCAGTGGCCGCCGGGCATGTTCCCACGCAGCAGGCGGCTTTCCTCGACAGTGAAGACGGGTGGATGGCGGTGGGTCGTGGTTTCGATCCCGAGGTCGCGCATCCTGGCGAACAGGTCGCTTTCGCTGGCATGGGGCATCGCCGGCAACGATACCCGCCGCCCCGGCGCGCGCAACCCCCGTGCGTCCGGGTCAGCCCGCTTCTTGCCAAACCCGCAGGGCCACGCTATTTGTCCACTCCTCACGCGGGCGTAGCTCAGGGGTAGAGCGCAACCTTGCCAAGGTTGAAGTCGTGAGTTCGAATCTCATCGCCCGCTCCAGTTTCAAGATGCACAAAGCCCGCGGGAGACCGCGGGCTTTCGCTTTTGTGCGCCGGCCTGCGTCTTGGAGACCGCGTTTGTTTCACCTTTTTCTTGGACTATCCCAGCCACTACAGTGGGCCGACGATTGGGTCGGACTGGGTGTAGGAAAAATTGTCCGCAAGGATCGTCGCAGGCCGATCGCTATCCGAGGGGGTGGCCGTCGGTCAGAAGCATCTGCCATAAAGCGGGTATTGAAACAGACTTAAGATTCACCGGGAACTGACCAAGGAGAACGCGGATGTGTGGGGCTTGTTATGTCGATGCTGCGGTGAAGGACAGCATCATTGCGTACAACGCGGAATTCCAGAAAGTCAGCAAGAGCCCGTTCGGCAGCGATGACCAAATCGGCATGCTCAATCTTATCGATGCGGCGTCCCGATCAAAGATCATCGGCAACACCGATGCGGCCAAAGTGTTCGATCTCTCCGTGGACAATTTCGTCGGCATGCCCGGCTGGTTCGGGGCTGGCGACCCGCCCTTCCAAATCTGGATGACCCACACGCCGGAGGGCGAAGTCGTGGCCAACCTCATGGACACGACCGATGAGGTGAACAAACTTGTGGCCTACTCGGGGGATGCAATCTCGATGTACACCCACACCGGAACCCACATCGATACGCTCAATCACTTCGGCTACCGCAACGAAATCTTCAACGGCTTCACCACGAAAGACCATCTTGGCAGCCGAACGTGGGATGTCTGCGGTGCCGAAACCATTCCGCCGATTCTCGCGCGCGGCGTTCTGATTGACGTTGCAGCGTTCCACGGTGTGGATACCTTGGCTGCAAGCCACCCCATCGGCAAAGACGACATCGAAGGGGCCCTCAAGATGCAGGGCACAAAAATCCTTCCCGGCGATGTGGTGTTGGTCCGGACAGGTCAGATGCGGCTCTTCCCGGACATGGCCTACTCCGACAATAGCCCCGGTCTGAATCTCGAAGGGGCCGAATACATTGCAAAGCATGGCGCCATCATGATCGGCACGGACACGCTGTCGTTTGAGCAGGTGCCGGCCGCCGATGCGACGAACTATTTGCCGGTTCATTGTTATCTGCTGGCAGAAGCCGGCGTCCCGATCCTTGAACTGGCCTATTTGGAGGATCTGTCGAACGACAAGCTCTATGAGTTCGCCTTCTTTGGGGCGTCCATCAAGCTGCGCGGCGCGACCGGTTCACCGATGCGACCGGTGGTCATGCCTCTACGGTGAGACCACCCCTACCAACCTTCGGTCGGGGATTCCGCCCTGGGCGCCTTGATCGTGGGTTGGTCGGACTAGTCTGACGGATCCTTTGAGGAATATTTTTTCGGCACCCTGAAATAGGGGCCGCGCGCGCCCATGTAGGACGAAGCCGTCGATCATGAGTTACGCCGGCTTGGGAGGAATAGTCGATTGATCCTGAATCTCGGCTTGCTGCTGTTTGGGCTGCTGTTGCTGTTTTTCGGCGGCGAGGCGCTGGTGCGCGGCAGCGTGTCGCTCGCCGAGCGCTTCGGCATCTCCAAGTTTGTGGTCGGCCTGGTCATCGTCGGTTTCGGTACCTCCACGCCCGAATTGCTGGTGTCGGTCCAAGCGTCGCTGGCGGGATCGCCCGATATCGCGATTGGAAATATCGTCGGGTCCAACATCGCGAACGTTTTGTTGATCGTGGGGCTCGCCGCGCTGATCGCGCCGATCGCGAACGCCGACCGGACGATCCGGCGAGACGTGATCGTCATGGTCGCCGTTTCGGTGTGGCTGACAATCATGTTGCAGCAAAGTCGGCTCGGGGTCGTGGCGGGCGCCGCATTGTTCGCGGGTTTTCTGTTGTACCTCGCGGCAACCTACCTTGTGGAACGCCGCCGCAAGGCGTCGGTGCTCGAGGCGGAAGCTGACGCCGTCGAAATGCGGCCTCGATCCCTCGCGGTGGCGGCGTTTGCGGCGGCGGCGGGCATCGCGCTACTGGTGGGCGGTGCCTGGTCTATGGTCGAAGGCGCGCGCGGAATCGCGACCAGCCTCGGCATTTCCGAAGCAATTATCGGCCTTACCATCGTCGCTGTCGGAACATCGTTGCCTGAATTGGCTACGTCCATTGTGGCGGCAGTGCGTCGCCACGGGGAAATCGCGCTGGCGAACGTTATCGGCAGCAACATCTTCAACATTCTCGCGATTCTCGGGGTGACGGCGCTCATTGCACAGGTTCCGGTCGCGCCGCGCTTCGGTGCCATCGACGGACCGGTGATGCTCGGGGTGGCCGTCGCCGCCGCTGTCCTTCTGTTTGCCTTCAAACGGTTGGGGCGGCCCGTAGGGGCGGTTCTACTGGTCGCCTATGCGGCCTACATCGCGCTCCAAGCCGGTATCGCCCCCTAGGCGAAACTTGCGCGCGCGGGCGGCAATTCGATCTTTCGTTCCTCGGCGCGGGCCCTGTCGTGGTAGACAGGAACGGGGTGCCCTAGCATCGGACGACCCGGTCGCCGCCAAGCGGCAGAGCGATGGTGCGGCGTGTTGTGGTTGGGTGCCTAGGGACGCGTGGCGTTCAATACCTGAAAACCTTAAAGGGGACGCCCCCGTCCATGTGTGGAATAGCCGGGTTTATTGATCTTCGTCGGGCGATGTCCCGCCACAATCTGATCGATACCGGCGCCAAGATGGCGGAGCGGTTGACCGCGCGTGGTCCCGACGGCAGCGGGACCTGGGCGGACGCGGAGAGCGGCGTCGCCTTTGGTCACCGCCGCCTGGCCATCATCGACGCGAGCGACGCTGGCACCCAACCCATGGTGTCGGCCAGCGGGCGCTGGGTCATCGTCTATAACGGCGAGCTCTACAACACCGACGAGATGCGCGCGGGCATCGCCGACCGCGAGCTGACGCTGCGCGGCCATGCCGATACCGAGGTGCTGCTTGAAACCATCGAGGCGATCGGCGTCGAGGCGGCGGCGCAGCGGGCCAACGGGATCTTCGCCTTCGCCGCCTGGGATTGCAGCGAACGCAAACTATGGCTGGTGCGCGACCGCCTCGGCGTCAAACCGCTCTATTGGGGCTGGGCCAACGGATCGTTGCTGTTCGCCTCGCAACCCAAGGCCTTTTTCGCGCATCCCGACTTTACACCCGCAATCGACGGCGATGGGCTCGGCGCCTACCTGCGTTACGGCTATGTCCCGGCACCGCTGTCGATCTATCGCGGCATTCGCAAGCTACCCGGCGGCTGGCTCGCCGAGATCGACGCCGACGGTAGCGTCGATGAGCGGTGCTGGTGGGATTTGCGCGCCATTGCCACGGCGGGGCAGGCCGCGCCGACGCCGTTCGATCCGGCCGCGCTGGCCGAGCTGATCGACGACGCGGTTGCCCGCCAGATGGTGTCCGATGTGCCGCTGGGGGCATTTCTTTCGGGCGGGGTCGACAGCGCGACGGTTGTCGCCGCGATGCAGGCCCGCGCCCAAACGCCCACGCAGACTTTTGCCGTCGGCTTCGATGCCGCGGGCTTCGATGAAACCGCGCATGCCCGCGCCGTCGCCGATCACCTCGGCACCGATCACACCGAACTGCGGCTGACGCCCGCCGACGTGCCGGGCGTGCTTGCCACCATGATCGACAATTTGGACGAGCCCAATGCCGACGTCTCGCTCATTCCGATGTATGCGGTCTCGAAACTGGCGCGCGGGCAGGTGACGGTGGCGCTGTCGGGCGACGGCGGCGACGAATTGTTCGCGGGCTACAATCACTACCGCCTGGCGCAAAGGGCGTGGGCCCTCGCGCGCCGTTTGCCCTGGCCGTTTGGCGCGGTGGCCCAGGCGACTATCCGGGCCCTTGGGCCGCTGCTCCGCGTCCTGCCGTTGGGCCCGCCCGGCGCGCCGTACAGCGCAGACCGACTGGCTAAGGTCGCCGATCTGTTACCGGCGGGCGATCCGATCGCGCTTTACCGCCGCCTGGTCAGTTTGTGGGCCGAGCCTGCCTCGATATCCGCGCGGGCTGCCGCCCAAGACCCGCTGCCGGCGATCGCCGATCCGCCGCGCGCGCTCGGCTTGCCCCGGCGCTTTCAGTACGTCGACATCCTGACCTACCTACCGGAATCGATTTTGGCCAAGGTCGACCGCGCCAGTATGGCGACCAGTCTGGAAGCTCGGGTCCCGCTGCTCGATCACCGCATCGTCGAAATGATCTGGCGTACCGATCCGCGGGAACTCGTCGGCGACGGGACGGCGAAGTGGGCGCTGCGCCAGGTTCTCTACCGCCGGGTGCCGCGCCACCTGATCGAACGGCCGAAGATGGGCTTCGGCGTGCCGATCGGCGACTGGTTGCGCGGTCCGTTACGCGGCTGGGCCGAACCCGATCTCGCCGGGCCGGGCGCGACGGCAGGCGGGTTGGTCCGGGCCGACGCCATCGACCGACGGTGGCAAGAGCATCTCGCCGAGCGCCGCAACTGGCAGCAAAGTTTGTGGAATGTTATCGTCCTGGCGCATTGGCAGCGTCGCTGGTTGAAGGAATAACGGGCCGACCAGGGACTGCCGCACCGACCCCCAGCAGGGTTCTCGACCCAAGCCGGTCGAGGACAAGTGAAGAGACCATGACCTACTCAAAGCACCGCAATCCCGCGCTCGGCACGATGCAGCAGCGCGCTGCGTCGCTCGTGGACCTGTGCGAAAAGGCGCTCGACGTGCGCTTAGATTCAATGGCAGCGTGCGCGCTCGATACCGAAATGGTCAAGGCGATCCTTAAGGGTGTCATCGCCCACGATGGCAATTTGTTCCACACCTTCCGCGGCGCGATCGCGGCGGACGTTCTCGAACTGCCCTATATCATGGTGCACTTCCACGATGACCGATGGGACGAGGGGGTCTGGCACCGCGACGCTGACGACCGCGCACGCCAGATGCACTGGCTGCCGCTGCGCGGGACCGGCGCGGCAATTTCTTTTCTGCCCGACCTGCCCCTCGACATGACGCGCGCCGCGGCCCGAGCGGCCCGCGCTGCCGGCATCAAACGCGTGGCGACGCCGCGCCTAGAATCGAACGAATACCTCACCTGGCCTAGCACCACCTACCACCGCGGCATTCTCAATCGCGACCAACGGGTGCGGATCAACTATATCGTCACGGTCCGCGCTGGCGCCGATGCCGCGCCGCTGGTCGCGCAGACGGTCGAACTCGATGACGCCGCCGTTGCCGACTATTGCCGCGCCGCCCGTGCCGCGCTGACCGTCGTCGCCGCGCAGCAACCCCTCGGCGACGAGGCGATCGCCGCGCGCTTTCGGCCCCTGTTTGAAACCAGCCTGCACGCCCTCACCCTTAAGGAAGCCCGTCTTGGCACCCGGGCGTTCAGCGCGGCGATGAAGCGCGCCGCCTAGGACGCTGTCCCTAGATTGGTGGGTTTGCCATCAAGCGACGGTAAGTCTCGGCGAACTGCCGGACCACCTGACCGATATCATAGTGCGCCGCCATCCGCGCTGCCCCAGTGCGGCCCAAGGCCGCCCGTTCCGTTTGGCTCCGTTGCAGCAGGTCGCGTACGCCGGCCGCCAGGGCCACGGCATCGCCCGGCACCACGACGCGCCCGCAGTCCCCTAGGATCGCCGCCGCGTCGCCCACGTCGGTCACCACGCCCGGCACGCCGCACGCCAGGGCCTCGCCCAGGACATTGGGGAACCCCTCGCCAAAGGCGGAGGCCAGGCAAAACACGTCGAACGCCGGTAGCAGCCGCTCGACATCGTGGCGCAGGCCCAACCGGTGGAGCCGCCCCATGAGCGCGCCGGTGGGTTCGTCGAGGGACTCTGTGTCTTTACCGACCGCGACGACGTACAGGCGCGGCTCGGTCTCGGCCAGCAGCGCCATGGCGGCGAGGAACGTGTCGTAATCCTTCATCGGGTCGACCCGCGCCACTGTGCCCACCACCAACGCGTCCTGCGGAATCCCGAGCGCGCGCCGCGCCGCTGCGCCCGCCGGCGGATCCGGCCGGAAGCGCGCGAGGTCGAACCCATTCGGGATGAGGTCCTCGGCGCGGGGGCGATAGCCACGCTTAAGGTGCCAGTCGAGCCCGGCCCGGCTGTTGGCGAGGACCAAGTCCGGACGATGCGACAACCGGGCGAGCAACCCCAGTACAATCGCGGTGCCGCGGCCATAGCGCGCCAAGGCCATGTCGCTGCACCGAATGGTCCATACCAACCGGGCGTGCGGCGCCGCACCGGCGGCGAGCGTCGCCAGAAGGTCGGCGTGATAGAGCCAGCTTTGCACGATATCGGGTTGCACCGCACCGACGATTCGCCGCAAGCGCCAGAGCGCGCGCGGCATATCCCGCGCCCCGCTCATCCCGAGTTCATGCACGCGCGCGCCAGCGTCGCGCGCGGCGGCGTTGAGTTCTCCGTCGCCGGTCAGCGTGACGATGGTGTTGTGATAGACCGCCGGGTCGAGGCCGCCGACGAGTTTCACCAGCATGCGCTCCGCGCCGCCCATATTGAGCGAGGTGATGACGTGAAGGAGGCGGATCGGTGCGCGGTCAGGGACGCTCACGCCACGCCTCCCGCCATTGCAGCCATTGGATGGCTGTCCAAACTAGTTGGAAGTCGGCGCCGGTTACGCTGAACCGTGTCCAGGCCGCCGTGACGGCGGCGGCATCGAGGATACCGTCGCGCCGGATGGCGTCGGGCGCCAGGATATCGGCCGCCCATCTGCGGAGCGGGCCACGCAACCAATCGGCGAGCGGCGCGCCGAATCCCATCTTGGGCCGGTCGATGAATTCCTTCGGCAGCGACCGGGCGAGCAGTGCGCGCAGAATGCGTTTGCCGGCGATCGCGGAGTCGCCCCACTTCAGCTGCGGTGCCAGACGCCAGGAAAACTCCAACAGGCGGTGGTCGAGCAACGGCACGCGAACCTCGAGGCCGACCGCCATCGACGCTCGGTCGGTCTTGGTCAGGATATCGTCGGGCAGGTAGCTGCCCTGGTCGACCGCCATCATCGCCTCGGCCCACGGCAGCGCCGCGTAGCGATCGATATTCACGGCGCCGGTCTCGGCGGTCTGCCAATCGGGGTCGAGCAACGGCGGCGTGCGCCACGCGGCCACAGCGTCGCGGTAGGTGTCGGCGCGGTCGGTGGCGAAATAGGCTGCAAGACGCCGTAGCCGGGCCGCGCCGCCTTCGCTCCCGCCGCCGCCCGGCAGCAGGCCGCCCAGCGCGTGGGCAACCGGTGCCGGCATCGCTGTAAGGGCCCCGGCCAATGCGCGGCTCCCGCGCCGACCCAGCTGCCCGCGCAACCGCTCAATCCGCGCACCGTGGAAATAGCGTGGGTAGCCGCCGAACAACTCGTCGCCGCCGTCCCCTGCGAGGGCGACCGTGACATGGTCGCGGGCGCCGCGGCACAGCAGCGCGGTCGGCACGGCGGAGGCGTCCGCGAAGGGCTCGTCGTAGATCGACGACACCGTGCCGACCAGGGCCATCGCCTCGTCCGGCGACAGCACGATCCCCCGGTGGTCGACGCCGAGATGACGGGCTGTCGCGGCGGCTGCGTCGGCTTCGTCGCCGGCGCTGCCGGGAAACCCGACGGTGAAGGTGCGGGGCACCGTCCCGTCGCGCATGGTCGCCGTGACAAGGGCCGAATCGATGCCGCCCGAGAGGAACGCGCCTAGCGGGACGTCGGAGATCAACTGCCCGCGAACCGCGTCGTTCAGCAGCGTCTGGAGCTCCTCGACCGCCGCACCGAGGTCGTCGCGCGGTTGCTCCGCGTGGGCTACGGCGATCGCGTCGTCGATTCGCCACCACTGGCTGAGGGTGACGTCACCCGCCCGCCACCGCAGCAGCCCGCCGGGCGCCAACTTGCGCGCGCCCGAAACAATGCTCGCCGGCGACGGTGCGCAGAGGTAGCGGAAATAGTCGGCGACGGCGCCCGGATCGAGATCGCGGTTCAGCCACGGTAGTGGACGCAGGCCGGAGAGGTCGGAGGCAAAGGCGATCTGTCCCGGCGCGGTCGCATAGACCAGCGGCTTGATTCCAACGCGGTCGCGCGCCAGCCACAGCGTGTGTTCCGCCCGGTCCCACAGAGCGAAGGCAAACATTCCGTTGAGCTGCGGCAGCGCCGCTTCGATCCCGACACGGTCGATCAGCGCCAGCAGGGTCTCGCTGTCGCCGGTTCCGCGGAAGGCGACGCCGCGCGCGATCAGATCCGTTCGCAAGGCAGGATGATTGTAGATCTCGCCGTTGTAGCTCAATACGTAGCGGCCCGACGGCGAACGCATCGGTTGATGACCGGCTTGGCTGAGGTCGAGGACCGAGAGTCGGCGGTGGCCGATCCACACGCCGGCCTGGGTGTCGGTCCATGCGCCCTCGCCGTCCGGACCGCGACGGGCCATCGCCGCGAGCATCCGCTTGGTCACATCCGCGGCGTCGGGGGCGCAGCTTTCGCCGATCCAGCCGACGATGCCGCACATACCGGGTCGGCCCTAACGCGCCGCGCGCGCGAGCACGCAGTAGTGCGTGGCCAGCAGGCGGCCGTAGGTGCGCAAGCCCAGCACCGCGAGCGCCGCGCGCTCGATTCCAGTTTTCCACCGGGCGGTGTAGGGGGAAAACGGTGCCGACGCGTAGTGGTGGCGCGCCTCTACCGTGAGTCCGGCCGCTTGCAGAAGGGCATCGAACTGGGCGCGGGTCCAAAAATGCAGATGCCCGACGGGATTGGCCAAACGGTCGCGGCCGGTCAGCCGGAAATAGGTGTTGGGGGCGAGCGCGCTTTCCAGCGGTACCTCGACGATCAACCAGTCGCCGCGTGATTTAAGGTCGATGAGCGTCGCGAGCGGATCGGGCACGTGTTCCAGCACGTGCGAGGCGATGACCGCGTCGAAACCGCGCGCCATGTCGGGCAATCCTTCGGCAGGGTCGAACCGGCGATAAGCTAAACCGGGACGGCCAAATTTTTCCTGGGCGAAGCGGGTGCCGGTTGCCGATACGTCGTACCCGACGATGTCGCGCGCGACGCCGTTCTCGAACATCCAATGGGTGAACACGCCGTTGCCGCAGCCAAAATCGAGGGCGCGCCCGAATGGCAGGCGGCTCGTAGCGACGGCTTGCACCGCGGGAAGGCGGTCGCGGCGCGCCGAATCCCAGGCGTATTCTAGGGTGTACTCAGCGTCGGCCCAGAACCGTTCGTAGTAATCCGATGGTGCATCAGCCATATCGTTTCACCACTTTCGCGCGCCGGGCCACCGCGACCAGCGCTGTCGTTGCGCTTGGACCCAACGCCACCATTAGCGCGGCCGCGACGCTCGCCAACGGTGCGCCTGGCGCACCCCGGCGCCACGCGGACCAGGCGCCGGGTTGCCCGGCGGCGCGGCGATAGACCGCGAGTTTGAGCCAGCGTTCGGCCAGTTTGCCCGGTGCAAGGCGGGCAAACAAATCGCCGTAGCGGCTGAGCTCTTCTTCCAGGCAGCGAACGCTCTCGCCCGCCTTGGTGCCTCTCAACCAGTTGCGGCTGACCGCGCCGGCGCGCGAATCGTCGTAGATGCGCAGCACGACTGCCGACACGTAGATCGCCGCGTCCTGTACCCACGCAACGTACGACAGATTGCCGCAGGATTTTCGGGTGCCGATGTCGACGTAGGGTTTGGCGCGGACGTAGTCGCCGCGGAACACCGGCAAATACTCACCGGCATACCGTTCGGACAAGAATGTCGGCAGGTCGATCGGGCCGCTGAAGCCGGGGTTCCGCATGGTCGGTGTGCCGCTCAGGTTGAGGCAACCGGCGAAACAAAGATTCGATTCGGTCGGCCAAGCCGAGAGAATTTGGTTCAGGCGCGCGGGCCACTCCGGTACCAGCGTATCGTCGGCATCGAGAATGGTGACGAGGACGCCGTGACTGGCGGCAATGCCGGTGTTGCGCGCGGCGCTCATGCCCCGGTTGCGATCATGGGCGACGAGGCGTACGTGTGCGTGCGCGGCGACAACCTCCCGCAGGGCGGCGCTGTCGTCGCTGCCGTCATCGACGACCACGACATCCAACGTTGGGCGCGCCGCCGGTGCGAACACCGAGCGAAGCGTCGCATCGACGGTCGCAGCCGCATTGTAGGCCGGGATGACAACCGAGAGGTCGGGCGACGGTGTCGTCATGCCGCGAATCGCGTCTCGTAGAGTAGCCGGCTGGCGATCTGGGCCGCGCGCAGTTTGGCCCGGTCGCCGAGTCCGATCATCGCGGTCGCCAACGCGCGCTCAAAAATCGCCGTGTCGAGGGTCGCTGCGACATCCGGTGCGGTGCCTAGGGCGCGGTAAAGCGGGCTCGGACGGTAGTCGTCCCAGATCGATAGGGGTGCGCGCAGCAGCGCACCGTTGATGCCGTCATTGACCATTTCGGGAAGGGCATAGAGGTCGGTCGTCACCAGCGCAAGACCGTGGGCCAACGCCTCCAGGACGACCATGCCGAAGCTGTCGACGTAGGTCGGCAAGACCAGAACGTCGGCGTGGCGAAAGAAGCGCTGCCATAGTTCCGCCCGACCGACGACGGCCGCATGGACGCTGACACCGGGTTGGTTTGCCAGCGCCCGACGATCCGCCGGCAGGTGGGTGACCAGGTCGAGATGCGCGGCTGGCAGGGTCGCGCGGACAGCGGCAAAAGCGCGCAACAGGGCGGCACCGCCCTTGATTTCGAACTGGGTGCCGACGAACAAAAAACGCGGTCCATCCCAAGATTCCGCCGCAGCGCGCGGCGGCGCGGCGCGCGGCGCATCGGCAAGACGCGGGTAATGCACCGTCGCCTTCGTTGCCGTTTTCGCACCGAATTCCAGTTCGAGCGACCGCCGGCACGCGGCGCTCATGCAGCGAATTTCCAGGCAACGGCGGCTACGCAGGATGCGACCGAGGACGCCGCGCCAGAGCGGCAGGGCCGCGAGGTTGTAGCCGGTCAGCGAGTAGGGCGTGTCGAGGTCGGTGATGAACGGGCCGCGGTCGACGACGCCACCCCATAAATAGACCGCGGCATCCGACGGCAGGCCGCGTGGGCGCCGCTTGATGTTGGGTAGCGGCAGGTGACGCAACAGCCCGGCCCGGTGCGCCGCCGGTCGTGCGCCGGGTCCGGCCAGAGCCGGGGCTGCCTGCGTGGCAAGCTGCGGGTTGACGACCCGCCCTAGGGGCCAGGCGCGGATGACGTCGAGTTGCCGCGGCCGCAGCACACTGTGGGGGTAGAACCAAACCGTCGGTGCGGTCACAGGCTCATGCTTCGGTACGGGGTTTCGTCGCGCCATACATGACCGAAGGATAGACGCCGGTCCACGCGAAAGGCGCCAGCATCGACGATCCCAGGCGCCAGCGGCCGAGACGGCGCAGCACGCCCGCGAGGCGGCGATACGCGATCGCATCGGCGCTGCCGTCAAAAATGTCGCGGATCTTCTCAAGGTAGAGATTGCGCCAGCCGAGACCGAGCGCATCGAAACGACGTTCCATCCAGTGGGGGTGGACGAATTTGAGGTGATCGACAAAACCGGCGTGGGCGCCGTTGCCTTGCAGCCGCACCAGTATGCGCAGCAACGGCTTGGGGCATAGCGGTGGCATGAGCGCGCGGACGTGGGGCTCGTAAGGCCAGAGATAGTTCGGCGCTTCCAGATAAAGAACGCCGCCGGGGCGCAGCACGCGCGCCATCTCCGCCAGGCAGTCGTCAACGTTGGCGACATGTTCGATGGTCGTGATGCACACGATCAGATCGATACTGTTGTCGTCGATTGGAAGGTTTTCGCCGACCGCTTCGGTGAACGTCGGGGTGCGCGGAAAGCGCGCCGCGTCGAGCCGCGCGGCCATCCCGCGCGCGAGGGCGATACCGTCCGCGTCGGGGTCGACGCCGGCGACCGCAGCATTCGGGAAGCGGTGCTGCAACGCAAATGTTTTGAACCCGGTGGAGCAACCGACCTCGAGGATGCGGTCGATCGACTGCGGCAGCGCCGATCCGAGGCGACGCAGCGCGTCGTCCAACTGGGAATCTACCGCAACGAAGCAGTCGCGCATGTGACTGCTTAGGTCGTCGCCGGTTCCGGCGTGGTCGATGTGCATGGTTGTGCGGGTATGATCGAGCCAACCCGACCAGAGCGCAGCGAGGTCGGCATCGAGCCGCACGGGGAAGATGTCGGTCAGATCGGTCAAATCGCGGTCTCCGTGTCCCGTGTGGCGAGCTTTGGTTGAGATGTCGCGCAGTCGCCGAAGGCGGTGTGTCCGGGGCTGCGTTCCCGCGTCGTCGATCGGTCTTTATTCATCGTGGGCACTCTAGTCCCGCGCAGTCTTGCGCAGAAGCCAGCGATAGGCCCAGGCCGCACCGAAGAGATGGGTAATGTTGATTGCCGCCAGCGGCGCCAGGAAACCGATCGGACCGACCAGCGCGACGATCAAAGCGATTTTCGCTGCGAGTTCCACGCCCATGATCGCGACCAACGGGCGCAGCCGCAGGGTAACAAACGCCTTGGCCACCGGAAGTTTCGCGATCGCCAGCCACATCGCGGCACCGCCGGCGAGGATGAACGCGAAGGGCGCGTCCGGGGCGTGGTCGGCACCGACCCAGAGATCGACGACGGACGATCCGGCCGCGGCATAGATTATCGCGAAGGTCACCGCCGCCGCGATCATCGTGCGGTCGACTCGCCGCAACGCCGTGCCGAGTTGGTCGTGTTCGCCGCGGACGTCGTGGTGAATGATGCGCGGTTGGAGCGCGTCAGGAATCCGGCCCAGTGCGACGACGACGACCTCGGCGATTTTCCAGACCAGGGCGAAATCCGCCGCGAGCAGCGGCCCGCCAATCATCGTGATAATCAAGATGTCAGCTTGTAACGTGAGCGAGAGAACGCCGTAGATGGTGAAGTAGCGACCGCGCCGCGACAGCATTGCGGCGAGGTGGGCGCGTTGGGCGGCGAGATTTTCCAACCAACGATGCCGGTAGCCGAGATGGCGCCAAAGAATACCTGCGGCTAACAGCGCGACGACGTTGCCGACGAGCAGGGCGCCGGTGACGCTCGCGAGACCGCCGCCGCCAAGGAGCAAGGGCACGGCAAGACCGACGAAAATAAGCTGGGCGCCGATCGCCAGTACGTTCGACCAAGTCTGGTGCCGCGTGACGTTGAGACCGACGCGGTCGATCGCCAGCGACCAACTGGCGACGAGATTGAGGGCAAAGAAAACAAGTGCCATCCAGACGCCGGGCACCGCGCCAGCCTGTTCGCCGAGGGCGCCGGGGAACAGGGCGACGGCGGCCAGCGCGAGCGCCGCAATCGCGCCGGCATAAATCAGCGCCGCGGTCTTTCCCGCCGCCCAGACCTGGGCAAAGCCGGTCCTGTCGTTGCGCGCCGCCATTTCGCCCAACGTGCGGGTCGCGCCGCCGGTGAGCCACAAAGCGCCAACGGCGATGTAGGTGGCGAGTGCGAGCAACACCATGAGAAAGCCGAAACCGGCGCGGCCGATGGTTTCGAGATAAAGCGGCACCATCGCCAGCTGAACGGCGGCATTCACCGCCATTTGGGCGTAACCGGAAACGAGGGCGCCGGTATAGTCCCGGTCGCCCAGGACGTGTCCAATGACGGTGCGCGTTCTGGCGCGAACCCAAGCGATCATTTCGTGAAGGCGGCTTCGATCTCTGCGCCACCGAGCAAACGCCCGAACAGGAGACGTCGCAGACGCCCTCGGCTGAGGATGTCGAGGTTGATGCGAGAATGGTCCGAGGCGAAGCAAAACACCGCAGCAAAACCGTGCGCCGCGCACAACTCGCGAAGCCCGGTCGGGGTGAACGGTTTGACGTGGGTGTAGTCGTCATAGAAGCGCCAGCCCACGCGCGCGATATTCGGAGTGCGCAGGTAAAGCGCGCCGCCCGGGCGAAGCAACCGGTGGCATTCGGCCAGCATGATGCGTGGGTCCGACAGGTGCTCGATCAAGTGATTGACGATGATCAGATCGACGCTGCCGTCGGCGCCGGGGAGACCGCCCGCCGATAGATCGTGTTCGACGAACTCGATCCCGAGTTCCGCCAGACGCGGCGCGAAGTTGCTGCTCGCGTCCACCGCAATGCGCCGTAACCCGGGCCGCCTATAGTGCATCGCCCACCCGTCGCCCGCACCGAACTCCATCACGGTGCGCGCGCCGTCATCAGCGATGCCGCACAGTTCGAGCGCGCGCGGCAGAAACAAGGCATGTCGCCCGACCTGGCCCAGGCGCGCGGCTTGTTTATCGAGGCGTCCACGCAGGAACGATGCGAGTCCGAGGAATCGGCGGCTACCGTCTCCGGCGGCTCGGTGGCGCTCATATTGTTCGAGGTATTTGGACGCGTCGTTGCTCAACGGGCTCAACCTCTCGCCATGCTCCGGCGCCAAAGCTGTACTACATATAGTTTGAAGACTATCTGGGCAACGCGTGCGCTGGGCGCGGCCTGAAACCCGCGCCACAGGTCGCGTGCGGCCTCGGCGTTGAGCAGTCCGTCGAGGTCGTCGAAGGCGGCAAAGGCTTGATCGACGCGGGCGCGCCAAGACCCTGCCAACAGGTCCGATTCCTGGATGTTGGTGCCGAATCCGCGCTTGGGCGCGAACAGGAGAGCATCCGGCACACGGCCCCGCAGGGCCTGCTTCAGGATCCACTTGAGGCCGGCCGGATCGAACAAGCGGCGCACCTTACGTCGGAAGGGCGTCGCCAAAGCGAGATCGACCATGTCTTGGTCGAGGAACGGGCTGCGGGTTTCGATCCCGGCGGCCATCGCCGGTAGATCGCCCGCAATGGTGACGGAGGGCGCGTTCTCGCTGAGAAGGGCGGTCAGCGCCGCCTCGTCGATGTAGGCGCGCGGACGTTTGCCGATCGGCAGTTGGGCCGCCCAACGTTCGGTAAGGCGCGATGGGTCGGGCTGCATCGATCCCGCCAACAAGCGTGGCCAGACCGCGGCGGCGCTGTGTCCAAGGAGTGCGGCCCGGCGCTGTCCCGCGGGCGTGCCAAGGACCAAGGCGCCGAGACGAAGCCGTTCGGGGAGCCGCTTTAGCCGGGTCAGAAGCCGCCATAACGGACGGACGACCGCCGGCGTGACCGCTTCGATTCGGCTGAGCAACGCCTGTTGAAGGTGGCTTGAATACCCAAAAAAAATCTCGTCGGCGCCGTGTCCGGTGAGGACAACTTTGACCCCATCGGCTTGGATCGCGCGGCATAGTTGCAGCGTATGCACCAGCGGCAGCAAGGCGATCGGTTCGCCGTGCCGCGCCAGGAGCTCTTCCAGCCCATCGTGATGGCGGTCCGGATCGAACAGCACTTCCTTGTGTCGCGTGCCCAGGCGGTCGGCCATTGCCCGCGCCCGGGGGAGTTCGTCGTCGCCCGCGTCGCGCCCCAAAACGTAGCTGCGCGTACCGACCGCGCCGGCCGCGACCATCGACTGGGCGATCGCCGAGGAATCGACGCCGCCCGACAGCAACACGGCAACCTCGACATCGGCTTCCTTGCGCAACGCGACGGCCCGATCCAACACTGCGGCTGCTTGCGCGGGGGTGGCATCTCGGCTAACCAAAGGCGGATGCCAGTAGCGCCAGATTCGCTCAACCGCGCCGCTTTGAATGCTCATGGCGTGGCCCGCGGGCAGCCGCCGGATGTCGCGGTAGATGGTCCACGGATCGGGAACGTGGCGCATGTTGTCGATCAAATAGAGCGCCACCGCTTCGGGGTCGATCGCCCGCTCGATCGCGGGCAGTTGCAACAGCGCGGGGATTTCCGACGCGAGCGCGACACCGCCGTCCCAATGGGCATAGACCAATGGTTTCTTGCCGACGCGGTCGCGGGCGGCAATCAGCCGTTCGGTCTTGGTGTCGTAAAGCAGGAATGCGAACATGCCGTGTAGACGGGTTAGCGCGGCTTCGCCCTCTTCTTCCCACAGATGCAGGATCACTTCCGAGTCGGTGTTTGAGCGAAAACGGTGGCCGCGTTGCTCAAGGTCCGCGCGCAGGGCGCGCCAATTGTATATTTCGCCGTTGAAACTCAACCATAGCGTTTCGTCTTCGTTGGCCATCGGCTGGCAGCCAAGCGGCGACAGGTCGACGATGGACAGCCGGGTGTGTCCGAGCGCGACTCGGCCGTCCGGCGCCAGCCACCGCTCCTCGCCGTCGGGACCCCGGTGGCGCAGGGTTGCGGTCATCGCCGCAACCAAGCCGCCCAGATTGGGAACGGCGGCGCGCGCAGCAATGCCAGCTATGCCGCACATAGACCTGTGACCGAGCCGTTGATGGTGCGGGTATGACCGTCAGACGCCGATTGTTCGATCTCACGCGGCGGCTTTCGAACCGATTGTTCGGGCCCGAATTGATGCATCGCTCCCGCCTCGTGCGCGGGCTTTGGGCCGGCTGGCGCGCGATTGTCGAGTTGCTGTCGCCGGCCTATCGCCGGCAGGCGCGGTTCGAGCGCAATCATCCAGACGCGCCCTGGCTGGTGCCCGCCGCGATCCCGTTTATCGAACGGCAATTGCGCCCCGATATGCGCGGCCTCGAATGGGGTGCGGGACGCTCGACCCTCTGGCTCGCGCGGCAGGGGCTGACCCTGGTCAGTATCGAGGGACGGCGACCCTGGCGGGACAAGGTCGAAGAATGGTTGCGGCGCGACGGTTTGACCGCCCGCGTCGATCTCCCGGCGATCGATGTTCACCGCGACCACGCCGTCGACGACGACACGATCCAGGCCTATGCCGCGGCGCCCCATCGATTCGTGCCGCCGGCTTTCGATGTGGTTCTGGTTGACGGCCACTTTCGGTCGGCCTGTTTGCGCCAGGCGCCTGCGCTGCTGGCGCCGGGCGGCCTGCTTATTGTCGACAACGCCGAGACGGCGGATGTCCGCCGCCAAATCGAGCGATTGGCGCCGTACAGAATCGGCGATTTCGACAACGGGATTTGGCTGACCCAGGTTTACCGCGCCCCAGCGGAAGGTCTTCCGCCGTTAGACTGAAGGGCTGCTGCCGTCAGGCCGATCGCCAAGACGATCGTAGCCCACCACCACGACTGCCAGGCGCCGAAGCTGACCACGGCAACGACGAACGCGCTTGACGATAGGCCGGCGACGGCGGCCTTGCCCATCCGGTCGGTAGCGCGGGCGTAGCCTTGGAAACTCAATGACGCCACCAGCCACGCCAGCGCCAGCGCCCCGACGGCGCCGAGTTCGAGCCAGATTTGCACGGCGGCATTGTGGGTGTGAAGCGGCAGCAGGCGTGGCAGATTGGGTTCGCCGTCGGGCAGGGTGCCGACGGTTCGACCGCACGGCGTCATGAAATCGGCGTAGCCCTGCCCGCCCGGAATGAAGCGCGACGTGGCCAACCCCCAGCCGGCGACCGGTTTCTCCGCCCAGCGTTCGCGCGCGAAATTCCAGATCGTCACGCGGTGGATGACTGACGCCTTGCTGTCGATTAGCGGACACAGCCGGTCGAGGTTGTCGTAGGGCAACGCCAGGGGCACGGCCAACACGAACACCGTCTGTCCTGCCAGCAGGAGCCAGCGCAGGTGCGGCACCGCGAAGACCGCCGCCGCGGCGCCCAGCCCGGCGACCAGCGCGAGTTGCGCCGAGGTCTGTTCGAGCGCAAACGGCATTGGTGCGACGATCAGGACCGCCAAGGCGAGGCGCCGCCGCCCGAGACGCCATAACCCGATCGCCAGCGGGAGCGAAAAGAGCGCGTGGGCCGCTGCGCCGCGGCTGTAGCTCGCCGCCAGCGCGCCTTCGGGCACCGACCGCACCCAGCCGGTGAGCGCACCGTCGAGGCCGATATCCGCGAGGATAAGCGGCGTGATCGCCAGAAATCCGACGGCGGCTGCGGCAAGGACGCGGGTCGCGCCGACCGTAGACCCGTTGCCGAGCGCCGGAACCAGAACCAGACCGAACAGGACTAGAATGGCGATTTGCCCCGTCTTGTAGGCGGATGCCGACGGTTCCAGCGACCAAAGGACGGACGCCAAACCGACCGCTAGCAAGGGCCACACCGCGCGACCGGCGCGCACGACCCGCCCGCCCGCCCCTTGCTCGGTGGCGCGCATGGCGGGCCACGCTGCCAGAAATAGGGCGAGGGCGATGAATCCAACCAACGGCGTCATGCCCATCGGGGCGAGATAGGCCATCGGTCCGGCCAGCGCGGCGAAGAGGGTTGCGGCCGTTGCGGCGATCGCCACCATCTATGGGGC
>CAYGKG010000052.1:0-20217 GCA_964350495.1 uncultured Alphaproteobacteria bacterium
CTTCTTCGTTCACGATAAACGCGATCCAGGCACCGCCTACGATGGCGCATCGAAGATCATGGACGATGTCGAGGAGGTCGGTGAGCTTTATTCCACGTCCGGAAAATACGACCTTCTGGTCAAATTTCATTTGGAAGAAGGCACCGATATCGGCCACTTCGTGACCGAGCGCGTCCAAAAAGTGCCCGGCATCAAGGATACCTTCACGACGATGACCTTCAAGGCATTTTAGGGTCCACCTGCGCCGCCACCAACGCGAGAAGGTCGTTCACCGGCCGGATGTCTGCGAACACCTGGGCGATCGTTCGCAGACCCGCGAGATGATCGTCGTCGGTGCGCGCCGCTGCTGCGTCGTGCGGCATGAAGACTTTGAAATCCAACATCATCGCGTCGCGCGCGGTCGATTCGACACACATATTGGTCTGAACGCCGGTCACGATCACAGTGTCGATCCCGCGCTCGCGCAGGACCCATTCCAAGTTTGACGACGTCCTGATGAATGCGCTGTAACGCCGCTTCTCGATCCGTAAATCAGCCTCCTGTACGTCCAACGCCGGCTCCAGATCGCGAAACGGACTGCCCGCCTGGATCGCCGCAAGCGCACCTTGGCGTTGCGCGTCGGAAACGAAATTGTCGAGGTAGGTGGCCCAGTAGTCAGGCGTTCCGTGTGGGCCAGTAACGTGCTGCACCCATACGACCAATCCTCGGGACCGCACCGCTGCGGCCAACCTGTTGATCGGGTCGATCACCGTTCGCGCCTGGGGGAAGTACCAGGGCCCCTCCGGGTCGGTCCACGCCCGCTGCATATCGACGGCAAGGAGCGCTGTCTTGGACAAATCGATCGAATCGAAAACCTCAAGATCGTTGCGCCGTCCTGAAAGAACGCGGCGCAGGCTAGCGGGAATCTCGACGCTCACCGGACCGACGCCTCACGAAGCGCCTGAGTCGCCGGCACATCGAGTTCCCCTTGCGCCGTGACAACGACACCGTAAGAGGTGCGCGCCGCTTCGACGCTCACCAGCCCGGCCCGCACTTCATCGGCGACGTCGCGCGCTTCCCGATCGAACGGGTCGCCAAACCCACCGCCGCCGGGCAGTCTCGCGTATAGCCGCCTCCCCGGCGGCACCGCGTGGACCGCCTTGGTATGGAAACTTTCGCCGTCAACCAGACCGAAGGCGCCCGGCGACCCGTTGTGGCCGCCGTGGCGACCGCGGGCCGGATTCTCCAGTCGGTCGAAGGTTGCCGCAGACACCGTAAACGGCAGGCCGGATCGCGACTCGAGTTCGACCACCTGGGCAAAACCGCCGCGGTGCCGACCGGGACCGGCTGAGTCCGCCAGCAACTCGCGGCGCCGAAACACCAGCGGCGACCCTGCTTCGGTAACTTCCACAGGAATCGCGCCCACACCCGACGGGAAGGCTGTCGAATTCAGGCCCGATTTGTTCGGACGGGCACCGACACCGCCGACGCTCACACTCATGGTATTGAAGCGGCCCTCTGCGTTGCCAGCGCGGGTGCTGCCGGAGGCGGCGAGAACCCAAATCGACCCGGCGCTCTCGGCTTGCACGCCACCTTCGATCGCTTGATCGAGGCACCCGAACACGATGTCCGGTAGCATCTGACCAACGACATGACGCGCGGTGACCGGCGACGGATGCTGCGGATTGACGATGGAGCCCGGCTCCGCCTCGACGATCATTGGTGCCAACGACCCGGCATTATTGGGTATTTCGGGTCCGATGATGCACTTCAGGCCAAAGATCGAATACGCGTCCGAATAGCATTTCGGCGAATTGACGCCGTAACCCGACGCCGCCGAGGACCCGCTGTAGTCGAGAACGATACGTTCATCTTCGACGGTCATTCGGAGCTTCAAGCGGACAGGTTCTTCGTATCCATCGAGCGTCATCTCGGCCTCGTACCGGCCGTTGGGAACGCGCCCAATCGCCTCGATCATCGCTTTTCGAGAATTGTCCAGAATGTGCGCGGCGAGGTCGTCAACCGACGTCATTCCGAATTCTCGCATCATATCCACGAGGCGTCGGCAACCCGTGTCGTTACAACTGACTAAAGCCAAGAGGTCGCCCTTGACCTCAATTGGCTCGCGCACATTGTTCGCGATGAGATCCATCAGCGGTTCATTCAAGCGCCCCTGTTCGATTAGACGCATGTGCGGAATGAAGATGCCCTCTTCGTACACACTACGGGCGTCGGCGGTAAAACCACGCCCGCCCACATCAACCAAATGGCAGGTCGATGCCAGCAATGCCACCAACCGACCGTCGAGGAAGGCCGGCGTGACCACGACAAAATCGAACAGATGACCGGTACCAAGCCACGGATCGTTCGTGGTGAAAACGTCGCCTTCCTGCATTTCCGCGAGCGGAAACCGATCGATAAAGTGCTGTACCGCGACCGCCATCGTGTTGACGTGGCCCGGCGTGCCGGTGACCGCCTGCGCCAGCATCCGGCCCTGAAGATCGTATACGCCGGCGGAAAGATCGCCGGCTTCGCGGGCGACCGACCCGAACGCTGTACGCAGAAGTGCTTGCGCCTGCTCTTCGACAACCGAAATCAGACGATTCCACATAACCTGCATATGGATCCGCGCCAGGGGATTATCCGACGTCATGATTCGTCCGTCCTTTCGAGGTGAAGAACGCCGCGCGCATCGACCGTCACCTGCCAACCGCGATCAACCACGGTTGTCGTGTCATCCTCGGCAATGAAGACAGGACCGGCGACGACTTGCCCCGGCGAAAGATCGTCGCGCCAGTACTCGGCGATTTCCGCCGATTCGCCTCGCAGCGGTTCGAAGAGGGTCCGGACACCAACCGGTTCGCCGTTCGCCCTACCGCCAGTCGATACCGTGGCAGCGGTCGTCTCCTCCGGCTTGGAGGCCACGGTGACCGACCAAGTGATCGCTTCGACCGCCATGTCCGGGATCGTCAATCCATAGTGGGCGCGGTACTGCGTTTCGAATCCCGCAATCAAGCCACGCATATGGCCGTCGCCAACGGCGCCTTGCGGAACAACGATCGTCAGTTCGTGGCCCTGCCCGGTATAGCGCAGATCCACTTCGCGCAGCACCTCGAAGGTCGCGCCCGGTGCGCCGGGTGTCACAATCTCGCGCGCTTCCGCTTCCATCGCGGCGAGCATTGTGTTGATGGTGTCATGGTCCGCGCGGGTCAGGTTCTGCGGAAGGCTGCGCACGACTTGGTAAGAGACCGGCGCGCGCAGGAAACCAATCGCCGATCCAACGCCGGCACCCTTGGGCACGACGACGCGACGGATCCCCAGCTTGGCGGCGAGGCGCGTCGCATGGAGGGGTGCGGCGCCGCCGAAGGCAATCATCACGTGACGGTCGATCACACGCCCGCGCTCAATCGCATGGACGCGGGCCGCGTTCGCCATGTTCTCCTCGACGATCTCGCTAATCCCGGCGGCTGCCCAAGGCCCTGTGAGATCGAGTGGTGCGCCCACGGCTTTCGCCACGGCGGCCTCCGCTTTCGGTCCATCCAAACTGAACCGGCCCCCGGCAAAACGCGACGGGTTGAGCCGACCAAGCGCAAGATTGGCATCGGTGACCGTGGCGTGCCTTCCGCCGCGCCCGTAGCAGGCCGGACCGGGCTCGCTGCCCGCGCTATCGGGTCCTACCGTGATCCGCTGCATTGCATCGACCCGCGCAATCGAGCCGCCGCCGGCACCGATCTCGACCATCTCGATTACCGGAATCCGGACAGGCCAACCGCTCCCCTTCAGGTTGCGGTATGCACGGGCGACTTCGAACACCCGTGCCCGTTCGGGCTCGCCATCGGCAATCAGACAGATCTTTGCCGTCGTGCCGCCCATGTCGAACGACAGCACCTCACTAAGGTCATTTTCACGGGCGATGTGGCTGGCCAAAATCGCGCCACCCGCAGGACCGGATTCGACCAGTCGGATCGGGAGTCGTTGCGCGGTTTCCAACGTCGTCAGACCGCCACCCGACATCATCATCAGAAGCGCGCCGCGAAAGCCCCTTGCCGTCATTGCCGTCGACAGCCGACCGAGATAGCCGGCCATCAGCGGTTGGACATAGGCGTTGGCGCACGCGGTCGAAAAGCGATCGTACTCCCTGATCTCCGGGCTAACGTCCGATGACACCGCGATCGAGACATCGGGCAAGTGGCCGGCAAATACTTCGCGGGCGCGCCGTTCATGGTCCGGGTTGACGTAGGAGTTCAAGAACCCGATAGCGAGGGCCTCGACGCCTGCGGATTTGAGGGTCGGCGCCAATTGCGCCAGTGCGCGCTCGTCCAACGGCGTTAGAACGGTTCCGTCGGCGGCCACGCGTTCGGACACGGTCAGGCGCAAATGCCGCGGGACCAGCGGCGGCGGCCGGTCCATAAACACGTCGTATTGTTCGAAGCGTTTCTCGTAACCGGTTTCAAGGACGTCACGGAATCCCTCAGTCGTCACGAAGGCGAGTTTGGCCCCTTTGCGCTCGATCAGCGCGTTGGTTGCGAGGGTCGTACCGTGCAAAAAGACGTCAACGTCGGCAACACTCTTGCCCGCCTTCCCGAGTGCCGCTGCGAGCCCCTCTAGAACGCCCTTCTCGGGCGCCCGGGGTGTGGTCAACACCTTGGCGGTGTGGCGTTCGGCACCGACCTCGAGGGCAACGTCCGTGAATGTCCCGCCAATATCGGCAGCGACGCGCAGGAGCGATTGGGGAGCCTTTGCTTGGGTCATGCTCGGAAGCCGTCCAGGAGGAACGATAACTTAGGCGATCCACAGACAATTGCCCACGCCCTGATACAATGCCCCCCACCGCCACCGGGAAACCGCACCTGTGCCCATTTCACGCGAAGACTGCCTTATTGAGGACCGCAAGGACCCGCTCGCGGCGATCGGCGACCGCTTCATCCGATCCGCCGGCGCCGGCGATCGTTCTCGCATCTATATGGATGCGAACTCGATTGGCGCCCCGCCACGGGATGTGGCCGACCGATTGCGCCGCACCGTCGAGGACAATTGGGGAATGGCGCGCCGCCGCAGCTGGGGCGAAGCCGGCTGGCTCGAAGCTGCCACGATGATTGGCGACGGAATCGCCACTATTGTTGGCGCGGCACCCGGTGAAATCGTCGTCGCGGACTCGACAACGATCAACCTGTTCAAAGCCGTCGTTGGCGCGCTCCGGCTTCGTGACGGTCGGCGCAAGGTCGTTTCCGAGGCCGTCAATTTTCCGACCGACCTCTATGCGACACAAGCCGCCATCGACCTTCTCGGACACGGCCATTCGCTTGCGCTGGCAAGCGACGGCCTCGACTCGGACGACGACATTTGCGCCCTGATCGATTCCGAAACCGCGGTCGTCGTCCTGAGCCTGGTCGACTACCGCACGAGTCGCCGGCGCAACCAGGCTAAGATCAACGCCGCGGCGCATGCTGCCGGGGCCCTGACGGTGTGGGATCTCTCCCACGGTGCCGGCGCGGTACCGATTGATTTGAACGGCACGGAGACCGACTTCGCGGTCAGTTGCACCTACAAGTACCTTTGCGGCGGCCCCGGGGCGCCTGCGTTCTTCTTCGTGGCGACGCGGCATAACACCGGGTTAGACCTTGGTCTCAAAGGCTGGCTCGGTCACGCCGACCAATTCGCATTCGAGCTTGGTTATCGCCCAGCGAGCGGCGCAAAGCGCGCCTTGATCGGCACGCCGCCGGTTCTTAGTACCGTCGGACTACAAGCTGCAATGGCAGTTTGGGCGGACGTCACCCCCGCTGCCGCGGCGAAAAAGCACGAAAAGCTTTCGACACTATTGCTCGACCTGACGGATCAGGAACTGGTCCCACTGGGTGTATCGGTCGCTTCGCCGCATGTCTATGAGGCACGCGGGGGCCATATCGCGTTGCGCCACGCCGGCGGCAACGCCCTGGTCGAGGCGCTAGCGGAAGCCGACGTTATTTGTTCGTTCCGGACGCCAGACTCCATTCGCTTCGGCGTAAGTCCGTTGACGACTCAGTTCGTGGATATCTGGGATGCCGTCGCCCGGTTTCGCGCGGCGCTTGAGAACAACACCTGGCAAGAGCCCCGTTTCGCGGGACGCGCCGCGATCTAGGACGGCGCGCGCAACCAGGTCTCGTGCAAGTGGAGCCATGCGATCCCCCCAGGCCGTGCCGGATCGCACTTTAGGACCGCCGACGCAAGAATCACGGACTGCTCAATCGAGCCGTGAAACCAATGCTCTTGATACACAATCAGCGCCGTATCGTCGGATAACGGGCGAACATCTTCGTTCGTTATCCGGATCGAGAATTCGCGCCCGCCACGCTCGCCGTGACGTTGCCGAAAACGCGGCACGACATCCGCCACGGCCTCACGCGCGCCGTTAGGATTGACGATTTCGAACGTTGCCGCAAAGGCGCCGGAAAATGCCGCAAACCCGTCGTCCGTGTTCGGCGCGACGCCGGTTGTCCAATCCGCGATCGCCCGATGGAGGCGATGTACCTCACCAACGCACGCTGCGGCAAGATAGGACGGCTCGGCGGTCATTTCGGGTCGGGTAATCGCGCCTCGCGCGAGACGATTCGTCGCTCGCGCAATAGACCGGCAGGCCGGTATAGGAGCATCACGGCAAGAACCAGACCGATCAAAATGATCCGCGCAGCGGCGGCCTGGGTTTGGATGGTCGGCGGTAGAATACTGGCGATAACTTGATCGCTCCCCGACCAAAGGCCCCACACCACCAACCCCCCAAGCAGGGCACCCAAGTTGTTACCGCTCCCGCCGACAATCAGCATCACGAAGACCTGGAACGTGAAGATCGGAAAGAAGTCGAGCGGACTGATGAACCCGAGGAAGTTCGCGTACATCGCGCCTGCGAGTCCCATCACCGCCGACCCAACGACAAACGATTGCAAGCGCACCGCGAAGACGTTCTTGCCGAGCGCCGCGGCGGCAACCTCGTCGTCGCGAATCGAGCGCAGAACACGGCCCCAGGGGGAGCGCACCATGCGTTCGAAGGCCCAGTAGACGACGGCAATGATCGACAGACACATGATGAGGTACAGCAGGTTGTCGAGGGTACCGGACTCGAAGTAACCGGAGAGCGGCCGCGGCAACGAGTACATCCCGTTGGGGCCGCGCGTCAGCGATTCGAAATTCAACAACACCAGCTGAATCGATACCGCGATGCCGAAGGTTGAAATCGCCAGGAAATCCTCACGCAGACGCAGCGTGACAAACCCGACCACAAACGCCGCAAACCCGGACGTAGCGATCGCGGCGACGAAGCCGATAGGGAACCAAAGGCCGAAACCGCCGAACATCGTGTCGGGATAGGACGGCCCCGTCAGGATCGCCGACGTATATGCCCCAATCGCGAAGAAGCCGACGATGCCGACATTGAATAGGCCGGTGAACCCCCATTGAAGGTTTAGCCCCAAACTACTGAGCGAGTAGAACGACGCAAAGATCAGGAAAAAGATCAGGAATGAAAGTTCGCCTCCCATTACTCTTTCTCCCCAAGAAGTCCCTGCGGCCGCACCATGAGAAAGCCGATCATGACCATGAACGTGACAGCGGCGCGGTAACCCGACAAACCGATATAGACGGCGAGTGCCTCGGTAAGGCCGACGACGAGCGCCCCCAGAATGGTGCCGTAGAGATTGTTCGCGCCGCCTAGGATCAAGGCGGCAAACATCGGCAGCAGCATGTCAAAACCCATTTCCGGTCTTAGCTGCGTGTTATGCGCCAGGAGCGCACCGGCAACGGTCGCGAGCGATGCGCCGATGATCCAGGTCCAGCGAATCACCGCTCGGACATCGATCCCGTTGATCCGCGCCAGCGTTGGGTTTTCCGCAACAGCACGCATCTGCCTTCCCATCGACGTCCGGTTCATAAATGTGAAAAGGATGACAAAGGCGATCACCGCGATGCCCACAATGGCAAGGTCGTCGGGCCGCACACGCATGCCCGGCAGCAGTTCGAAGGTCTTGGGGATGTAGAAGTCGAAGTACTTCGGCTCGTGACCGGCGATCAAGGTAACCGTGTTCCGCCCCATCAGCGACACGCCGAAAGCCGCCATGATCAGCGTAATGCGCGAGGCGCGTTTATCGCGTAACTGCCGAAACAGCAGCCAATCCACGATCAAGACAACGATGCTCGTCAGTCCGATCGCGACGGCGATCGACAACAACAACGGCCAACCGAACGCGATCGGCCCCATCGTCCCGATCCCGAAACCCAAGACGCCCATCACAATCAACGTGAAATAGGCTCCGACGGTCAGAATTTCGCCCTGGGCAAAATTGGCGAAACGGAGAATGTTGTATGTCATGCTGATACCGATCGCCCCCAACGCGATCAAGGCCGCATTGACGAGCCCATCTGCAACGAACTGAATCATCGGCGTGCCAGCCTCGATTTGGCGCCAAGATAGAGTGCCCCGACCTCAGGGTTTTCGAGCAAGGACGCCGCGGGACCGTGGACTTTCTCCTGCCCCTCCGCCATCACATAGCCGCGGTCGGAGATTTGCAGAGCGGCGCGCGCGTTCTGCTCCACCATCAGGATGGTTACGCCGGTCTCCTTGACCTGGACCAATTGAGTAAACACAACCTGGGCAAGCTTAGGTGACAGACCTGCGGACGGTTCGTCCACCATCAGCAACTTCGGCGCCGCCATGAGGGCGCGCCCGACCGCCACCATCTGCCGTTGACCGCCAGACAATTTGCCCGCCGCGAGATGGCCGAGACGTTCGAGGTCGGGAAACAGATCCAGTACCCGGCGCCTCTGCACTGCATGCTGGGTTGGATTGTGCAGGGTACCGAGCGCCAGGTTCTCTTCTACCGACAGGCGGGCGAACACGTTCTCGGTTTGGGGTACGTAGGCGACGCGTTCGCGAATCAGTTGGTGGGTCGCAAGACCGGTGATGTCGCGCCCCTCGAGCGAGACCGTGCCGCTGCTGATCTTGACGAGGCCGGCGATCGCCTTGATCAGAGTCGATTTACCGGCGCCGTTCGGCCCCAACACCGTAACGATTTCGCCTTCGAAAACGTCGAGCGACACATCTCGCAGAATCGGCAGCGAAGGGTTATATCCGGCTTCGACGTTCTGGATCGAGAGGATCGGGTCAGCCAACGCCGTCCTCCTCTTCTACGACGCCGCCGAGAAACGCTTCGAGCACACGCGAGTCCGTTTGGACCGTCTCGGCATTGCCTTGCATAAGCAACTTGCCGCCCGCCATGACGATGATCGGATCGCACAACGTCATGACCAAGTCCATGTTGTGCTCGATGATCAGAAAGGTAATGCCCCGCTGATTCAAGATCGCGATTCGCTCGACGATCTCGCCCAAGAGCGTCGGGTTAATCCCAGCGCCAGGTTCATCCAAGAGAATCATCTTGGGATCCGACATCAGGGCGCGGCCGAGTTCGAGCAACTTCATTTGACCGCCCGACAGATTGCCGGCGACATCTTCTGCAAGCCGCGTCAAACCGAGAAAGTCGAGAATTTCGACGGCCTTGTCGCGGAGGCGCAGCTCTTCGGCGCGCACCGCAGCCGGCCGAAACCATGTGTTCCAGAACCGCTCGCCCAGTTGCCCGCTCGGGACCATCATCAGATTTTCGAGGACGGTTAGGCGGCTGAACGGACGCGGGATCTGAAAGGTGCGCACCAAACCGGCACGGAAGGTCATATGGGCCGGAAGGGAAGAAATATCCTTGCCATCGAAGCGAATCTGCCCGCGGGTCGGCGGAAACGCGCCCGCAACCATGTTGAAGGTCGTGGTCTTGCCTGCGCCGTTCGGTCCGATCAGGCCGGTAATCGTACCTTTGCCGACCTCGAAGGACACGCCATCCACGGCGTGAAGCCCGCCAAAATCCTTGACGAGATCGACAACGCTCAACACGTCAACACCGTTCGTTGCTGAGCGATGGCCCCGCTCCCCCTATTTGCGCCGTGACTCTCTCTTTCGGCGGGCGGTATTATGGTGAATTCAACGCAACTTACAAACGTTGCCAGACACATCAGGGAGGTCAAACAATGAAAGCACGAGCTTTAATTGCACCATTCGCGCTCGCGGGTGCCGTATTCGCCGCGTCGGCCGCGGTCGCGCCGGACGCCAATGCGCAAAGTTGCAGCCATACGATCGGCGCAATCCTGTCGCTCACAGGCTCCTACGGAGCCTTCGGGGTACCGATCTCACGGGCCGCTCAGTTGGGCGTGGAACAGGTCAACGAGGCGCGGGCCAACGTCGGTGTCGGCTGTGCGCTCAAATACGATGTGCGCGATTCCCAGACCCAGCCGACCGTAGCTGTAGACGCCGCCCAGAAACTTATCGACATCGATGGGGTCACCTCGATCGTCGGCCCCATCTCCTCGGGCATCACCGGACCGCTGCTCACGTCCGTCACCGTGGACAAGGGCGCCGTCCTGATCGTGACCGCGTCCACGTCATCGACGTTCACGCAGATGTCGCGCGAAGGTAAGACCAAGGGCCTGTTCTTCCGCACCCTGCCGGCGGACTCGTTGCAAGCCGTGGCAACCGCCCAGATGGCTCACGACGCTGGCTTCCGTAAAGTCGCAATCGTCCACCTGAACAACGATTGGGGCAAAAACAACCAGGCCGAATTCATCCGTGCCTTCAAGGCCCTGGGCGGTGACGTCGCGAATGTTGTCGCGTTCAACCCGGATCAGCCCTCGTACCGGTCGGAAATGAACAAGGCGATGGAGGGTGGCCCCGATGCGCTCTACCTGTTGAGCCAGCCACAGGATGGCGCCAAACAAATTCGCGACTGGATCGGCTTTGGCGGTCCTAGCGGGTTTGTCTTCCCGCAAGGCATGAACGACCCGGCATTCGTCGGCACCGTCGGCGAAGAAGCCATCAAGAACGGCTGGTTCATCAGCCCGGCGTCGCCGGACACACCGTCGTTCAAGACCGTTAATGCCGACATCCAGGCCTGTTGCGATCTGACGATCGACGGCGGCCCGGGCCGCACGTCAGGCTACGATTCCGGTGCGCTCTTGGCGTTGGCGAACGTCGCTGCGGATATCAAAGGGATCAAGCCGACCGGGGCGAATATTGCCATGCTGGTTCGTGAGATCACCGGTCCGGGCGGCGAAGTCGTATACGCCGGCGTCAAGGGCTTTGAAGCGGCGATCAAATTGCTCAAAGAGGGCAAGGACATCGCATATGTCGGCGTCACCGGCCCGATTCAGTTCGATCAGTACGGCGACGTGTCGGCCGCCTTCTCGGCCCAGCAATACCGCGACGGCACCTTCAAGGAGATGAAAAGCATTTCGTTGGAGGACGTCAACAAAGTGAAGGCAATGATCAACTAGATCGTCTTCCCTTGACGAATAAGGCAAACCGGCCAGACTTGTTCTGGCCGGTTTTCTTATGACCAGAAAAAATCACCGATTGGGCTTCATCGTCCCGGCTATCAACGTGGTTGCCGAGGACGACTTCATCGCGCTCGCCGCCGCCGATGTCGGCGTTCACTTCGCCCGCGCCGATGTCGATACCACCCGAGAAATCGCCGCGCAGTTCGATCAGATGATCGACGCGGCACCTGCGCTAGCCGCGGCGCTGGCCAAAGCGGGAGTCGCCGTTGTTGCGTTCGCTTGCACGTCGGCCAGCTTCTTTCGCGGCGAAGGCTCCGATCGCCTCATCGCCGAATCGATGACGGCTGCCGCAAACCTCCCAACGCTAACCACGGCCACCGCCGCGGTGAATGCGCTCCGGGCCGTCGGGGCGCAACGGGTGGCGATCGCGACGCCCTATCTCTCCTGGGTCTACGAGGCCGAGCGCGCGTTCTTTGCCGGCGCCGGGTTCGACGTCGTCGCGGTCAACGGTCTGGAACGCCGCGGCGGCACAGACATCAACACCATCCCCGATGCGGACATCCATGCGCTGGTCAAGGACGTCGACCGTGAACACGCGGACGCGATCTTCGTAAGCTGCACAGACCTGCCGGTTCTCGGCCTCATCGACGAACTGGAAGCGGCCCATGGCAAGCCCATCGTTACCAGCAACCAGGCGACGTTCTGGGCCAGCGCCAAGATCGCGGGCCTCGCCCCGGTTGCCGGGTACGGTGTCTTGCTAAGCGCACAGCTGTGATGGCGCTGCCGTCGATCGAAATTGCTCCCGGATACCGGATCAGTCGACTCATTAAGGGCGGCTGGCAGACCATCGGACGCGGCGCGGACGCCGTCGACGACCTTCTCGCGTTTGTCCGCGCCGGTGTGACCACGTTCGAGACCGCCGACACCTATGCGGGCGGAGAAGCGCTCATGGCGGCAATGCGCCAAGCCGCGTGTCGTCAGCTTGCCCCCGAAGTCGCCAACACCGTCAAGATCCATACCCGCTTCACTGGGCCCATGAGAGGCAGCGCGCCGACTAAGCTGGACGTGCGCACAGGGATTGAACGATCGCTTGACGCCCTCGGTGTCGAGCGTCTCGATCTCGTGCAAATCCAGTGGTGGAACCCCGACGTTCCCGGCTTGGACGACACCGCCGGAACGCTCACCGATTTGCAGCGTGAAGGAAAGATCAACCTCCTCGGCACCTGCAATCTCGGTGTCGCCAACCTGCACCACCTCCTGAACGCGGGAATGCCGATCGCAACCAGCCAAGTCCTGTACGCGCCGATCGATCGGCGCGCCGAAAATGCAATGGCCGACTTTTGTAGAACCAACGGCATCGCCCTGCTCACCTTTGCGCCGCTGGCAGGCGGATTCGTGAGCGATGCTTGGCTTGGCGCCGCAGATCCGGCGGCGACCGGCGCGCCTTACAGCAAGGAATACCGCGCGTTGATCGACGTCGGCGGCGGTTGGGCGCAGTTTCAGACGCTTCTCGAGTCGTTCGCGCGCGTCGCCCGGCGCGTCAATCGCCCCCTCGCCAGCGTCGCCTTGCGTTGGGTGCTCCAGCTCGGCCCGGGACAGGCTGTCCTGTTCGGCGCCTCTCACGCGGGGCGTTTGCCAGAACTACTGTCGGTTTTCGACTTCGCGCTCGACGATGCCGCCCTTGCGGAAATCGAGGCAGCCGACTTCATGCGCTCGTTGCTCGATGTTGGAGAAATCGAACGGGCGCCGGGCTCGGTGATGATGCGGGCCATCCGGGGGCAACTCGACTAGGCCGGTCGCGGCGTCTCCAACGCATTTTGGTTGTAGCGCATGATGCTGCCATGGCGGCCTTCCTTATCGCGCTCAAGGTCGTAGCAATCGCCTGCCGGCCCTTGGCGGCGTGCCAACACCGCCTCAATCGCGGCGGTGTCCGCGGCATCGAGTTTGAAGGAGAAGACCTTGAGGTTTTCGTCGACATGGCGGGCCGATGTCGCACCGACAATAGCCGCGCCCACATTCGGTCGATCGAGAACCCAGCGGAGCGCCACCAATGCGACGGTGACGCCATGCTTGTCGGCCGCAGATTTCATCGCGGCAAGCAACTCCTGAAACAACGGCCACCCGCCGAAATCCTCGATGATGAGCTTGTATTTGGTAAGGGACCGGTTTCCGAGAGGTTCGAACGGCTCGGGCTTGCCCAGCCAATCGGGCGAGAAAAACCCGCCCGACAGCGTGCCATAGCAGAGCTGGACGATCCCCTGTTCTTGGCAGTAAGGGATCAGCTGCGCCTCGGGCCGGCGATCCACCGGCGAGTACTGCGGCTGGTTGGTGGCGATCGGCACGCCTGCTTCGACCAGCATTTTCAACTGGCGGGTATTGAAATTGGACACGCCGATTCGCGCGATTTTCCCCGCGTCCTTAAGGTCCTTCAGCATCAATCCGGTTTCGACGAAGCCCGGTTTGCCGTCCGGATCCCACCAGTAGTACTGGACGATGTCCAGGCGTTCGACTTTGAGCCGCTTGATCGAGCGATCGATGATGCGCTCGACGTAATCGCGTTTGACGTTGCCGAGCTTTTCATAGTCGGGCACGAACTTGGTGTGCACCTGAACCAGCGGCGCAAGGCTGGGGTGGCTTTCGCGGAAGTCGCCGATCATCTCCTCGACACCGGTGTAGTGGTCGGCGCAATCGAATGTCGTTATCCCCTTCTCGACGAAAACCGCCATGTCCTTAATCGCCTGATCGCGGTCGACATCGCCATGACCGCCGGCGAGATGCCAGCCGCCCTTGATCAAACGCGAAATATCGTAACCCGGCGCAACCTCAAAACGTTCCACGGTCATGCTTTGTCCTTATCGCGTTTTACAGCGGTGGTTTCAGAGTGGCGGAAGGTGCGTTTGCCGGTCCGGCTAATCCGGAAACGGGCCCCGCAGTTGGGGTCGAGACAGGCGACATCAGTATCCGTCGTCATCCAGTCGTTTGGGTCCGTCATGCGCTGTTTGGCAGGCAACAGCGGCAACAGAATCGACATCGTGTAGATCGACCATTTGACCCCCGGCGGCATTTCGATGTGTTCGCCGCTCAACAGGAAATGATCTCCTTCCTTCGCGCCGCACCAGCATGGCCGGTCGCCTGCGATCCACTCGACCTTCAGGTCGTGCAGCGTGAAGGTGTCGTCGCTCATCGGCTCAATCCCATTTGGGCGCAGGCTGCTTCGAAAAGAGTCCCGCCCGCCAACGCATAGTCATCGACAATCGAAAAGTGATTGAGTCCTTCGAGGTTAAGGGTTTCGCAAGTCAACCCGCCCGCTCGCCAAGCGTCGGCGTAGTCGGCTTGCTGCCGGCTGAATTCGGCACCTTCGTTGGTACCGACACCCATGATCATGGAGCCTGACATTGCCGGAATGGAGAGGATTGGCGAGAGCCGCCGGGCCTCATCCTCCGTGATCCCCAGGGTTTCGTTCATCGTCAGGTGACGAATCGGCTCCAGATCGTACAGGCCGCTGATTGGCATGGCGCCCTTGATCACATCGTCGGGCAAGGCCGCGTCGAAGCCCGACCAATCGGTGGAGATCAATGTCGCCGCGAGATGACCGCCGGCCGAATGTCCCGACACATACAAGCGGCTAGCGTCGCCGCCCCACGTCGACGCGGTCTTAAAGATGTGCGCGAGGCATGTCCGACACGACTCAACGAGATCCGTCAGCGTAACGGTCGGCGCCAGGGGGTAGTTGATGCTGACCAAGGTTGCACCACGCCCAACAAACGCCGGGGCCATCGACTCGAAGACCGTCTTATCCTGGGAATACCAGTAACCGCCGTGGATAAAGACCTGAATCGGCGCCCCTGGGTCGGCCCGAAACACGTCGTAGGTCTCGGCATCGTTCGGGCCGTAGGAGACGTCCAAAACGGTATCCAACGCGGCGCGGGCCGCAGCACTTTCTGCGGGCCAACGCTCAAGGTATCCGTCGTACCCGTCGATCCGATGGCGCTGGGAATAGAGCTGATCTAGCTCGCCCTTGGTATACCCCCGGTAGACCGCGTCGCTCATGTTTGTTCCCCGATGCCGGGCGGCAGCTTGCCCCTTAGCCGAGCGTCGATCATGAGAATTTCGACCTCATGAAACGCACGCAGTCGGCTCCAGCGTTCATTTGTCATGTCCTTTGGCCGCCAACCGAGCAGAGTAATCATGCATTCGTCCGGGCGATAGCCGAAGTCTGGCCCCGGCACGACTTTCGCAGACACCCGCATGGTCAACGCCGTCGGCACCCCGCCAACCTCATACTCAACGGTCCCGTCGGCGCTCCCGTCGCGTACTCGGAAATAGCTGTTCTCGGTACCATCGAGCAACGAGCGGCCGACAAAGACGCCCGCATGGCCCGGGACCGCGTGCGTTTTCCAGGTACCGAGAGCCCAGGTGCCGACGTTTTCTGGCGCGCGCAAGAACGCGACCGCCGTATCGGCGGAAACGGGAACGACGATCGTGGTGGCGTGGCAGTTCGGATCATTGCTCATCGGTCTCTCATCGGCAGGCCGCGCCGGCGCGGCGCCCAACTTTAGTGGCTTACGCGACGTGGGCAAGAGTCCGGCCCGGTCCTTGATTGTTCGGGGCAGATGGCAAACAATCGCGCCCGCCTTCCAATCGGGAACCGCCCATGACACGCAAAACATTCTTTTCCGGCTCGAAATTCGAAGATCTGGCTGGCTATTCGCGCGCCATCGCCGACGGTCGCTGGGTGTTCGTCGCCGGCACGTCAGGGCATGAAGCCAAGACCGGCGCAATTTCCGACGACGTACAGGAGCAGACACGGGAGTCGCTCAGAACCATCGCTGCGGCGTTGAAAGAGGCCAACTCCGGTTTGGAGGATATCGTTCGGGTCCGCGTCTACCTTGCCGACCGCGACTACGTGATGCCGGTCAGCGCGGTTCTGAAGGAGACCTTCGACAAGATTCGGCCGACCAATACGACCATTGTATGCGACATGGCCGCCGAAGGCATGAAGGTAGAACTCGAAGTTACCGCCCTGCGCCCTGAATAGCCGCGCGCTGCGATGTCCTACCGGGTCGGCATCGATATCGGCGGCACCTTTACCGACTTTGCGCTGCTGTCCGAGGACGACGGACGGCTTTTCATCCATAAACAACTCACGACGCCGGACGACCCGGCCCAGTCGGTGCTGTCCGGCGTGCCAAAGCTACTGGAAAAGGCCGGTGTTGCGGCCGCCCAGGTAAGCGCGGTCGTGCACGGCACAACCCTTGTGACGAATGCGGTGATCGAACGGCGCGGCGCTAAGACTGCCATGATCGTGACGCACGGGTTCAGCGATATTTTGGATATCGCCCGCGAGCGGCGCTACGACATGTACGACCTCACCATAACCTATCCCGCCCCGCTGGTTCCGCGCGCGCTGCGACGCGAGATCAAGGAACGGATCGGTCCCTATGGATCCGTCGATATACCATTGGCAGAGGATGACGTTGCCAACGCGTTGCAAGAGTTGGTCGATCACGGGGTGGCCGCGATCGCCGTGTGTTTCCTGAACAGCCCGGTCAATCCCGCGCATGAACAAGCCGTCGCACGCATTGCCGCGGAGCGGTTTCCGCAGCTATTCGTTTCGACGTCGTCCGATGTCTTTCCCTTCCTGCGCGAATACGAGCGTTGGACCACCGCGACGATGAACGCCTACACCGGTCCGCTTTTCGACCGGTACTTGGAACGCCTTGAAGACGGATTGCGAAGCGCCGGACTGCAGGGCGATCTTTTCATCATGTCGTCCTCCGGCGGCACCGTGACACCCGAAGTGGCGCGGCAATTTCCGGTGCGCATGCTGGAAAGCGGCCCGGCCGCCGGTGTTTTGCAGAGCGCAACCCTGGGCCGGCAACTGAAACGGCCCAATCTGCTGTCCTTCGACATGGGCGGTACCACCGCCAAAGGCGCGCTTGTCCGGAACGACCAACCGCTAAAGCGATACGAAATGGAGGTCGCCCGGGTCCACGAATTTCGCGCGGGTTCGGGCCTGCCCGCCAAGATTCCCGTCATCGACCTGATCGAGATCGGCTCGGGCGGTGGATCGATTGCCGCCGTCGATGCGCGCGGCACCGTTGCGGTCGGCCCGCACAGCGCCGGTGCGGTCCCCGGCCCGGCCTGTTACGGGCAAGGCGGCGAGGACCCGACGCTGACCGACGCCAATCTGACGTTGGGCTACCTCGACGATGCATTCTTCCTTGGCGGCGAGATGCGCCTCGATATCGGCGCGGCCGCCAGAGCGATCGACGGCCGGTTGGGTACACCGTTGGGAATCGAGACCTTGCG
The DNA here is from genome assembly GCA_964350495.1 of uncultured Alphaproteobacteria bacterium. Classification (GTDB taxonomy): domain Bacteria; phylum Pseudomonadota; class Alphaproteobacteria; order SHVP01; family SHVP01; genus CALJDF01. Next base: position 17,635 of record CAYGKG010000052.1, read on the forward strand.
CGCCGCGTGGGGCATTCACGAATCGGTCAACGAGGATATCGCCCGGGCGTTTCGCAACCACGCCTCCGAGCGCGGCTTCGACTACCGCGCCTGCGCGATGGTCGCGTTTGGCGGCTCGGGCCCAGCCCACGCCTGCCGCGTCGCGCGCAAGCTGCGCGTACCAACGGTCATTTTTCCCGTTGGCGCAGGTGTCATGTCGGCGGTCGGTTTGCTGGCCAGCCCGCTCTCGTTCGAGACGTTCAGAGCCGAGCGCATGGGCCTTGAAACCCTCACCCCGATCGATTTTTCGCAACGGTTCGATACTCTGGTTGGCGAGGCCAGGGCCTTCCTCGGCCGCGCCGCGGCTCCGGGCGAACAGACCGTTATCCGGCGGCGACTCGACATGCGCTACCGCGGCCAGGGCTATGAGATCGAAGTCGATTTGCCCGACGGAGCCGGTCTCGACGCCGTGGCAGGCCTCTTTACTGCAGCGTACGAGCGCATCTTCACCAAGTCGTTCCCCTCCGAGTCCCTCGAAATCACCAATTGGAAGATCGAGGTCGCGCTGGTTCGGGCCGGCGCCGATGCGGCCTACCATTTGGAGGTCGAACCGGGAAAGGTCGCGATCAAAGGGCGGCGCGCCGCATACTTTCCCGAGAACGGTGGGCCAGCGGAGACCCCGGTGTACGACCGCTATGCCCTCGCAGCCGGCGACACGTTTGCCGGTCCGGCCTTGGTCGAGGAGCGCGAATCAACCTGCGTCATTGGCGTTGGCGACCGCGTCGCCGTCGATACTGCGGGCAATATGATCGTGTCCGTCGCCGGCGGCAGCGCATAGGGATGAATACGGCATGAATCAGATCGACCCGGTCGACCTTGGAATCATGTGGGATCGTCTGATCGCGATCACCGACGAGATTCTTCTATCCATCGTCCGTACTGCCTTTTCCGTGGGCGTGCGGGAGGCCTGGGACCTGGCCTGCGTCATTTTCGATGCGGAGGGCCGCAGCATCGCGCAGGCGACCTTGTCGATGCCGGCATTCATCGGCACCGCGCCGTTGACGATGCAGCACATGCTGGAGAAATTCCCAGCCCACACGTGGAAAGACGGCGACGTTGTCGTCACCAACGACCCGTGGCTCGGCACAGGTCACACGCCCGATATCTGCATTGCTAGGCCGGCCTTCAAGAACGGGACGCTGGTCGGCTTCGTGATGACCATCAGCCATTTGCCCGATATCGGCGGCGTCGGCCTGTCGGTGATGAACACCGAGGTCTACCAAGAGGGCCTGATGCTGCCGGTCTGCAAACTCTATGCGGCGGGCGAACCGGTGCAGTACCTGCACGACCTGATCGCCGGCAACGTACGCACGCCCGAACAGGTCTTCGGCGACATCATGGCCGATATCGCGGGCTGCACCGTCGGCGAACGTCTGATCGGCGAGTTCATGGACGAATACGAAATTGCCGACCTCCAGGCGCTGGCGGACGGTATCGTCGTCCAGTCCGAGGCGGCCATCCGCAAGGAAATCGGGGCGATTCCCGACGGCACCTACCGCAACCAGATCGAGGTCGAAACGGTGACCGAACAGGTCACCCTCGCTTGCGCCGTGACGATCGACGGCGATTCGGTGGCGATCGACTTTACCGGCACCGGGCCAAGCGCGCCCTTCGCGATCAACGTGCCGTTTTGCTATACGCGCGCGTGGGCGACCTACACGATCAAGACGCTGACCACTCCGACCATCCCCAATAATTTGGGCGCATTGCTGCCGGTCTCGGTCACCGCCCCGCTGGGCAGCATCCTCAATGCGCAGCGGCCGTCGCCAACGGGCGGGCGGCACTCGATCGGTTGGTTCATCGTGCCGCTGATCATGGGCGCTTTGGCCGAGGCCATGCCGGATCGCGTGCAGGCCGACTCGGGCATGGCCTCGCTGTTTATTTGCCACACCAGCCCGTCCGGCGGCGAAGCGGGGTCGACGCAATACTTTCTGGCCGGCGGCGTGGGCGGCATGAAGGGCCTCGACGGTCAGCACACGACCCCCTCGCCAACCAACAACGCCGTGGTGGCGAGCGAAGTGTGGGAAAACGAAACCGGCGTGCGCGTCAACTACCGCCGCCTGTTGCCCGACTCCGGCGGGCCTGGCGAATTCCGCGGCGGCCTTGGCCAGATCGCCTCGCTCACGAACACACGCGAGGACACCGTGGCGATCTTCATGTTCGGCATGCGCACCGAATTTCCGGCGCGCGGGACGCTCGGCGGCAAACCGGGATCGACGCGGCAATTCCTCGTCGACGGCAAAGCGGCGCCGCCAAAGGGCCGGCTCGAACTCAAACCCGGCGAGACCTTCACCATCGCCGAAGCGGGCGGCGGCGGTTACGGCGACCCGTTGCGGCGCGATCCGGCCCGGGTTCTCGACGACGTGCGCACCGGCGCAGTGACGCCCGAGGGCGCGCTGCGGGATTACGGTGTGACAGTGGACCTCGCCAAAGGCACCGCGACGCGCGTCTGACCTGCAGCCCGTTCCTCCCGTCACCCCTGAGCCAAACGGACGCTGCGGCATGCGGCGGCCGTTTGTGTCGAAGGGCTAGCCGCGCGCGGTG
>CAYGKG010000053.1:0-7075 GCA_964350495.1 uncultured Alphaproteobacteria bacterium
GCCACCCGCCTACCAAGGCTATATCGAGGGCGACTACGTCCGCATCGGCGCCGCAACCGGCGGGACGATCGACGTTCTCAACGTCCGGCGTGGCGATAGCGTTCGGCCTGGCGACGTTGTGTTCATCTTGGAGCAAGAGCGGGAAAGCGCAGCGGTGCGCGAAGCCGCGGCGCGCCTAGCCGAAGCCCGCTACGTTTACGACAATCTGCGCAGCGGTCTGCGCGACCCCGAGATCGCCGTTTTGGCTGCGCAACGGGAGCAGGCTGAGGCCGATCTTGTGCTGGCGGAATCGGAGTTGCGCCGCGTTCGCCAACTGATTCAAACGAATGCAGCGGCGGCGCAACGCTTGGACGCTGCCGAAGCCGCAGTTACGCGCAATACGGCGCGGGTCGGCGAGTTACGGGCGCGCATCCAAAGCGGCCGCATGGCCGCGCGGGACGACGAGGTCGCCGCCGCCCGCGCCCGCGTTACCGCCGCTACCGAAGCGATGGTCCAGGCGGAATGGGCGCTTTCCCAGCGCTCCGGTCTGAGCACCGAGGCCGGTCTGGTGACCGATACCCTGTTCCGGGCCGGCGAACGCGTGCAGCCCGGGCAGCCCGTCGTCGAGATCTTGCCGCCCGAGAATCTTGTGGTTCGCTTTTTCGTGCCCGAGCCCGCGCTGGGGTCGATCGAGGTTGCCCAGCCGGTTTGGCTGCGCTGGGGCAGGCCCGCGCTGACCCGGGCGGCCACCGTCACCTACATCGCCCCTCAGGCGGAATTCACGCCGCCGGTCATCTATAGCGAAAGCGCCCGTGGCAAACTGGTCTTCCTGGTCGAGGCGCGCCCCCTCAGTGTTGCGGGGCTCCATCCCGGACAGCCGATCGACGTCACCGTCGAGGAACCGGCACCATGACCACCTCGCCCGCCACCGATCTCGCCATTTCGGTGCGCGGCCTGCGCAAGAGTTTCGCCGGCAAAGCGGTGGTGCAGGACTTCGGTCTCGACGTTGAGCGCGGCGCGATCTACGGCTTTCTCGGCCCCAACGGCAGCGGCAAGACCACGACCATCCGGATGCTCTGCGGGTTGTTGCGGCCTGATGCGGGGAGCGGGACTTGCCTGGGCTACGACGTGATCCGCGAGACCGCCGCGATCAAACGCCGCGTTGGCTACATGACCCAGCGCTTCAGTCTCTACGAGGATCTCTCGATCCGCGAGAACCTCGACTTCGTGGCCCGCATCTATGGCGTCAAGCAGCCGCGTCAGGTGGTAGGCGAGACGCTCGACCGCCTCGGCCTCGCTTCCCGCCAGCGACAGTTGGCGGGCCATCTGTCGGGGGGCTGGAAGCAGCGGCTCGCGCTGGCCGCATCGGTGATGCACAGACCCGACCTGCTGCTCCTCGACGAGCCGACCGCCGGGGTCGACCCCAGCGCCCGCCGCGAATTCTGGGACAACATCCATGAGTTGGCCGAATCCGGAATAACGGTCCTGGTCAGCACCCACTACATGGACGAAGCCGAGCGCTGCCACCGCATCGCGTATCTCGCCTACGGTCATCTGCTGGCGCGCGGTACCGTCGCGGAAGTTGTCGCCGCCTCGGGCCTAAGCACCTGGGTCGTCGACGACGCGCCGGGCGGCTTAGCTGCCGAAATTCGCCGAAGCCCCGGGGTCGATTCGGTTGCCGCCTTCGGGCGGCGCCTGCATGTCAGTGGCCGTGACGGCGCCCGATTGGCCGAAACGATGACGGCGCTCCGGCAGCGCGGCCTGGCCGCTCGGGAAACCGCCCCTTCGTTGGAGGATGTCTTCATCCGTCTGATGCGCGAGCAGAGCGACGGGAGCGCCTGATGTTTTCGCTGCGCCGTTTCGCTGCCGTCGTCGTCAAGGAATTCGTCCAAATGCGGCGCGACCGGTTGACCTTTGCGATGATGGTTGGGATTCCCATTGTCCAACTCGTCCTTTTCGGCTTCGCGATCAACAGCGATCCCAAATCGCTACCCACCGCTCTGCTGAGCAACGACAACAGCGCGTTCAGCCGCAGTCTAGTGCGGGCGATGGAGAACACCGGCTATTTTCGTATCGTCGCCGTGGTCCCGAACGAGGCTGCCGTTCGTCGGATGCTGCTGACAGGCGAGGTCCAGTTCGCCGTGACGATCCCAACGGATTTCTCGCGCGACGTGCAGCGCGGAACCCGGCCGAGCGTGCTGGTTGAAGCCGATGCGACCGACCCGGCGGCAACCAGCAATGCGATCGGCGCGTTGCGCGAGCTCCAATCGCTGGCGCTCCGACACGACCTGTCGGGACCGCTCGCGGCATTGCGCGCCGACCCGCCGCCGTTCGATATCGTGATTCACCGGGCCTACAATCCAGAGGGCATCACCCAGTACAACATCGTTCCGGCGCTGATCGGTGTGATTCTGACCATGACCATGATCATCATGACCGCGCTTGCAGTGACCCGTGAAATCGAGCGCGGCACGATGGAAAACCTGCTGTCGATGCCGGTCCGGCCCGCCGAGGTTCTGCTGGGCAAGATTCTGCCCTACTCGTTTGTCGGCGCGATTCAGGTAGCCATCGTTATGATCGCGGCGCGCCTGATCTTCGAGGTTCCGTTTGTCGGCAACCTCTGGCTGTTCGGCGGGATCGTGATCATCTTCGTGGTGACCAATCTCGCCCTTGGCCTGATGTTTTCGACCGTCGCGCGCAATCAACTGCAGGCGATGCAAATGGCGATCTTCTTTTTCCTTCCGTCGATTCTGTTGTCGGGGTTCATGTTTCCCTACCGCGGCATGCCGGACTGGGCGCAAGTCCTGGGCGAGGTGCTCCCGCTCACCCATTTCTTGCGCATCACCCGCGGAATCCTGCTCAAAGGCGCGGAATGGCGCGATATTGCGCCCGAGGTCTGGCCGCTTTTGGCCTTTCTGGCCGTGGTTCTGATCGTCGCGTTGCGGCGCTATCGCCAGACCTTGGACTAGACCGACCAGGCGTGGGCGGGGCGGGCCGTTTTGGGCGCCGCAACATGATCGGTGGCGACCCCTGGCGGGCTGCCCCAAGGGACTGAAAAACAACAAAATTTTCCGCAAATAGTACTGTCCAAACCGGTCCCGAATCGGCTATATTAGCGGCCCCGGATGGCCGCGATCGTTGCGGTCATTTTGCGTCCGCAAATACTACATCTGGTAGGCGGCCCGGGCTGGTTGACCTTTGGGGGCAGTCCAGCGCCACCGCCGAATGAGAATGATCATTTGACAATCGACGACGACACGCCGCCATCGGCACCGACGCCACCCGCACCGCCGCCGGAAACCAGCGGAGTCTCGCCGGTGACGATCGAAGAGGAGATGAAACGCTCCTACCTCGATTATGCCATGAGCGTCATCGTCAGCCGGGCTTTGCCCGATGCGCGCGACGGTCTTAAGCCGGTTCATCGCCGCATTCTGCATTCGATGAACGAAAGCGGCTTTGACTTCAATAAGCCCTACCGCAAGTCGGCCCGCATCGTTGGCGACGTCATGGGTAAGTATCACCCCCACGGCGACCAAGCGATCTACGATGCAATGGTCCGGATGGCGCAGAACTTTTCCATGCGCCTGCCGTTGCTCGACGGGCAGGGCAACTTCGGGTCGATGGACGGCGATCCCGCCGCCGCCATGCGATACACCGAAATCCGCATGGCCGAGTCGGCCCATGCGTTGCTTATGGATATCGACAAGAACACGGTCGATTTCCAAGACAACTACGACGGCTCGGCGCGCGAACCGATCGTTCTTCCCGCGCGGTTTCCGAACCTCCTCGTTAACGGCGCCGGCGGCATTGCGGTCGGCATGGCGACCAATATCCCGCCGCACAATCTCGGCGAGGTGATCGACGCCTGTTGCGCCTATGTTGACGACCCCGACACCACCGTCGAAGCGATGTTGTCCTACGTCGCCGGGCCCGACTTCCCGACGGGCGGGATCATCCTGGGCCGAAACGGCTTGCGCGATGGCCTGCGCACCGGGCGCGGCTCGGTCGTGATTCGCAGCAAGGTGCATTTCGAGGATGCCCAGCGCGAACGCACCGCCATCGTCGTCACCGAGATTCCCTATCAGGTGAACAAGTCTCACCTGGTTGAACAGATCGCTGACGTTGCCCGCGAAAAGCGCGTCGAGGGTATCGTCGATTTGCGCGACGAGTCGGACCGCGACGGAGTCCGGGTAGTTATCGAGGTCTCGCGGACCGTGAATCCCGAGGTTGTGTTGAACCAGCTGTACCGCTTTACGCGGCTTCAGACGTCGTTCGGCGTCAACATGCTGGCGCTTCAGGGCGGACGACCGGGGGTGATGAACCTGCGCGATCTTGTCGAAGCCTTCGTCAATTTCCGCGAAGAAGTGATCGCGCGCCGCACCAAGTTCGAGCTGGGCAAAGCCCGCGACCGAGCCCACGTTTTGGTCGGTCTGGCGATCGCCGTGGCTAATATCGACGAGGTCATTGCGATGATACGCAGCGCCAAAGATCCGGCGTCCGCACGCGAAGCGCTGACCGCGCGCGACTGGCCCGCAGAAGACGTGGCCGAGCTCATCGCTCTGATCGACGAGCCCGGTCGGCGCGTCGAAGATGGGGTCTACCGTCTGTCCGAGGAGCAGGCCCGCGCCATCCTCGAATTGCGACTGCAACGCCTGACTGCGTTGGGCCGGGACGAAATCGGCGACGAACTCAAGCAATTGGCCGAAAAAATCCTGGACTACCTTGACATCCTACGCAGCCGCGATCGGCTGATGGGAATTCTGCGGGCCGAACTCGTCGAGATGAAAGAAAAGTTCGCGACGCCGCGTAGAACGGTGATCGAGGAAAGCTTCGTAGAGTACGACGAAGAAGACCTAATCCAGCGCGAGGACATGGTGGTGACGGTCAGTCACGGCGGCTACATCAAACGGGTGCCGCTCTCGACCTATCGCACCCAGCGCCGTGGTGGAAAGGGACGCGCCGGCATGTCGACGCGCGATGAAGATTTCGTGGCCCAAGTCAGTGTCGTCAATACCCACACCCCGTTGTTGTTCTTCTCCTCGCGCGGAAAGGTCTACAAGCTCAAGACCTATCGCCTGCCGCTGGGCACGCCGCAGGCGCGGGGCCGTCCGATGGTGCATTTGCTGCCGCTCGCCGAAGGCGAAACCATCGCGACCATTCTGCCGGTTCCCGAAGACGAGACGACGTGGGGCGATTTGGTTGCGGTCTTTGCCACGGCTGAGGGGCTGGTCCGCCCGATATCGCTCAACAAGTTCGATAACATCCTGACCACCGGGATCATCGCCATCAAATTGAAGGAGGGCGACCGCCTTGTCGGCGTGTCGCTGGCCGCCGACGACGACGACATCCTCTTGGTAGCGCGCGGCGGCAAGTGCATTCGCTTCGCTATGAAAGGTGTCCGCCTCATGGGCGGCCGCGCGACAGCGGGTGTGCGCGGCATGGCGCTGAAGGGCGCAGACGAAGTGATTTCAATGTCGGTCCTGCGGCACACAGCCGCCGATGCCGACGAGCGCCAAGCCTACCTCCAAGCCATCGCCGCGCGGCGCCGCCTGGGCGTGTCGGACTTCGAGGGCAAGGACGTAGAAAAGGCCCGCGATGCCGAACTTGCGGCGCGCCTCGACGAACCGGCCTTTGCCGCCATGATGAACGACGAGCAATTCATCCTCTCCTTGACCGAAAACGGATTCGGTAAGCGCTCGTCCGCCTACGAATACCGCCTGACCAATCGCGGCGGTTCGGGGATCATCAACATCGAAACCTCCGAGCGGAACGGACCCGTGGTCGCGTCCTTCCCTGTCGCCGACAGCGATGACATCATGTTGGTCACCGACGGCGGCAAACTCATCCGGATTCCCGTCGCCGATATCCGGATCGCCGGGCGCAATACGCAAGGTGTGATCGTCTTCAAGACGGGCGAAGGCGAGAAGGTTGTCTCCGCCGCGCGTCTGGGCGAGGATGACGACGACGAACCGGAGACGTCGGATGGTTCGGACGGCGCCGCTGAAGGCGCAACAATCGAAACGGCGGCGCACGGCGACGACGCTGGCGGCACGGCCCCGCCCGGCGCGCCATCGGAGCGGGAGTAGGGAAGTGGCGAAGCGGACGGCGGTGTATCCCGGGACGTTCGACCCGATCACCAACGGTCATGTCGACATTATCCGACGTGCCACACGGTTGGTGGATCGACTGGTCGTTGGCGTTGCGGCCAATCCGGGCAAGGGCCCGATTTTCGGTCTCGACGACCGACTCGACATGGTGCGGACCGAGGTTGGCGCCATTGCCCGCGAGAACGGCACTGAGATCGAGGTCGTCTCTTTCTCAAACCTGTTGATGCATTTTGCCGCTGAATGCGGCGCGGTGATGATTATTCGCGGCCTGCGCGCGGTCACCGACTTCGACTACGAATTTCAAATGGTTGGGATGAATGCGCGGGTGAACCCGGATATCGAGACGGTGTTCCTGATGGCGTCCGAGCATCACACGTTTATTTCGTCGCGTTTCGTCAAGGAGATCGCCCTGCTCGGCGGCGACGTTACCAGTTTCGTCCCGCCACGCGTGCATACGCGGCTTTTGGCGCAAGTGAGTTCCCTGACTGGATCATCAAGCGAGTAAAGAACGATGAAACTATGGCGTTGTTTCGGTGCGACGATTGTCGCGCTGGTGTTGTTGACTGGGCAGAGCGTTGCGGCCGACCCGGAGAACACCCTCTATCTCGACCTGAAAGACGGCCGCGTCGTGATCGAGATGCGCCCCGACCTCGCGCCCGATCATGTTGCCCGCATCAAAACGCTGGCGCGCCAAGGGTTCTACGACAACACCCCAATTCACCGCGTGATCGAAGGGTTCATGGCGCAAATGGGCGATCCGTCGGGTACCGGGTCGGGCGGGTCGGATCTGCCGGATTTGCGCGCCGAATTTAGCAACGAGCGGCACGTGCGCGGCGCAGTGTCGATGGCGCGGACCAATGATCCGAACAGCGCCAACTCCCAGTTTTTCATCATGTTCGCGGCGGCGCCGGGGCTCGATCGTCAGTACTCAATCTGGGGCCGGGTTACGCAGGGCATGGAATTCGTCGATAGAATCAAGCGCGGGTGCG
>CAYGKG010000053.1:7085-12796 GCA_964350495.1 uncultured Alphaproteobacteria bacterium
GGGTCGTGCGTCAACCCGATCGAATCATCAGTCTCAAGGTTGCTGCCGACGTCGACTAGCGGCGTGACCGGTAACCCCAAGGCGTCATAACCAGACATCGACATAGAAGGGCGGCTCCCATGGAAGATACGATCTATCTCGACCTCAAAGACGGGCGCGTGACCATCAAGACACGCCCGGATCTCGCACCCCAGCACGTGGCGCGAATCACGGAACTGGTCCGCGAAGGTTACTACGACGAAACGCCGATCCACCGCGTGATCGAAGGGTTCATGGCGCAAATGGGCGACCCGACCGGGACCGGTTCGGGCGGCTCGGACAAGCCGGACCTGCCTGCCGAATTCTCCGATGCGCCGCATGGGCGCGGCACGGTCTCGATGGCGCGCTCCGGTCACCCGGACAGCGCTAACTCGCAGTTTTTTATCTGCTTTGCCGATGCCAACTTCCTCGACGGCCAGTACACGGTGTGGGGCGAGGTCACCGACGGAATGGAACACGTCGATGCGATCAAGCGCGGTGCCGGCCAAAACGGAACGGTCAGCAATCCTGATCAAATCGTGCGGATGCAGGTTGCCGCTGACGCAGAATAACGACACCGCCGGACAACGCCTCGCAGACTACGACTTCGAGCTGCCGCGCGCGCTGATTGCGTTGCGGCCGGTCGAACCGCGCGATAGCGCCAAACTTCTGCATCTGCCGCGCGACGGCAGCCTGCACCATCGCGCCGTCGCCGATCTGCCGAATCTGCTTTGTCCGGGCGACGTGCTGGTGTTTAACGATACCCGTGTGATCCCGGCGCGTCTGCAAGGCCGCCGGCGGGAGTCCCCAGTCGAGTTGACGCTTCACAAACGGATGGCGGAGGACACCTGGGCCGTATTCGCCAAGCCCGCGCGGCGTCTCCGCCTGGGTGACCGCATCGACTTTGCCGAAGATTTTTCGGCAAAAGTCGAAGAGAAACGGGCGGCGGGCGACGTGGTCGTGCGTTTCAATGCGGCGGGCGATGCGCTTTGGACGGCATTGGAGCGCTACGGATCGATGCCGCTACCGCCCTATATTGCCTCGCAACGTGCGCCGGATGCGAGAGACCGCGACACCTACCAAACCATGTTCGCCCGTGAATCCGGCGCGGTGGCGGCGCCTACGGCCGGGTTGCACTTCACCGAAGGACTCATGGCCGCGATCGCCGCCAGGGAGATCGCCACGACGACGGTAACCCTTCATGTCGGTGCCGGAACCTTCTTGCCGGTCAAAACCGAGGACATATCGGCGCATACAATGCACGCGGAGTGGGGGAGGGTTACGCCCGAAACAGCCGCAACCTTGAACGCCGCCAGGGCCGCAGGGGGCAGGATCGTCGCGGTCGGCACGACCAGTTTGCGCCTGCTCGAAAGCGCCACCGATGACGACGGCACGGTGCGGCCCTTCGAAGGCGATACCGACATCTTCATCACCCCGGGCTACCGCTTTCGGGCTACCGATGTGTTGATGACCAATTTTCATTTGCCCAAGTCGACGTTGTTCATGTTGGTCTCCGCACTGGCGGGCCGCGAACGCATGCTCGCGGCCTATGAAGTCGCCAAAGAATCCGGTTATCGGTTCTATTCCTACGGCGATGCCTGCCTGTTGGACTTGATGGCATGAGCGACCTACCGTTCCGGATCGCGGCGACCGACGGTTCTGCCCGTGTTGGCGAAATCGCGACGGCCCACGGCCCGATTCGCACACCGGCCTTCATGCCGGTGGGGACTGCAGCAACGGTCAAGGCGCTGACCGTCGATCAAGTCCGCGCAACGGGTGCGGATATCGTCCTGTGCAACACCTATCATTTGATGCTGCGGCCGGGGGCGGAACGAATCGCGACCCTCGGCGGCTTGCACCGCTTCATGAATTGGGAGGGACCGATCCTCACCGACTCGGGCGGATTCCAGGTCATGTCGCTGGCGAAACTGCGCAAGATCGACGATGAAGGGGTGACCTTCCAGTCGCATCTCGATGGCAGTGCCTGGCGGTTGACCCCGGCGCGCGCGGTAGAGCTCCAACGGTTGTTCGGCGTCGATATCGCGATGGTGCTCGACGAATGCACGCCGTACCCGGCCGACGAAAAAACCGCGGCCCAATCGATGCGCCGGTCGATGGCGTGGGCGGCCCAGTGCCGCGCCGCCTATCGCGGCGAACCGGGCCGCGGGCTCTTCGGAATCGTCCAGGGCAGTGTCTATCCGGCCCTGCGCCGCGAATCCGCGGAACGTCTCATCGATGTCGGGTTCGAAGGTTACGCGGTGGGCGGCCTAGCCGTGGGCGAGGGCCAAGAAGAGATGCTCGCGGTCCTCGACGTCACGGTTCCGCACCTACCCACGGAGCGCCCGCGCTATCTCATGGGGGTCGGCAAGCCCGACGACATCGTCGAAGCCGTGCGCCGCGGCATCGACATGTTCGATTGCGTGCTGCCGACGCGGTCGGGCCGGACCGGCCAGGCGTTCACGCGAGATGGGCCGCTTAACATTCGGAACGCGCGGTTCGCCGACGATCCGTCGCCGCTCGACCCCGGATCGGATTGCCCTGCCAGCCGCGATTACAGCCGGGCCTATTTGCACCACCTGATCAAGGCCAAGGAAATCCTAGGAGCGACGTTGTTGACGTGGCACAACGTCGGCTTCTACCAGCGCTTGATGGCCGACCTGCGCGGTGCGATTGCCGCCGGAGCCCTCGAGGCCTTTGCCGCCGACTTCTTGGCGCGCTACCGGGCCGGCCCGGTAGTGCCGTGATCGTCGCACCGGGCCTGAAAATCCTTTAGACTGTTTCCAATATCCAGACCGGCCCCACCGCCTGCGCCGCCCAGAGGAGAAACACTATGGCCCAATCGTCACCCCATTCGATGTATGCAACTCCCGACCACGACGAGGGCGCCCGCGAGGATTTTGTCCGCGAAATGATGGTTCATGTTTCGCGCGATCTGACGCCCGGCAAACGCAAGCTCTACGACGTGGTGGTGAAACCCAAATTCGAAAAATCCCATGGCCGCGCGCCGGTTAACCGTCACGAAGTGCGCCGCGCGATGGAGCAAGAGGAATTCAACCAGGTTTGGGGCGCCTTACGTCGGACGACCCAAGAACTGATGTTCGATTCGATCGGCGAATCGGTGGAACGCCTCGCCGGCGATCTGATGAACCGCGCCGAGGGCTTCACCAAGCCGACCAACAGTCGCCGTCAAGGGTCGCTCGCTCTCGATCCAACGCTCGATATCCCGCGCTACCAAACCGCGGTGGATATTCACTGCAAACCGGGCGGCTATCACAGCGAACTCACCCAAGAGGACCTCTTCGCCGGTGCCGAATACGACCGTTCCTACAACCTGTTTGCGATGGGTGCGTCCGGGCCGCTCAACGACGATATGGGACGCTCGGTCGCGCGCTACGCGTCGCGCACCTTCACCGACCTCAAGCCGCGGCGCATCCTCGAGATCGGCTGCACGGTGGGCCATTCGACGTTGCCCTACTGCGATCTGTTTCCGAATGCCGAGGTCTACGCCATCGATGTTGCCGCGCCATGCCTGCGGTACGCCCATGCCCGCGCCGAATCGCTTGGCTATGCCGTACATTGGTCGCAGCAGAACGGCGAGCACACCAACTTCCCCGACGGTCATTTCGACCTGATCGTGTCGCATATCCTGTTCCACGAAACCTCGAACAAAGCGCTGCGCAACATCCTGGCCGAATGCCACCGCCTACTGTCGAAGGGCGGCGCGATGGTGCATTTCGAAGCGCCCCAGTACGAAGACATGCCGGACCCCTACGATCACACGCTGGGCGACTGGTCGACGCACTACAATGCCGAGCCCTTCTGGGGCACCTTGCACGATCAGAACCTGCGCCAGCTCATGCACGAAGCAGGCTTTGCCAAGGACACGCTGTTCCAGCACAACTTCGCGCCTAGCGTCTTTCTGGAAAGTTCGCCCAAGCATCGCGCTGTATCGCGGACGCCGGCGTATCCCGTGTTCGGCGCGCGCAAAAGCTAACGACGCGGCGGGCAGGTAGTAGCTGTGGTGCGTCTGGTCGTCATCGTTGGACTGGCTCTGCTGGGGCTGGTCGGCCTATGGGTTTTGCTGCGCCGCCGCGACAAGAAAAACGTCAACCCCGGCGCTCGCCTGCCGCCGTTGAGCGACCACGACGAAGCCGAGGACGCAACCATTCCGTCACGTCTTGCCGAACTCGACGAAATGCTGGAACGCGGCGAGATCACCGAGGACGAATACGTTTCGCGCCGGCGCCATCTCCTGGGCGACGAGGACGACGACTAGGGACCGCGTTTAGGGGGGATTATGGGCGTTCATTCCGATCGTTACGGTGTCGATGTATATGCGGCAAACGCGACAGCCGTTACCCATCTCGACGATGCCATCGATTCGTTCTTGCGCTTTGCCAACGACGGAGGCGAACACCTCGGCGCCGCGCTGGGGGCCGATGCGGACCTGGCGCTCGGCCATTGCCTGATGGGCTATTTCATGCGGCTGGCGAACGACCCGGCGTTGCTGCCGGGGGGCGAGGCCGCGCGCGACCGTGCGCTCGAGATCGCGGCCCAAGGCGACGTCGGGCCGCGCGAGCGCCACCATGTCGCGGCCTTGAAATGTTGGTACGACGACGATTGGCCGGGCGCGATTGCCCATTGGGAACGCGCCCTCCTCGAGAACCCGCGCGACCTTCTGGCGCAGTGGGTTTCGCACCTCGTGCAGTTCTTTATGGGCCGCATGGCGCCGTTGCGCGACTCTGCGGCCCGTGCGTTGCCCTTCTGGCCCGAGGGGGAACCCGGATCGCCCTATGTCCAGGCAATGTACGGCTTTGCCCTTGAGGAAACCGGGGCCTTCGAACCCGCCGAGACCTGGGGGCGCAAAGCGAGCGCCGCCAACCCCGATGGCGTCTGGGGCGTCCATGCCGTCGCGCATGTCCTCGAAACCCAGTCGCGCCTGCGCGAAGGGGTCGCCTGGTTGGCCGATCTCGACAGCCGCTGGCCGACGTTGGGCCCCTTCGCCCATCACATGTGGTGGCACCGCTCGCTCTATCATGTCGAACTGGAGGAGTTCGATACGGTGTTCGAGTTGTACGCCCGCGGCGTGCGGCCTGAGGAGACGATGGACTACATGGACATCGCGAATGCCGCCGCGCTGCTGTGGCGGCTTACCAGTCGCGGCGTCGATGTCGGCGACCGGTGGCAAGAACTGGCCGAGAAATGCGCGGTCAAGAAGGACGACCATTTGTTGCCGTTCTCCCAGGCGCACTTCGCGATGGTTCTGGGCTATGACCGGCGCGCCGACGATCTCAACGCGATGATCGCGCAATCCCGGACCCTGGCGAAGGGAACCGGTACCGTTGCCGGTCTCGAACGCGATGTGCTGTTGCCGATGGAGGAGGGCTATGGCTGCCTGGCCAAGGGCGACTACGCGGGGGCCCTGGACCGGTTGCTGCCGATTCGCTACGGCATCGGTCACCTGGGGGGCAGCAACGCCCAGCGCGACGTCTTCGCCCAAACCGTGATCGATTGCGCGCTCCGCGCCAAGGACTTTAACCAGGCCCGCGCCCTGCTGGCCGAGCGGGTGGCCAACGTGCCGGGCAGCCCCTGGGCTTGGAAGCAATACGCCGTAGCCCTCAAAGCCTGCCATGACCAAGAAGGCGCGGCGACCGCAGAGGCAAGAGCCGCCGCCCTCCTGGCCGCATAATCGG
>CAYGKG010000053.1:12896-20054 GCA_964350495.1 uncultured Alphaproteobacteria bacterium
CCCCTTCTGCGTAACTGGCGATATTAGGTGGACCGACCACCGGGGAGCGCAGAAGTTTTCCTTAGCCGATCGCCTGGGCACGTCATCACCGATGCGCCCGGGCGTTTGTGTTTTCGGCTAAGGAGAACGACATGAAGATCGCGGTTCTAATTTACGACGGCATCACCGCGCTGGATGCGGTCGGCCCCTACGACATCCTCAACCGGGTTCCCGGCACGGAGGTCCAGTTCGTCGCCAAGCAGCGCGGCACCGTGCGCACCGGCAACGGCGCGCTGGGGTTGGTCGCCGACTACGCGCTGGCGGAGATTGCCGCCGCCGATGTCCTGCTGGTGCCCGGCGGCTCGACGGGCCTTGCCGAAGCAATCCACGATCCCGCCTACAAAGACTGGATCGTCGCGCTCGACGCTACAACGCAATGGACGACGTCGGTTTGCTCGGGGGCGCTGTTCCTCTGCACCGCCGGCTTGCTGGCCGGGCGGCGCGCCACGACCCACTGGCGTGCGGCGCACGGTTTGGCCAAATACGGTGCGACCTACGCCGCCGAGCGCTACGTCCGCGACGGCAAATACGTCACGGCGGCGGGCGTGTCCGCCGGGATCGACATGGCGCTTTATTTGGTCGAGCAGATGCAGGGCCGCGACGTCGCCCAGGCCGTCCAACTTAGCGCTGAATACATCCCCCAACCGCCGTTCCCGCCGGTCTCGGCCGCCGCGGCGTCGGGCCACCTCAAGGAACTGGTGACGAAGCTCGCGGTCTAACCACTAAGCGTATTCCTCCCCCTGCGCGCCGGCGGAGGGGGAGGGCAGGGAGGGGGTTAGCGGTGTGGCCAACACGGATCTTGTTGGCAGCGACCTCCGCCCGCATCGCTGGCGCGCCGCGACTTCCCCCTGCCGCGCAGGGGGAGGAATAAGATTTCGTGCAAACCGTTCGTTGCGGTGGTCCTCTAGATCGGTAGGGCCGCTCCGCCGGCTGAGTTCCGCTATTTCGCCATCGCGACCGTGCCCTCGGGCAAGCCGTAGACGTGATCGGAAATCTGTCCGGGGTGGCAAAACCATACGTCGTCGCGGCGCTTGGCCATATGTTCGAACACCCGGCGCAGTTGCCGGATGCGGTGGGGCTGACCCATCAGGAACGTGTGCAGCGAATAACAGTTGATTTGCGGCCACCCATGCTTGGCGCTTTCATCCAGCATTTCATCGAACGTGTCGATCATCATGCGGGTGAAGGCGTCGTCGTCGATGCCGCGGTTGATGAACGCCGGAATGTCGTTCAGTTCCATCGACGGGTAGGGAACCGCGAGGATCGGTCCCTTGTCGGTGCGGAACCATTGCGCTTGATCGTCGAACCACCAGTCCATCATGTAGCTGTAGCCGAATTCCTTGAGCAGCTCCGGCGTCTGCGGGCTTTGCGAAATGAAGGGCCCAAGCCACCCCTTGGGCGTCCTGCCCTCTTCCTTGAGATAGCGCGCATTGGCCATCTCGAACATCTCGCGCTCCTGGTTGCCGGTCATTTCGGCCTGGCGCTCGGAGTTGGTGCGGCCGTGGCCGACGATTTCGTCGCCGCGTTTGCGCCAGGGATCGAGGATTTCGGGGCAGGCGTCGTAGACGCTGGCGTTGAGCAGAATCGCACAGGGCAGCTCGTAGTCGTTGAACAGGTTCAGCAGCCGCCAAATGCCCAGCCGGTTGCCGTAGTCGCGGTAGGCAAAACCGCGGTGGTATGGGGCTTTGGGCATCGAGGTGAAATCCGCCCCGGGATTGAGCCCGAATTCAAAGGCTTCGACGTTGAGCGCGAAGTAGACCGCGACCTTGGCGCCGTTGGGCCACGTATATTGCGGCCGCGTCGGGATCGCCGAAAAGGCGTAGCGGTTCTGAAAGCTATAGGGGTTGTCGGCCATCGATGGTTCCTCCCGGCGCGTTGTGACGTCCCCCTTTATAGCCAACCGATGCCGGGCTAGGCGAGCGGCGATGCGGCCCCGCCCGGAGGGTGTGCGCGGGCCAGTCCCTGGTTAGAATACCGTCGCCTACCGATCCCCATTGTCCATTGCCAAACCGCCCGGAGATGTCTCCATGAAAAACACCCTCGGCCACCGCGCTACCGTCGGCATTCTCGTCCCGGGGCGGAACACCACCGTGCAGCCCGAGTCCGACGATATGCGCCCGATCGGCGTCACCAACCACGTGGCGCGGATGATCAATGTCGGTGTGCCGCCGGGAGCGGGCGCCGACTTCAAGATTGGCCAATACGCGCTCGACATGGAGGGGGCGATCGACGCGGTCAAACTCGCGCTGCCGGACATCATCCTTTTGGGGCACTCGCACGATTCCTTCGAGGGCGGTGTCGCCGGCGGAACCGCATTCCAGAAAAAACTTTGCGACTATGCCGGGATGACGGTGCTGGTCCCCTCGCTTGCCTACGTGGCGGCGGTGAAGGCGATGAAATTGAAGCGGGTCTCCATTTTGACGCCCTACCTCACAGCCGACGACGGCTTGGTCCGGGGCTTTTTCGAGAGCATCGGCTGTACCGTCGTCAAGATGAAGGCATTGCAGTACGACACCGGACACGCCATCGCTCAAACGCCTGCCGACACGATTCGCGCCGCCATCGGCGAACTGAACGACCCCGGTATCGATGCGATCCTCCAAGTCGGCACCAACCTGCCGACCGCGCGAATCTCGGATGAAGCCGAGTTTTGGCTCAAGAAACCGGTGTTGTCGGTCAACGTGGTGGACTACTGGCATACCCTGCGGACGCTGGGGGTCGACGACAAGATCGAAGGCTTCGGCACGCTGTTGCGCGACTACTAGAACGCCGCCGCCACGGCATCGACCCGCGCTTGCGCCGGCGAGTCGGCGCCTGTATGTCAGACCGTCCGTCCCGAGGAAGGCTCAATGGCCAAAAACAAATCCAAAACCACGATCACCATCGATTCGCCCTACGCGGACTATGCGTTCTATCAGTGCCTCTATTCGCGGGCGCGGTCGTTCAAGTTTCTCGAGGCGGAGGGGGCGGTATTCATGATGGAGCATCTGATGACGCGCGCCCCCAGCTTGCGCAAGCGTCCCCTCGACATCGTCGAGTTTCTGGCCGGTGCCGGCGAATACGAACAGTTCATCCGGGCCGAGGCGCGCTTCACGATCGGCAAGTATGTCGGCATCGACGCGATTCGGCCGCCCAACGCAAAGACCGAACTCCTGGTCGGTCCGGTGGAGACGACCTTTCCCGCGTGGAAGGCCGACGCGGTCCTGGCGATGTTCTACAGCGCTAGCAGTATTCTCGGCACCGACGGCAAACCCTCGCCTACGGCGCTCCTCAGCATGGCGCAAAACGCCCACCGCAATCTGAAGAAAGACGGCGGTTTCATCCTGTCGTTCCCGGCGCGCGGCGAGTCGCTGTCATTTCGCGAGGACGAGGAGAACGAAGACGAAACCGAAATTGCGATCCCGATCTACAGCAATCTGCGCGAGCGGTTCGGCCTGACCGCTGTTGAGGATGCCGTTGTTCGCTACAAGTCCGAGGAAAGCTACGAACGCTCGACCGGCCTCTCGATCGAACACATCAAGGATGCGCGCGTTGTCCGTAGCGAGGACGATGCCGTGCTGGGCAAGATCGTTGTCAAGAACCCGATGTACCAGCAGTACCTCTCGGAATCCCACTTCATTTGGATCCTGCGCGAAGCGGGGTTCCGCGAGTTCATGTTCTTCGACATCAACGCCGACAGCGGTACCCCGACCTACGAGCGCCTGCCCGAGGTCATGACCGAACCCGAGCAATACGCCAACCATCTCGTCGCGGTGCGCTAGGACGCCGAATAGGCTAAGATGCGTGGGGTTTCGTCCCTAGCGAGGTTGGCCATGCCGGAAATCGGGCTCCACGACATGTACCCGGAGGCGGCGCACGACGAACAGTCGCGCCAGAATTTCATTCGCAATCTGCGCGGCCACGTCCTTGGCACGGTCTTGGGCGGCGCCCACAAAGTCTACGAGGCGCGCGCCCGTCCGGCCTTCGAGCGGACGCAAAAGCGCCGCCCCAAGAACGCGCGCGAGGCGTTCAACGCGATGCAGGGCGACGACTACGGCAAGACGTTTTCGGCGCTCAACCGCACCACCCAGGAAATGCTCTACGACACGGTGGGACCGTCGATCGCGCGGCAACTGCCCGATCTCATCGACCGGGCCGCGCGGCAGAAACCCCGCGGCTCGCTTCGACTCGATCCCAATGTTACGGTGCCGCGCTACAACGCCCGCGCTGACATTCACTGCAAACCCGGCGGTTACCACAGCGAAATCGTCGCCGACGATCTATTTGCCGGCGCTGAATACGATCGCTCGATCAACGTATACTTCTTCGGCACGCTCGGCCGCTACAACGAAGACATGGGCGCCTCGGTGGCGCAGTGGCTGCACGGGGCGTATCCGGCGCTGAACCCCAAACGCATTCTCGATATGGGCTGCACCATCGGCCATTCGACATTGCCCTATTGCGACGTCTATCCCGATGCCGACGTTTACGCCATCGACGTGGCGGCGCCGGTGCTGCGCTACGGCCATGCGCGGGCCGAGGCGATGGGGCGGGTGGTTCACTTCGCCCAACAAAACGCCGAAGCCACGTCCTTCGCCGACGGATCGTTCGACCTCGTGGTGTCGCACCTGTTGCTCCACGAAACCTCGACGAGCGCGATGGCGCAGGTGTTTAAGGAATGCCACAGGTTGCTGCGGCCTGGCGGGTTGATGGTTCACCAAGATGGCGTCGGCTTCAAAGACGATCCCTTCGACGGTTACTTCTCGGAATGGCTGACCCACTACAACAACGAGCCGTTCTTGGGCACACTGCAACGTTTGGATTGGACCGACATCGCGGTTGGCGCCGGATTCGATCGGGCAAAGACCCAGGACCGACGGGTTCCAAGCCAACAAGCGAACGGCAACGCGACGCTCAGTAAGAAAGAGACCGGCACCCACTACGTCTTCGTCGCCGAGAAATAGCCGTCGTCACTCCGCGGCGGCCAACGCGCTGCGGTTGCCGGTCGGGCCATCCGCGGCAATTTCCAGGATCAACTTGCGTTGCACCGCTTCGGCGAAGCTGAGTTCCTCACCCGCGACCACGACAAACGCGCCGGCGCCGCCGATGACAACCTCGGCAAAGTAGTTTTCCAGCGTGCCAAAGCCGCGATTGGCGCCGCCCGGTCGGCCCGAGCCCCGGCGGGCGATCGCCAGTCCATTGATGGTGATGCCACTCTGCACGACGGTGTCGCGGGCCAGTTCGATCGGCAGCCCGCCGAAGTTCCCGGCATCGGCCGACACGTCGATGATCTTTCGGTGCGAGGCAATGTCGTTGTCATGGATGAGATCGGCCGAATAGATCAGCGCGTTAGAGATCGAGTTGTAGCCGAAAGCCATCCGCGGCGCGCCGATCAACGCGGCAGCGAAACGCTTCGCCGAATCAAGGTCGGAAATGACGGTCCAGTCGACGATGGTGTGCTGGGATTCCGCGGCGCCCCATTCGACGTAGGCGACGGCAATCCGTCCGGTCGGGCCGAATTGGATCGCCTCCAACACGCGGGGATGCATCATCGCGAGGCCGTAACCCTCGCGCTGCAAGCGCAACTCGGCGTCGTCGATCGAGCCCGATCCGTCCGCTGCGAGGACGAGTTCCAAATCGACGCTGCGATTCTGGGCGAAGGCGAGCGGGCCGAAGCCGCACAGGGAGAACACGGCAACGAGGACTAGGGCGCAGCAAGGGCGGCGGGTCATCGGGGTCTCCCAAATGTGGCTCGGCCGGGTGGCGCAGCC
The DNA here is from genome assembly GCA_964350495.1 of uncultured Alphaproteobacteria bacterium. GTDB lineage: Bacteria > Pseudomonadota > Alphaproteobacteria > SHVP01 > SHVP01 > CALJDF01. The sequence continues at coordinate 18,686 of CAYGKG010000053.1, forward strand.
CCATTATCGCCAACCAGGGCCCGCGACCAAGCGCATATATGCGGTCACCCGAGGGGACGGCAGGCACCGGCCGAATTTTCGTCTATGGTTGGGGCCAGGAATAACGAGGCGCGCCCGCGATGAGCGACGATGATCCGCTAAAGCCAAAGACCTTCAATCAGCAACTTCTCGCTGGCGGCCGCGCCCATCCGGTGATCGGCTGGGTCGTCCTGGGGCTCGGTATCGGCGGCGCGGTCGGTGCAAGCAACGATGCGATGGGCGAATCGATGGGGATCGGCGCGGCTCTGGGGTTCGCCGCCGGAATTTTCATCACTCGGGGGTTTTCCCGCCGCCGCAAACGGCGCGACGAACCGTAAACGCGTTCGGACCTGAGCAAAGAAAAAGCCCGCAAGGCGCGAACCTTGCGGGCTTTCCCTCGTTGGTGTGGCGCGTAGTTAGCCGCGCTTACCGTCAAGACGGACTTCGTGCCAGTTGATCAACCGATTGACCGGCTTGTAGTCCTTCACGTAGCTCTTCACCGCGTCCAGATCGACCGAGTCCATCAGGAACATCGATGCCGCATGGTCGTGGTAATACTGCGCGATCTGCTTCAACAGAACGCGCCGTTTGGCCGGATCGAATTCCTCGTTCGCGGCTTTGATTGCGGGCTCGATGTCCGGGAAGCAGGTCCACTTCATGGGCGAGTTGCACGAGTGCAAGCCATTAATGGAACGCATGATGTCCATCGTCGGTTCGGAGCCGTAGTTGAAGCTGAATATCCGAGCGTCTTCGAACTTGGACGTGTCGCGGACCCGGCCGATCAGGTCGGGCAGGGTGATCGCACGAACCTCGAAGTCGACGCCGATCTTCTTCAATTCGTCGCCGACGAACTGAACGATATCTTTCCAATCGCCCTGTGCGGTCACTGATTCGCCGATGATCTTCAGACCGTTGCCGTAGCCTGCTTCGGCTAGCAACGCGCGGGCCTTCGCCGGATCGTACGGATACGGTTTGATGTCGTCGAAATAGCCGTTGATCGACGGGGTGCCGGGCTGGCCGGTGGTTTTGGTCGTCCCCTGCATGATGACGTCGACAAACTGCTGCATGTTGACGCCGTAATTCAACGCTTGGCGCACCCGAACGTCGGACACCGGTCCGTCGGTGTTCGAGAAGAAGTGCAGAATGGTCGTTGCCGTACCGGGGTTAACTTGCAACCTTCCGTTCGACGACTCGACCTTTCCTTTGTTGTCGGCGACGAGTTGGAGAGCGATATCGACTTGATCGGACTCGAAGGCTTGGACGCCGGCCGGTAATTCCGGCAAGAAGCGGAATTCGATCCGGTCCATTTCTCCGACCTGCCAGCCCTGGTCGGTGCGCTCAAGCGCAACAC
>CAYGKG010000054.1:0-19910 GCA_964350495.1 uncultured Alphaproteobacteria bacterium
GCCGCCCGATGGTCGATAAAGACCGGCTTTTTCCGCCAAAACACCGTGATCCGCTGGCCCTCTTCGATCGGCGCCAGATCGACTTCAGCGACCGCTTCGGCCAAAACGTCCTTAGACGGATTCATCGAATTCACGAAAGGCCAAACGGCCAAGCCCGCGCCGACTGCCGTTGCCGATACCGCGGCAACAAAAATAAAGTCGCGGCGGGTTCCCTCTTCGCCCGGGTGTGGGGCCGTCGTCGCCATCTACCAACCTCGTTAAAACCAAGGATTTGTGCGCGCCTTTATTCCATCAATTCCAAATAAAGTCCACAATCAGCGGCAACAGCGACATGTTGCCGCAGCGCAACAGATTTAGGCCCTACCAACCCGATGGGGCCGGGGCTAGGGGGATCCTTTGCGCCTTGTCCTATACCAGCCTGACATCCCCCAGAACCTGGGCACATTGATCCGGCTGGGCGCCTGCCTGGGCCTCCCAATTGACGTCGTCGAGCCCTGCGGCTTCCCGATCGGCGATCGCAATCTTAAGCGAGCAGCTATGGACTATGGGTCGGCAGCGGCGGTGACCCGACATTCATCTTGGCAGACCTTTTTGGGCGTTCGACACGGTCACCGGCTGGTCCTGTTGACCACCAAGGCACGCGAAACGTACACGCAGTTTTCCTTCGAGCCGACTGACTGGATCATTGTTGGCAGCGAAAGCCGTGGCGTCCCGCAAGACGTGCACGCCGGCGCTGACCACCGTATCTGTATCCCCATGAGCCCTGGCCTGCGTTCGCTCAACGTCGCGGTCGCTGCGGCAATGGTGATCGGCGAAGCAATGCGCCAAACTGAAACCTTCCCGACTCTCGACACGCCCGCCGCAAAGGACACGACAGATGACTGACGACCTCGACACAAAACGCAAAGCGGCCGCAGCCTGGTTTGAGACCCTGCGGGATCGCATCTGTACAACCTTCGAGAGCCTTGAGGACGATCACTCGGGTATGAACAGCGATCGACCGGCGGGCCGGTTTTCACGTAAGTCCTGGGAGCGGCCCGGCGGTGGCGGCGGCACAATGTCGACGATGAAGGGCCGGGTGTTCGAGAAGGTCGGGGTCAACATTTCGACGGTGCATGGCACGTTCTCCGAGGAATTCCGCAAGAACATTCCCGGCGCCGACGAAGACGGCGCGTTCTGGGCGGGCGGCATTTCGCTTGTCGCGCATATGTGCTCGCCGCTGGTTCCGGCGGTTCACATGAATACCCGGTTCATCACGACCACGCGGTCTTGGTTCGGTGGCGGCGCCGATTTGACGCCGATGATTCCGGACGACCGCGACACAGAGACGTTTCACGCGGCCTTCAAGGCTGCTTGCGACCGATCCGACCCGGCCTATTACGACAGATTCAAGAAGTGGTGCGACGAGTACTTTTTCATCAAGCACCGGGACGAACCCCGCGGCGTTGGCGGAATCTTCTACGACTACATGGACTCCGGAAACTGGGACGAGGACTTCGCCTTTACGAAAGCGGTCGGCGAGACCTTCGAGGCGGTCTATCCGTCCATCGTGCGCCGCCATTACAACGACCCCTGGACCGCCGAACAGCGGGAACACCAACTGGTCCGGCGCGGCCGCTACGTCGAGTTCAACCTCGTCTACGACCGCGGCACCCAGTTCGGGCTGAAAACCGGCGGCAACATCGACGCCATCCTGATGTCGTTGCCGCCCGAGGCGAAGTGGCCATGATCACTTTACTGCTCGCGGCACGCGTCGGAGCCCGGAACGGCACCACGGTACGAAAGCGCACCGCCGCTAACCTGAGGGCTTCAATGGGGGTCGCGACGGTTCTTGCGATTGGATTGCTCGCGGCGTCCGCGGCTCAGGCCGGCGAAACAACCGTTCAAAACTTCTTTGGCCGATGGGTTGGCGAAGGCATCGCCGAAACCGAGGTCGGCGAAGACACCGAACGGGAGCTGCGCGGTCTTGAGGTGATCGTGCGGGATCATCCCGCCGGTTTCCAACTGTGCTGGTCGACGTTGCGGCTAGTCGCGAACGGCCCGGACCGGCAAAGTTTCGCGATGATGCTCTTTGCGCCTGGGGACGCGCCGGGTGCCTGGCGCGCGATCTTCTCGGCGGACGGTTCAGCCAGCGCAGCGAGTGCATGGGCGGAGCTGGAGGACGAAACGCTTCGAGTATTCAACCGCGCCACCAACGAAGACGGCGAGGAAGAGCTTCAAGTCTACGAACGGCGCTTGTCGAATGGCGGAATGGAACTCCATTTCACGCGGTTCGACGACGGCCGCCTGGCGCGTGTCGTCCAAGGTCGCCTGGAACCGGTCGCGCGACAAAGCGGCGACGCGGCGTCCTGGTGTTGACCTGTTGGCCGGAGACCTCGCGCGAGGCTACACTTGGACGCGCAACGAGGAGGCAGCAATGACTCGACTAACGGGTATTTTCCTGGCGGCAATAACCGCGATGCTATTTGCCACCGGTGCGTGGGCGCAGTCGTCGGTCGGGATCGGCGCATTCTTCGGCAAATGGTCCGGGAGCGCTATTTCCGAGAGCAACATCAGCGTCAATTTTCAACTGACGGCGCGCGATATGGATGTCGAGATTCGTCCGGACGGCGACGGTTTCGTCGTTGCCTGGACGACAGTCCTGCGGCAGCGCGGCGATCCGAACGCACCGACAGCCGAACGCCGTTCGACTGAGATCCGTTTCGAACCCACATCCCGCGCCAACGTGTGGCGCGCGGTGGGCTCAAGCGATCCGTTGGTCGACGAACGGTTCGCCTGGGCCCGCATCGCCAAACAAACCTTGACCGTCCATACCCTGGTGATCCGCGATGACGGCGGCTACGACATGCAGGTCTACGACCGGGCGCTGAAACCAACAGGCATGGACCTGGAGTTCACCGCTTTCCGCGACGGCGAGGCCCAGCGGACGGCGAAGGGCCGGCTGGTCAAAGTAGCGAACTAAAAATAGCGAACTAGTTGGGGTCTACTGCGACCGCCGATTGGCGCGCCACATCGCGAAGTTGGCGGAGGCAGGCGTCTCGATCCGCGGCGAAGTCGGCGGCGATCCACCATGCTTCGACCTCGTGGAGCAAGCTTCCGATCTCCGGCCCCTGGGCAACGCCGAGGTCGGCGACGTCCTCCCCGCGCAACGGAAATTTCGGGATGTCCCAGGATGCCGCCATCTTGACCTGGGGCATGAGATTGGCGGACACGCCCAGGCGAGACCATGTCAACCAGACTAGGTCGGCGAACGCGGCCCGGCCCACGCGGTAAAGACCGACATGCATATCATGGTCGCTCATGTCGGGAACCACGGCAAACGGCGGCGCGATAAGACCGCTAAGGCGTCGACGCTGGCCATTCGATAGGCGCAGGCGATCGGCAATCGTATCGGCAATCGCCGTTGCCCCTACTTCGGAAACCGTCGCGGCCATCCGCAACAGAGCGTCGGGTTCGAGCTCGGCGGATACTTCGATTTGCAATAGGACATGGAGCGGTTCGATCCGAGTGGCCTCGGGCAGAACCTGCTGGAGGACGCCCGCCGCAGCCATCATGGACAACGCGTTGAGCGGGTCGGGTGCTGCATACAGGCGCAGCAACTCGGCAGCTACCCGTTCGGCCGACAACGAAACGACACGCTCGGCCAACGTTGCGCAGGCGTCGAGCGACGCCACATCCGGTTGGCCCCGACCGTAGTAGGCAAAGAAACGGAAGAAACGGAGAATTCGAAGGGCGTCTTCTTCGATTCGTTGCGTGGCCTCGCCAACGAATCGCATCCGCCCAGCCTCGATATCTGGCAGGCCCCCGACGGGGTCATAGACAGTGCCGTCGGGATCGGCATAAAGCGCGTTAATGGTTAGGTCGCGTCTGGCGGCATCGGCCTCCCAATCGTCGGTGTACTCGACCACCGCATGTCGACCGTCGGTCTCGACGTCGCGCCGCAAGGTCGTGATCTCGAAATGGCGATCCTGTACCACGGCCGTCACCGTGCCGTGGTCGACCCCAGTCGGAATCGCCTTGATCCCGGCAGCCTTGAGCAAGGTTATCACCCGGTCCGGCGCGTCGGGCGTTGCGACATCGACATCCTTGCCGGTCAACCCGAGTAACGCATCGCGCACACATCCGCCAACGAACCGTACCGTGGCGCCGTCCACCGTCAATGCCGCGACCACCGCGCGCGTCGCTGACGCCGTCATCCAGTCCGGCGGCGTGATCGCCAAGGCGGGTTTCATGGGTTATCCAGAACGAAGGTCATCAGTTGCTCGGGACGATCTGCCCAGGGACGACACGACCGTCTTCGAGGCGGGGCGGAACGTAGGTACCCCCGGTATCGCCGCCTGGATCCAATGCCCAAAAACCGACAAAAGCGAAGATCGTCAGCAACAAACCCAGGGCGGTAAGCCAAAGCCACGGCGCGCTGCGCCATGACGCGTCGCGTCCGCTGGCGCGCGCAATCACCACATAAATGGCGTAGCCAATAAACGGCAGAAAGAACGGCAGGTATTGGAGGAGTTTGCGTAGCATTCAGCCAATCCGATGAATCATGCGGTGATACAGGTTGACGAGCATCCCGGCGGTCGCTCCCCAGATGAAATAGTCGTCATAGCGAATGACGTAGAAATGCCGTTCGACGCCCTGCCACTCCCGGCTTTGGCGCTCATGATTCCGCGGATCCAGCACGTACTCCAACGGCACTTCGAACGCCGCAGCAACTTCGAACCGATCCAGCTTGAGTTCGAAACCGGGGCGAACGTAGCCGACGACAGGCGTTACCGAGAACCCCGTTCGCGTTTCATAGTTAGCAAGGTGACCGACGATTTCAACATGGCTGCGGTCGATCCCAATTTCTTCGTCTGTTTCACGCAGCGCCGTATCGATCGGCCCTTCGTCGGCCATTTCGACGCGCCCGCCTGGGAAACTGACCTGGCCGGCATGGTCGCGCAAATGGTCGGTCCGCTTAGTGAGCAATATCGTCGGCGCCCCTGCGTGGCCCACGATGGGGACCAGAACCGCGGCCGGCGTCAGAGCCTCGAGTGGCGGCGCCTCCGCGCGCATCCCCGGGTTCAAGTCGTAGTCGCTACGATAGGCTGGCGGATGGGCCAACCGTTCGCGCAATAGAGACACCGACTCCTGCGGCCCGGTGGTTTGCAGGTCGGCAACCAGACGGACGACCGACTCAGGCATCGGCGGGCAACCGGCCGATCACGAAGAACGAACCCTGACTCCACACCCCATAGTCGCTTGGCGTATCTGGGCCTCGCTCCGCAATCCCGGCAAGCTCGTAATAGACCGGACGGGCGATCAGGGCGTCCAGATTGTCCCGAATTCTTACATAGGGCGACGGTTCGCCGGTCACTGCATCGTGAACCACTTGGATGGGATGTTCGTCGTCTACTGTTATCTCATCGTCGAGGTTGGTCCTCATCCGCAGCTTTTGTTCCCGTCCCTGCCCCGAACACGTTAGCTCGACCGCGATAAATGGTGCATCGTCAACTTGAATTCGCCCCTTTTCGACGGGCGTTACGAGGTAGAATTGACCATCGGCTTCGCGGCGCAGAACTGTGGAGAACAGCTTGACCAACCGTTTCCGACCGATCGGGGAGCCGTGGTAGAACCAAGTGCCATCGCGCGCTATGCGTATGTCGATGTCGCCGCAAACCGGGGCAGGACGGTCGCCGCGCGCAGGGGCTGCGCTTCGCAGGGCAGCTTCGAGTTCGCGCGTATCAGGCCCTTCGTTCCGCATCGATTGTTGTCCAGTCCACCAATAGGAGAATTGGCGTGAGTATAACTGAGCACACTCCTACCGCCACCGACGGCAGCGGCGATATCGTGCAGGAAGCCGAGCGGCTCGTCGAAAAGATGGCTCAGGTGAGAGCCAAAATCGGCGAGTTCATTTTTGGACAGCAAGAGGTTGTCGATCACACTCTGATCACCCTGCTAGCCGGCGGCCACGCCCTTTTGATCGGCGTTCCGGGATTGGCCAAAACCCGTTTGGTCGAAACCCTTGGGACGGTTATGGGGCTCGAGGACAAGCGCGTCCAGTTCACGCCCGACCTGATGCCCGCCGACATCATCGGGTCGGAAGTGCTTGAGGAATCCGAATCGGGCCAACGCGCCTTTCGCTTCATTCCCGGTCCGGTGTTCTGCCAATTGCTGATGGCGGACGAAATCAACCGCGCCAGCCCGCGCACTCAGTCAGCCCTCCTCCAGGCGATGCAAGAGCAGCAAGTCTCGGTTGCCGGCACGCGGCACCCGCTTCCAAAGCCCTTCCATGTATTGGCAACCCAGAACCCGATCGAGCAGGAGGGCACCTACCCGCTGCCGGAAGCCCAGCTCGACCGTTTCCTTATGCAGGTCGATGTCACTTATCCCGACCTCGACGCGGAGCGGCGCATGTTGTTGGCGACCACCGGCGCCGCAGAGGGCGCCCCGACCGCCGTCATGACAGCCGACGAGCTGTCGGCCGCGCAACGGTTGGTCCGCCGCATCCCGGTCGGCGAAAGCGTCGTCGAAGCGATTCTCGGTTTGGTGCGCGCCGGCCGGCCGGAAACGTCAGACCTCGCCGAAGTCCGTGAAGCGGTCGCCTGGGGCCCTGGGCCGCGCGCGAGCCAAGCGCTGATGCTGACGGTACGGGTCAAAGCACTTCTGGAGGGCCGCTTGTCGCCAAGCGTGGACGACGTTGTCGAACTCGCTGCGCCGACCCTGCGCCACCGGATGGCGCTCAATTTTGCGGCCCGCGCCGAGGGGGTCACCCTGCCGGGGCTGATCGACCGCCTCTGCGACCCTTATCGCTAAGGCGACCGTGGTCGGCCCAACAACTCCGATCGGCGGCCTAGACGCCGCGCAACGCGTGCGCGAGCGCGCCGAAATTCTGGCATCGGCACTGCCCCCTATGCTCATCGAGGCCGAGCGAGTCGCCTCGACGGTCGCCCAGGGTGTTCATGGCCGACGGCGCGTCGGCCAGGGGGAGACTTTCTGGCAGTTTCGCCGTTACCGGCCTGGCGATCCGGCAACCCGGATCGACTGGCGGCGTTCCGCTAAATCGCACCGAACATATGTTCGCGAGACCGAGTGGGAAGCGGCCCAAAGCGTCTGGCTGTGGCGCGACAACTCCGCCTCGATGCTGTACCGCTCGGACAAATCGCTCGACACCAAAGCGGACCGCGCCACGGTTCTTCTGCTGGCCTGCGCATCCTTGCTGATGGTGGGCGGCGAACATGTCGGCCTGCTAGGGACCGACCGCATCGCCCATGCCAGCCGCGCGACGCTCTCCGAGATGGCCGTCACATTGTCGCGCGACGGCCAGAGCGACGCCAACCTCCCGCCGGTCGAACGAATTCCCCGGCATGCCGAACTCGTGCTGATCGGCGACTTCCTGGCGCCCTTTGCCGAGACAGAAGCATTGGTCAAACGGTTCGCGGCCGCCGGCGTTTCGGGACACCTGTTGCAGATCCTCGACCCCGCCGAAGAGGAACTTCCCTTTAGCGGACGAACGCTATTCGAGGGGTTAGAGAAGGAAGGCGCGCTCACTGTGGGTAGGGCCGAATCGCTGCGCGAAGAATATCGCGCTCGGTTAGCCGCGCTGCGAGATAGTCTGGCCGACCTGACGCGGCGGACGGGGTGGTCGCTGAACTTCCACCGCACCGATCATTCCGCGCAGCAAGCGCTGCTGCCCCTTTATGCCGCGTTCAGCCGCGGCAATCTCCGGTAACCGGGAGGGACCGTGCTGACGATCGGTAGCCTTGGCCTTGCGACTCCCTGGATGCTGTTGGGCCTCATCGCCCTTCCCGTCATCTGGTGGTTGTTGCGCGTGACTCCGCCGTCACCCAAGCGTGTGCTATTTCCCGCGATTCAACTCCTGTTCGGCTTGAAACAAACCGAGGAGAGTTCGGCGCGGACACCGTGGTGGCTTATGGCGCTCCGGCTGCTGATCGCGGCGCTCATCGTGGCTGCCCTGGCCGAGCCTATCTTGAACCCCGGATCGAGACTGCGCGGAGACGGCCCCTTGCTTGTAGTTGTCGACGACGATTGGGCCGCCGCGGCGAATTGGCAGGACAGGCTCGACACCGCGCAGGACATTCTCGAGCAGGCTGAACGGCAACGGCGCCCCGTCGCCCTCCTCACCACGGCCCCCCATATGGACGGGACTAAGCCGCGAATCACCGGCTTGATGCCCGCGGACGAAGCCAGCCGCTTGATGGACGGGATTGTCCCGAAACCGTGGAAAACGGATCATCGCGCCGCGCTCGACGCGCTGATCGAATTGCCCTTCGAGCTCCCCGCCGAGGTGGTTTGGTTGAGCAACGGCATTGCCGATAGCGCCGACACGGTAACGCGGGACTTAGCCGAACGAATGTCAATCATCGGGCCGTTGACGGTAATTGCCGACGCGGCCCTGCAGACCCCCGTTATTCTGGACCCGCCCGAGGGCCAAGGCGCCATTTTGCGCCTCCAGGTTCGGCGCGCCACGGGGTCGGCGAGCGACACCGCGAACCGCTACTGGGTGCGCGCTTCGGGCGACCAAGGTCAACTGCTCCACCGCGTTCCGGTCGATTTCGAGCCGGGCGCGGCCAGCGCCGGAGCGGAACTCGACCTGCCTGCAGAGACACGAAACAAAATTGCCCGGCTTGACGTCGAGGGACAGCGCTCAGTCGGCAGCTTAGTGCTCGTCGATGAACGTTGGCGGCGGCGGCCGGTCGGGCTTGTTTCGGGCGGCGACATCGAATCGCAACAACCCCTGCTCTCCGATGTGTTCTATCTCGACCGGGCGCTGGAACCGTTCAGCGAGGTGCAGCGCGCGACCCTGGGTAACCTCCTGGACGGTCGCTTCGCGGTGGTTGCCCTTGCTGACATCGGTCAGGTAGTGGCCGCAGATCGACCGGCATTGGAGCGATGGCTCGAGAACGGCGGCGTTCTTGTTCGCTTCGCCGGCCCAAAGCTCGCCGAGGGCGCCGACGATCTCCTACCGGTGCGATTGCGCAGCGGCACTCGGCTTCTGGGCGGCGCCCTAACCTGGTCAACGCCGGCGCGGTTGGGCGCCTTTCCACCAGAGAGTCCGTTTGCCGGGCTCAGACCGCCAGCCGATCTGCGGGTTCTTCGCCAGGTTCTCGCCGAACCCGACCTCGATCTGTCGTCGAAGACCTGGGCACGCCTCGAAGACGGCACACCGCTCGTCACGGCGGAGCGACGGGGCAACGGCTGGCTCGTGCTGTTTCACGTCACGGCCAATACCGCTTGGTCGGACCTCCCCCTGTCGGGCCTCTTCGTCGAAATGCTGCAGAGACTTGTCGGTTTGAGTCAGGGCGTGGCCGGCGCCCAAGGCGCTGCAGCACTACCGCCGCTCGCGAGTGTCGATGGGTTCGGACGACTCGGTCCGCCACGCGCCGGCGTCCTGCCCGCTGGACCCGAAGTTTTCGAGGAGGCCCGGATCGGCCCGCAACACCCCCCAGGGTTCTATGGTTCCCAGGAATCGCGCCGCGCCCTGAACCTGTCGGTCGCGTTGGGGCCCTATGCCGCACTCGATTCCCTGCCGGGCAGGCCGGTCCGCGCGAACTACGCCACGAGTATCGAATTAACCCTTTTGCCCTGGTTGCTTTTGGCGGCGACGCTGTTGATTCTTGCCGACATGATCGCAAGTTTTGTGCTCCGCGGGCAGTTGCGGTTTCGGCGCATTTCGGCTGGGGCAGCCGTCATCATCGCGGCGCTGTCAACGAGCCTACCCATCGGCGCCGAAGCCCAAGTTGCCGAATCAACCGCCCTCGCCGCGACGCTCGAGACCCACCTGGCCTACGTCATCACCGGCGACCCGCAGGTCGACGCGCTGAGCGCCGCAGGTCTGCGCGGCCTTTCGGACGTGCTCCAGCGGCGCACCGCGATCGAGCCTGGCGGTCCGATCGGCGTCAATATCGAGACCGACGAGTTGGTGTTCTTCCCCCTGCTGTACTGGCCAATCGCCCCGTCGCAACGCGACCTCAGCGACGAGGCTCTGGCCAAGATCGATTCGTTCATGAAAACCGGCGGCACGATCGTGTTCGATACGCGCGATCAACAGAATGTCGAATTGAACGCGACGACGTTCAGCCGCGGCCCATCCGCCGACGGGCCCGGCGTGCGGCGCTTGCGCGAAGTGTTGCGCGGCTTGGACATGCCCCCGCTGGCTCCGGTGCCCGAAGACCACGTCCTCACCAAAGCGTTCTATTTGATGCAGGAGTTCCCGGGCCGCTACGCCGGCGGCACGGTTTGGGTCGAAAGCGAAATCGGTGGCGCCAACGACGGCGTTTCATCGGTGATCGTTGGCAGTAACGATTGGGCCGCGGCCTGGGCCATCGACGAGCAAGGCCGCTATCTTGCGGCACCGGTGCCCAGCGGCAACCAGCAGCGTGAGATGGCCTATCGCTTTGGCGTCAACTTGGTCATGTACGCCTTCACCGGAAACTACAAGGCCGATCAGGTACACATTCCGGCCATTCTCGAACGGCTCGGCCAATAATGAATATCGCCGACATCGCCTTTGCCCCTTTCTTCCCGTGGTGGAGCCTCGCTGTACTTGCCGGCGCGGCGCTCGCCCTTGTTGCATTTGGACTATGGCGGCGCGCAACCGGAATCGCGTGGCGGCTGATCGCCCTCACCGTGGTTTTGGTGGCACTCGCCAACCCGTCGCTGATCAGCGAGGAGCGCGACCCGCTGCCGGATGTTGCCGTCGTCGTCGTCGACGAAAGCCAAAGCCAGGGTATCGGCGAGCGGGCCGCCCAAACCGCCCGGGCCCTTGCGGAGGTCCAAGGCGCACTAGCCCGGCACGATGATGTCGAGGTCCGCGTCGTCTCCTCCGGTGCGACCAACGCAGACAGCGACACCGGAACGCGGTTATTCGAAGCCCTGGGCAATGCGTTGTCCGACATCCCGCCGGATCAGGTCGCCGGCGCCATTCTGATCACCGACGGTCAGGTCCACGATGTCCCCGACTCACTCGCCCAAGTCGGATTGCGCGCGCCGTTACATGTCCTCCTGAGCGGAACCCGCGACGATGGCGACCGGCGCCTCGTCATCGAGGAAGCGCCGAGTTACGGCATTGTCGGAACCGACCTCGAAATCGCCGTGCGTATCGAAGAGACCGGGCAACCACAGGTCGGCAACGCCGCGGCGCGCGTCACGGTTCGCTTGGACGGCGGCGAGCCTCAATTCCATCGCGTCCCGGTTGGCGAAACGAGTCGGCTACCGTTGAAACTTGACCACGGCGGCCTCACGATTATTGAAATCGAGGTTGACCCCGCCCCAGAGGAATTAACGCTGCAAAACAACCGTGCGGCGGTCAGCGTGTCGGGTGTTCGCGACCGGCTGCGGGTTCTTCTCGTCTCGGGCGAACCCCATGCGGGAGAGCGCACGTGGCGCAATCTTCTCAAGGCCGACCCGTCGGTCGATTTGGTGCATTTTACGATCCTGCGACCGCCGGAAAAGCAGGACGGCACGTCGGTGCGCGAGCTCTCCTTGATCGCCTTTCCGACCCGCGAACTGTTCGAAGTAAAGCTCGACGAGTTCGACCTCATCATCTTTGACCGCTATCGCCGGCGCGGCGTGCTGTTGCCGACCTACGTCGAGAACATCGCGGAATACGTCAAGAATGGGGGCGCCCTCCTGGAGGCGGCAGGGCCGGCCTTTGCGACACCGCTCAGTTTGTTCCGCACGCCCCTGGGCCGCATCCTGCCGGCTGAGCCGACGGGCCGCGTCTATGAACAGGGCTTTCGCCCGGCCCTGACCGACGTCGGGCGGCGTCATCCTGTTACCTCAGACCTTCGCGGCGCGGGGGCACCGGGGAGCGATCCCGATTGGGGCCGTTGGTTCCGCATGGTCGAGTCAGCGCAGACGACGGGCGCGGCGTTGATGTCAGGACCGAACGAGCACCCCTTACTTGTGGTTGACCGTGTCGGCGAAGGACGCATCGCTCAACTTTTGTCCGATCATGCCTGGCTATGGGCGCGCGGTTTCGAAGGCGGCGGCCCCCAAGCGGAGCTTCTGCGGCGGCTCGCCCATTGGCTCATGAAGGAACCGGACCTTGAGGAAGAGGAACTTCGCGCCATCGCAAACGGCAACACCATCACGATCGAACGGCGCAGCTTATCGCCGGAAATTCCGCCCGTCCGCATCACCGCCCCGTCAGGAACCACGCAGGACGTGGTCTTGACGGAGGCCGCGGGGGGACGATTCACAGCGTCCATTACTGCAACTGAAACCGGCCTCTACCGATTCGCCGACGACCTCAACACCACCGTTGCCGCCGTCGGCGCGATCAACCCGCGCGAGTTTGCGGACGTCCGCGCGACCGCAGAGCGCCTACAGCCGGTTGTCGCCGAGAGCGGCGGACGAATCGCTTGGCTGAGCGACGGAGACGCTCCCGACATCCGCAGGGTCCGCCAAGGCGCCGGCACGGGCGGTCGCGATTGGATCGGCATTGTGCGAAACGACAGCTACTTCGTCACCGGCGTGCGCCAAGTATCGTTGTTGCCGGCGCTTGCCGTACTCTTCCTGTTGATCGGCGGCTTGATGTTCGCGTGGTACCGCGAAGGTCGTTAGGCGCGGCGAGACCGAACGAATGCAGGCCCGCCTCAACTTGAGGTCGCGCCGCCTAGATCGTTTGCTGACTGCGATCGTGCGCCGTCATGACGTCACCGCTAACGGAGCCGGGAGGATCGGCCCGGTAACGCCGATAATCCGTCCACGCGGCAACCTGCGAATTAGCAACCGGTCTTTTTCGACAGGCCCGGGCATGGCGAGGTTGTGCTGTCTCGCGTGCACGAAACCGAACCGTTTGTAATAGGCATAGTCGCCAACCAGAATCACGAGATCGTGGCCAAGCATACGGGCACGCCGCAACCCGTTGCGCACGAGAGCGATACCGATGGCCTGACCCCGGCCCGCGGGTTCGACAGCAAGCGGACCGAGCAGTAGCGGTGCTCGAGCCCCTTGCACGACGATCGGCCAGAACCTGAGACTCCCCTGGAACTGGCCATCGACAAGTGCAACGTAGGAGAGCGCCCGCACCGGCATCACGCCGTCACGCAGCCGATAGGCGGTACGCCCATTGCGGTCGGGTCCGAAGGCAAGGTCTAGCAGGGCTTCCCGGGGGCCAAAATCCTGTGGCCGTTCCGGCACAATCTCAAACATGGACACTCTCCGACAACAAAGGTTGGCTGGGCGCAACGTGGTGCGTCCAACGCAGCCGTAATAGGGAAGACGACGCGCCCAAGGGCGCGCACGGGGACGGTTCGCGCGTTAGGCGAAAGGTTTATCGTCGTCGGTCCCGTCGGATCGTCATAATCTTCCCACTATCACCCTCGCGTTCCCAACGCAAGGCGGACGCCAGTCGCACGATTGTAAGTCGTGGGACCAACTTGAGGTCTGATAGGCTGCGACGTCATTTGAAGCCTGTACCACCAATACGGACCAAAAAAGGGAATCCGCGCGATGGGTCGTCTAATCGATGGGCAGTGGAGCACCGACGGGCAAATCCCCCGCGGCAAGAAGGGCGAGTTCGTGCGCGGCGACAGCGGTTTTCGCGACTGGGTCAGCGCCGATAGATCGACCGACTTCCCCGCCGAGCCGGGACGCTACCTCCTCTACGTTTCCTACGCCTGCCCCTGGGCACATCGAACCCTGGTGGTCCGCGCCCTCCAAGGACTGACCGATGCGATCGAAGTCGCGGTCGTCGATTGGCACATGACCGACGATGGGTGGCATTTCTCCGACCGCGACGGCGCAACCCCCGACCCGGTCGGCGCGCGCGCTTTTCTGCGCGACGTCTACACCGCGGCGGACCCGACCTATAGCGGCCGGGTCACGGTTCCGGTCCTATGGGACCTCAAGACCGACCGAATCGTGAACAACGAATCGGCCGATATCATCCGGATGCTGAACGGTCCCTTCGCCGGGATCGCGAGAAACCCGGTCGATCTCTATCCCGCGACAGATCGGCACGCGATCGACGAGATTAACGAACGCGTCTACGACACCGTCAATAACGGTGTGTACAAATGCGGCTTCGCAGGCTCCCAGGAAGCCTACGACGCGGCGTTCGACGCACTCTTCGCAACGCTTGACGATCTGGAGGTCCGCCTCGGTCAACAGCGATATTTGGTCGGCGATGGCCTTACGGAGGCCGACATTCGTCTCTTCCCAACGCTGATTCGCTTCGATGCGGTGTACGTCAATCACTTCAAATGCAATCGACAGCGCATCGTCGACTATCCCAATTTGCAGGCTTATCTAAAGCGGATGTACCGCTTACCGGGAGTCGCCGAAACGGTGAACTTCCACCACATCAAATGGCACTACTACCACAGCCACCGCTCGATCAATCCGCTGGGCATCGTGCCCAAGGGGCCGGTCTTGGAATTCGACTAACGCCGCGACAACGGCCGACGCGACGGCGGGCGCAGCAAACAAATGACTTTAGCAACTGTCAGATCGCGTCGCAGCGCATCGCCGTGGGCGGTCGCCCGCGCTGGGTCAAGCCGCACACGCGAGCGCGTTTCGGCTGGCCCGAGAACAACCGCCGCTTGAGCGATCACGTCGCGCAGCGACGCCGGTGCCGCGGTCAGGACGGTGCCGCGACGTTCCGAGCCTCCGACCGTGACCCCGACCACCCGACCCTCGGCATCGAGCGCGGGCCCCCCGCTGATCCCGCCGAGCTCCCCAAGGGTGGATGGAAACCGTTGGCGCTCCGCCCAGGCAACTGCTGGTTCAATCCGGTTGACTGCCCCGCGGACCCGGATCTGCGCCCGGCCCATCAGCGAGCTGGTCACATCGCCAGGGCGACCGGACGGGAAACCATGATGAAACCCCGCTTGCCCGATGTCGAGGCGGTCGGTGAGCATTAGCGGTGGGCCAGCCCGCTGAGTTTGCAACACGGCGACGTCGGCCGATGGGTGTTCGACGAGGCGAAGGACCGGCATCACGCTAGACCCGGATTCGACGAAGAGCTTGCCGCAAGACCGAGTAACATGTTCCGCCGTCATCCAAACACCGTTACCGATTGCAAATGCCGTCCCGGACACATCCGTGGATTTTGGCGTGGCCTCGATCTCGAAGCCGACATCGTTCGCTGAGGGTGGCGGCAGAGCACCGGGGCGGGGTGCGGAAGGCGGATCGGACGGGCTCGGACGGGTGGCAGGATAATCCGGTTGGGGGCGACGTTGCTGCGGCAACTCGACATCGTTCATGACAGAAAAGGCGAGACCGACCAGCAACAGCAGGACCGCGAAGACGTCGAGACGACGCACCGGTAGACCGCCCTTAGGTCAACGCGGCCGCGGTAACGATCGCAACGGCGAGCTTCGAGGCCGCGAGAAAAATCGCTGAGGCGACCTGACCCTCTTCGATCCGCTGCGGGAGGCCGCGTAAGAGCCGATCGATGACGAGGAACGTCGCAAGCTGAAGCGCCAATGCAACTACGCCCCACACCAAGATATCGAACAACGTCACGCTGTTGGCCATGCTGACCGCCAGCGTCAAGCCAAGTCCGATGACCACCGCGCCAAGCGAGATCGCCGCCGCGGTGTTGCCGTCGCGAAGGAGGCTTAGTTCGCGGTGGGGGGTGATCGCCATATAGGCGGCAACACCGGCCACCAGGAGAGCAACCGTCAGCGCAAAATGGGCGATAAAAACGGGAAAGCCAGCCAGGAAACTTTGAAAAACGACGTCCATAGCGTCCCCTCCACTACCGTCGGGAGATCGGCTCAACCCAACGGGTGGCTGGGGCGGCAGGATTCGAACCTGCGATCACGGGACCAAAACCCGATGCCTTACCACTTGGCCACGCCCCACCATGTCGGCGGCGCAAGATATGGCGATTGTCGGGACGCTGCAACACCGGCTTTAGCCTCCACGCGCAGCAAGCACGGTTGAGACGATGCGGCCGACGTCCTCCCGTTCCAGAGGCTTCATAACGAAGGCGTCAATCGCCATTTCCTTGGCCTTTTCTTCGTCCATGACCTGGCTGTAGCCAGTACACAGTACCACCGGAAGGTCGGGTCGGATCGATCGCACCGCCCTGATCAGCGCGTCGCCGGTCAGGCCCGGCATGGTCTGGTCGGTCATCAGCAGGTCAAAGCCGCCGGGATCGGCACGAAAGGTTTCCAACGCTTCCTCGGGATCGGTTGCACCAACGACCGTGTAGCCCAAGCGGTTGAGAATCTTCTGCCCCATTCGAACGATCAACGTCTCGTCATCGACCAGCAGGATCCGGCCGCGCCCCGTGGGGGCCGCCGACGCCGGTGCCGCTTCGGGGGAGTCCCGCTCGGTCGCGCCCATCGGGAGGAGGACATGGAACGTCGCACCCTGCGCCGGCCTGCTTTCGGCCCGGACCACGCCGCCGTGGTCGGTGACAATGCCGTGGACGACGGCGAGTCCTAGTCCGGTGCCTTGGCCGCGTTCCTTGGTGGTGAAAAAGGGCTCGAAAACGCGGTCGAGCACGTCGGGCGCGATTCCATCGCCGCTGTCGGCAACGCTGAGATGCCAGTAGTCGCCCGAAGATACGCCCCAAGCTGCCGCAGCGTCTGCGTCCAGGTTTTCAGGCGTTAGGGAAACATGGAGCCGGCCCGGCCCGGCCCCCATCGCATGCACTGCATTCGTGCACAGGTTCATGACAATCTGATGGAGTTGCGAGACGTCACCCAGGATTCGACCGTCCTCCTCGACAATCTCCTGCACGATCTCGATCGTCGCCGGCACGGTCGAACGGATGAGTTTGAGAACTTCCTTCACCACCGGCTTTGGATCCAAGGGTTTCTTCGCCTGGTCGTCCGAATGGCGACTGAAGGTCAGGATCTGTTCGACCAGTTCGCGGGCGCGCCGCGCCGCCTGGACGACCATGTCAGCGTTTTCGCGTGCCTCGGTGCCCTCGGGCAGGTCCTGTTGGATAAGCCCGCCGTATCCCATGATGATCGAGAGAATATTATTGAAGTCGTGGGCGATCCCGCCCGCCAGCGTGCCGATCGCATCCATCCGCTGGGCCTGCTGGAGCTGCCTTGCGAGTGCCCTTTGCTCAGTGACGTCGCGGATCGTGGCGACAAAGGTCTGGCGGCTTGCGCGGCGGCGATCTTGCAGCGACCAGGTGTCGGGAAGTTCGCTCACCGCGATCTCGAGGTTGATCGCAACGCCCCCAGCCCCCCGGCCTTTGATTTCGCGAATGCTACCTAACGCCCGGTCGCCGATGAGATCCGAAAGCGGCATATCGGGAATAATGGTCCCTACGCTATTGCCGATAATCGTCTCGATCGGCCGCCCGAATATCTCCGCGGCGCGGGCGTTCACGCTGTCCACGACGCCGTCCGCACCGATTGTCAAAACCCCATCGAAGACGCTGTCGAGCATCGCACGGGCCTTTTGCTCGTTGGTCCGGCTGGCCGCGTCCCGGCGCTCGTATTGGGTAATCTCAATCAGACTGACGACACTGCCGCCGCCAGCGACCGGTCGCTCCCAGACGGCATACGTCCCGCCGGTCCGCAACGTCAGGTTAAAGGTGTTCTCGGGATTGTTGTGGGCTTCGAGGCGTTCCGAGAGCCAACCCTCCTCATCGCGGCGAACCCCTTCGACCTTCCCCTTTACCGCGGCGCCGCGCAGAACGGCCGCGTAGGTCGCTCCATCGGGGATTGGGTCGTCGCCGACCTCAAATACCTGGCGGAAGGCCGGATTGCAGATCACCAACCTGTCCCGGGCGTCGAAAAGCGCGAATCCCTGCGGCAGCGCTTGCAACGATGCAAGCAAGCCCTTCAGGGTCGCGCGCTCCTTTTCGGTGTCTTTGCCGAACAACCGGCGGGTCAGTTCCATGATTCGACGCTCCAACCGGCGCAGACGGGATCGTCCCCAGACTATAGGGTGCTGGAATGGTCAGGGAAGATGCTTCCGCGTCTTAGGTTTCCGCCTCGCCGCCCACTTGGATTCGTCGCGACGTGCCCAAGGGCGGACCGGACAACCTGCCAGGCGAAAGACTTTGACGTTCACCAAATGAACGCGCTAGTGTTCATGATCTGAACAACTCACAGAATCCCGTGCCCGACCAGCCAAACCGCGCAGAGACCGAGATCACCCTAGATCTGTTGAGCGCGGTCGAGAGCGACGAACCGCATTCGCAGCGCAGTCTCGCTCGGGACCTGGGCATCGCCCTTGGTCTGACGAATGCCTACGTCAAGCGATGCGTGAAGCGGGGGTGGATCAAGGCGTCTCAAGCGCCGGCCAATCGCTACGCCTATTACCTCACACCCAAAGGCTTCTCGGAAAAAAGCCGCCTTACGGCACGATATCTCAAGTCGTCATTCAGTTTTTACCGCCGCGCCCGAAACGAACTCGACGCCATGCTGGAATCTTGCGTGGCTGCGGGCTACGACCGCATCGCTCTCGCGGGTCGGAGCGAGATTGCCGAAATCGTCGTGCTCTGCGCCGGTCAGTACCCGATCGAGATCGCCGCCGTCATCGACACGGGAAATGAACCGGCCTTCCTCGGTATTCCGGTCGTACAGAGTGTCGATGACATGCCGCCCGTTGACGCGATTATCGTAACCGATATGACTGCTGGCCAAGAAACCTACGACATGCTTGCCGCCCATACTGCGGACTTAACAATCCGCGTGCCCAAGATCCTGCGCGTCAACCAGAAGGGCGCGACCAAATGACTTGGCATGTCGCCTACACCCAGCCACGCAAAGAGCGTTGGGCACGGACCAATCTGTGGGAATTGGGCTTTGAGGTTTACCTACCGGAGTACATGAGCACGCGGCGACATGCTCGGCGGACCGATATGGTCGCCAGGCCTTTATTCCCGCGCTACTTGTTTGTCAGGCCCGCGCCGGGCTCTACATTCGCCGCGGCCGCCGCGGCCTCGGCCAAAGGAGTCCTTGATCTAGTGCGCATGGGCCGCCACCTGCCGGTGCTGTCCAACCAGGTGATCCAAGAGATCAAAGACCGCGAGGGAGACGACGGTTTCGTGCACCTCGGACGGACCCCCCTGACAAAGGGCCAATCCGTACGTTTGGTTTCGGGCTCTTTGTGCGATCAGATCGGAATCTTCGAATGCCGCGACGACCAAGATCGCGTCATCATTCTGGTCGACCTGCTCGGACGGCAGGTCCGCACCCGAGTCGCCGCGAGCGCAATCGCCCCAGAAAACGCCTAAGTCGAGGACGACCCCGACCCGGACGCTGCGACCCCGACCGGTCGATATTTTTGGGCGATCAAAATCGCATAAATCGTCAGTGTCCCGACCGCCAAGCTGCCCGTCCATTCGACGTTGTAGCGCGCGACGAGACTCGGAACAGCAACCAGCGCGAGGTAGGTCGTCAAGGCCCAGTGCCACGGCATTAAGGCCAGCAGAACATGATGCAGGTGGTCCCGGTCCGGCGAAAACGGAGAACGGCCTTTGAGGGTGCGCAAAACGATCAATCGCAACGTATCGACAACCGGAACCAAGAACATCAAAGCGACCGAGTCGGCAGGAAATACATCGAACCCGACGTTGTAGCTGTAGAGGACAATCATCCCGACCGTCACGCTTAGGCCGTAGGTGCCCGCGTCGCCCAAGAAGACCTTTCCGGCGAGGTTGAAAGCCAGCGCGACGGCTAGACCGATCGCCAGGACGATCAATAGCGGATCCATGTGCGACGGCGCGTAGGAGAACAGAAGCAGGGTCCAGATGAGCGACATCCCGATCACCAATCCGTTCTTGCCGTCCGCCATGTTGGCGGCGTTCTGAAGACCGACGAGGCACAGAATGCTGAACGCTACACCGCCGATACTACCCAGAACGACCGGGGGCGTTTGATCGGCGAAGCTGAAGCTGAGGACACGCACCGTTAGTCCAGGGACCGCCCAAAGTGCGGCCCCGACAACCAACGCCGACACGATCAACCGATAGAGCGCACGGA
>CAYGKG010000055.1:0-11332 GCA_964350495.1 uncultured Alphaproteobacteria bacterium
GGTCGGACTTGTGACTTCGAACTCGCGATAGGCAATGCCGGAGTCTTTTTTGAACCGTTCGGCGCCGTCATAGGCGGCTTGGTTGAACGATTTGTCGAACTTGCCGCCCATGTCGAAAACGATGGCCGGCGAGAAGTCCGCCGCGTTGGCCGACGATACGGCAACGGCGAGGCTGACAGCTGCCAACCCGGAAAGCATTAGGCGTTTCATGAAACGTCCTCCCTGCGTATTTGTTTCTACGCGGGCAGCTTAACGGACGGGGAAGCGCGCAAACAGCATCATTCCCTAGTTATCCACACTTTCGCCCGACCCTTACCCTACGGAAAGATCAGCGAAACCCGCGCAATGGCAGATCCGGCCCGCGCTGCAGCCAGTTCGTGGACGGATAGGGGTTGGCCCCATCGATGATGTGGAGGGAGTAGGCGTGCCGTGAATGGGGCGACCGGTTGGGCGCGCTGCCGTGGGGCAGGGCGCCGTGCAAGAGAACGAGGGTCCCTTTCGGCACTTCCAGCGGCACGAAACGCTCGGGATCCCAAGGGGTGTCGTCGAGGACATCGTTGCGGACGGAACCGTCGGGCTCACGGATAAATCGGGAGCGAACCGGCTGGCGATGCCCGCCCGGCCACGCCCACAGGCAGCCGTTTTCAATCGTCGCATCCTCGAGCGCCCACCACAGGCCGATCACACTCGACGGTTCGGTATAGAGGTACGTTGCATCCTGATGGAAGGTCACCTCGCCGCCGATGTGGGGCTGCTTGAAAATGTACATGCTTTGCAGCGCGAGCGGTTCTCTCAGCGGCAACTTGTCAACCAGGTCGCAAACCGCCTCGGCGCGCGAGAAGTCGTCGAAAACGGCGTCAAGATCGTGCATGGCGTGTCCGATCTTGTTGATCGACACCTCAAGCGCCTGTTTCAGGTTGCCCTTTTCATCGAAGGCCTCCTCCTCGAAGAAGCACCGGACCTTGTCGCCCGAGGTCAAGAAGTAATCGTCTCGGTTGAGCGATCCGTCGTGCGCGAGGAAGACCGAAACCGCATCAGGGTTGAAGCCGCTCACGATGTCCCGCGCCCGCGCCATCAACCCGTCGCACGCGCCATGGTCGGTAAATCCCTCCAGGACGAGGTAGCCATCGCGGGAGAAGGCATCGAGATGCGCGGACGTTGTCTTCATCGAAACGCCGGTTCGTCGAAGCTGCGCAATTTGCGCGAATGCAGTTGGTGCACACCGCCGTCGCGCAGGATGCGCACGGCCTCCAGACCGATTTCAAGGTGCTGGCTGATCCGTTCGCGGTAAACCACGTTGGCCATACCGCGCAGTTTGATTTCGCCGTGGATCGGTTTGTCGGAGACGACCAGCAGGGTGCCGTAGGGCACGCGGAAACGAAAACCGTTGCCGGCAATCGTCGCCGATTCCATATCGACGGCGATCGCGCGTGCTTGGCTTAAGCGCAGAAAGAGCTCGTCGAACCGCAATTCCCAATTGCGGTTGTCGGTCGTCGCCACGGTGCCGGTACGCATGCTGGTCTTAAGGGCCTGGCCCTTCAAGCCGGTCACCCGCGACACCGCGTCTTGCAGCGCGACCTGGACCTCGGCGATGGGCGGCACGGGCACCCACTGCGGCAGATCTTGATCCAGAACATGGTCCTCGCGCACGTAGGCGTGGGCCAGCACGTAATCGCCGAGCCGCTGGGTCCGCCGCAGCCCCGCGCAGTGACCGAGCATCAGCCAGGCATGGGGCCGCAGGACGGCGACGTGGTCTGTGATGGTCTTGGCGTTGCTCGGGCCGACGCCGATATTGATCAGGGTGATGCCTTGGCGGTCCGGGCGCACCAGATGATAGGCCGGCATCTGCGGCAACCCGGCCGGATGGGTCCCGCTCGGACTTTGGTCGCTCAGCCGCGGGTTGGGGGTGATCACGTCGCCCGGTTCGACCAGCATCGAATAGTCGCTGCCGGTCGACACTTCGCGTTTGGCGTAGTCGATGAACTCGTCGACGTAGCGCTGGTAGTTGGTAAAGAAAACGAAACGTTGGAAGTGATGCGCCTCAGTTGCTGTGTAATGCGCCAGCCGGTGCAGTGAAAAATCGACACGCTCCGCCGTGAACAGCGCGAGCGGAAAGGGATTGCCCGGTTGCGTCTGGTGGGTGTTGTTGGCGATGGCATCGTCGATGCGGCTGAGGTCGGGCAATAGGAAATAGCGTTGCAGCGCGTGAATCTGCGACCGCTTCACGCCCGCGGTCGCTTCTTCCACCGCAAAGGGCAGGGGAATGCGTCGGTCGCTCAACCCGACCAAAATCTTCTTCTGGTGATTGGCGACAAGGTGCCCGATCTGGGCCATGTAGTAGTCGGCGAACAAATCAGGCCGCGTCAGCGTTGCGCCATAGTGCCCCGGATCGAACAACGCGCCATACGACAGTTTGGCGTCGGTCTGCATGTCGTCGGGGCCGATCGAAATCCCGACGTAGGGGTAGCAGGCGCGCGCGAGCAGGGCTTCGTCGGGGGTGGCGCCGTCCACCGCGCGCGAAAATTCCTGCTGGATAATGTCGACGCTGCGTCGGTAGATATCGGCGATGCGCTGGCATGCCGCGTCGGAGTCGTCGAACGCTGCCAACTCGCTGACACCGCCGTGGCCGACTGTGGAGATATCCGGGTCGCCGAAGGTGCTAAACTGATCCATCGCGTCATTCTAAGCTAATGTGTGGAACGCGATAGGGAGGAATAGCCAATGGCCGAACGCATCTGGGACCAATTCTTGACCGAGCGGGACCGCGAGGTTTTCGCTGCGTCAGGCTACGGCACCCGGGCCGGCTTCGGCGATCGGCCGGTGCTGTTGGTGATCGACGTGAATTACAACTTCGTGGGCGACAAGCCCGAACCGATTCTCGACTCGATCAAACGGTGGCCCAATTCCTGCGGCGAGGAGGGCTGGGCGGCAATCCCGCGGATTCGCAGCCTGATCGACACCGCGCATGCCCGCGGTGTCCCGGTTATCTACACCACCGGCGACGTGCGCGCCGATCGCTGGGATCGTGGCAGTTGGGCCTGGAAGAATAGCCGTACCAGCAAGAAGGGCCCGGCGCCGACGACCACCAACCTCGACCCCAACGGAATCCTGCCCGAGGTTGCGCCGGCGGCCCAGGACATCGTGATCAAGAAACTGAAACCGTCCGGTTTCTACGGCACCAACCTCGAATCGTTCCTCACCCTGCTGCAAGCCGACTCGGTGATCATCGTCGGCACCACCACGTCGGGCTGCGTTCGGGCCACCGCGATCGACGCCTTCAGCGCAAACTACCGGGTGACCGTTGTCGAAGACGGCTGCTTCGATCGCTCGCAAGCCTCTCACGCCATCAACCTGTGCGACATGAACGCGAAATACGCGGATGTCGTCGCCGCCGAGGAAGTTGAGGACTACTTCCAGGGGCTACCCGGCGATCTGTTCGACCTACCGACGGGCGAGGGCTGATCTAAAGACTATCGCCGCCAATCTTGAGAAAGTCGTAGCGGCTGCCGGACTTGACGACGATGTCCATCGACTGTCCCTCGCGCAACACCTTGACGGGCACATCGCTGCCCGCGCCGCCGAGGCTCCACATGGTGCGGTAGAATTCTTCCTGGGTGCGCACGCGCGTCTCGCCGACGCCGATGATCATGTCGCCGGGTTTCAGACCCGCTTTGGCGGCGGGGCCGTTGACCCACATCGATGTAATGACGACGACGTTGCGCAATTCCTGGGAGAAGATGCCGAGCCACGGGCGGTCGCTGCCGGCGCCGCGACCGTCGGTTAGCATCTCTGCCAATGCCGGTTTGAGCAGATCGATGGGGACGAACATGTTGCCGGGCAGATTGACGTCGCCACCACGCGCATTGCGCACGAACAGCGAGCCGACGCCGACGAGTTCGCCGCGGTCGTTGACCAGCGCCGCGCCGCCCCAATCGTCGTGCGGCGGCGAGGTGAAGATCGCGTTGTCGACCATGTACTCCCAAAAGCCGGTAAAGACCCGGCGCTCGACCACAATAGCCCCGAGCACTTTTTCCGCGCCACCGCTGCCGACCACCAGCACGCGGTCGCGTTCAGCAACGCCCGCGGACGTGCCAAGGCGTAGCGGTTTGATGCCCAGCGGGGACAGCGAGCGGACGAGCCCGAAACCGGTATCGTAGTCGTAGGCGACGAATTCCGCCCCGAGGGCGCGACCGTCGTTGGTATGGAGCTCGATCTCCGACGCCTCAAGGATCAAATAGCCGATGGTCAGGATGAGGCCGTCGTCGTCGATGACGATGCCGTGGCCCGAGCGGCGGGTCCCTAAACCCTGTGCCGTCGCCGCGTCGCGCGGGATGGTCGCGTCTAGCCGCACGACGGCATCGACCACGGTGGCACCCGACGTTCTTTCCTGCGCACCGGCGGGCAGGGCGAGGAGGGTGGCGAGGAGAAATACGATGATCGCGGGATACCGCCAAGCGAACCTGGGCGCGACGGCTTTCGTCATTCTTGCCACCTCTTGGGCGATTTCGGATGCTGCCATCCTATGATGCAGCGACGGGGTTACGCCAATGCCGCCCCCTCCACCATCCACAAGTTGTTGTGATAACCTGCTTGTCCGCTGCGAACGAACAGGAGGGGAAGACCAATGGCTGCTCAGATAAAGCGCAGGTTTATGACCGTCGGCAACCGGGCGGTCCATTACCGCCGCGCTGGCAGTGGCCCGCCGATCGTATTGATCCATGCATCGCCATCGTCCTCGCGGGCGATGATCCCCCTGATCGATTCGCTGTCGGGATCGCATACCGTGTTCGCGTTCGACTCCCCGGGCTTTGGTGAAACCGATCGGCTCGGCGACGCCACGGTCAATGTCGAAAAAATGGCGGCGGCCTATGCCGCCGCCCTCGACACGCTGGGGATGCCGCGTTGCGCGCTCTACGGAACCCATACCGGCGCCTGTATCGCGCTCGAGTTGGCCCGCCGCTTCCCCAAGAAATTTACCGGCGTGGTGCTCGACGGTGTGCCGGTTTTCGATGCAACCGAGACCCGTGACATCCTCAAGAACTATCTACCACCGTTCCGCCCGCTGTGGGACGGCAGCCACTTGCCGGGCCACTGGTCGCGGATGCGCGATCAGGTCCTGTGGTTTCCGTGGTACCGCCGCAACGCCGCGGCGCGCAGCGACCGTGCCTTTTCGTCACCCGACCAACTCCACGCCGCGCTCATGGACTTCTTCCGCTCCGGCGATGCCTATCGCAAGGGCTACGGCGCGGCCTTCACTTATGATGTCAAGGCTGCGGCAAAGGCACTGAGCATTCCGGCGACCTACATGGCGCGCGACGACGATATGCTCTACCCGCATCTCGACTTGCTGCCGAAACTCCGGCGTAACCAGGTTATCGAGCGCCACGGTCGTCACGGCTATCTCAAGGAGCAGGTACGGGCGATCAAAGGCTACGTGCGCAAGGCCCGCGCACCGGCCGATCCCGCGTTATTGCCGATCCCAGGGCGTATCAATCGTCGTTACATCGACCTGCCCCGCGGCCAGGTTCTTGTCCGCTCGGCGGGGGAGGATCGTTCCGGCCGTCCCGTCGTTCTCATCCACGATGGCCGTTGGTCGTCCCATATGTTTGAACCGCTCATGGCAGCCCTGGCGAAGAAGCGGCCGGTCTATGCGCTCGACCTGCCGGGCAACGGCGATTCGGATCCTGGCGGGCAGGCGCGCCCGTCGGTTGCGGACTTCGCACGCACGGCGGCGGCTGTCGCCGGGAAGCTGGGGCTGCACAAATACGATCTCTACGGGAAGCATAGCGGCGCTTCGGTCGCGGCCGAGATGGCTGTGCTGTTTCCGGCTCGGGTTAACAAGCTGATTCTCGACGGCGTCATCCTGTTCTCGGGCGCCGAGCGCAAACGGTTGGCCGCGAACTACACACCGCCGATCGAGGTGACATGGGACGGCGCCCATCTGTTTACCACCTGGCTGATGCTGCGCGACGAGCTCGTGTTTTGGCCGTGGTACGCACGGGACGCAAAGAATGCGCGGGCGATCGACGCCAACTTCGATCCAGCTTGGTTGCATGGCCGGGTCGCGGAGGTCCTGAAGAGCAAAGACACCTACCACCGTCTAACCCAGGCCGCGCTCAAGCATGACGTTGGAAAAACGCTGCCGCGGATCAAGGTGCCGCTCGCCGTCGTGGCCCAACACGACGACCCGCTCGCCCGCTACACGGCCAAGGCAACGCGGCTCGCGGGGCAGGGCACCGTCGCCGAACTGCCCGCGGCACCCGCGGCACAGGCTGCCGCGCTCGGCGCGTTGCTGGACGGCTAAGGGGGCGTACACCATGACCATCGAAGTCCATCCACTGCACGACGCCCTGGGCGCGGAGGTTCGCGGTGTCGATCTGTCGCGGGACATTGCGCCGGAGGATTTCAAAGCAATCCACCGGGCCCACCTTGACCACGGTATCCTGTTATTCCGCGATCAGGATCTGACGCCGGAGCAACACAAAGGGTTTTCGCTACGCTTCGGCCCGCCCGAGATCCATGTCGTGTCGTGGTACCGCCTGCCGGGCCATCCCGAAATCATCGTCGTCTCCAACAAAAAGGACGCCGACGGCAAGCCACTCGGCCTGGAAGACGCAGGCCGTTACTGGCACAGCGACATGTCCTATTTGCCGGCCCCGGCGCTGGGCTCGATCCTGTATGCACGCGAAGTGCCGCCCACCGGCGGCGACACGAAGTTCGCAGGGATGCACGCTGCCTTCGACGCACTGCCGGCCGATCGTAAGGCGCAACTCTCGAAGATGCGCGCCATCCACCATTTCGGCAGCCGCTGGTACCGCGAAAAGGACAAGGCCGGTATCCGTCCGCCGATGACCAAGGAAGAAGAGGAAAAGACACCGCCCGTCGACCACCCGATCATCCGTACCCATCCCGAAAACGGGCGCAAATCGATCTACGCCGGGGGCTTCACGATGGGCGTTGTCGGCATGGAACAGGAGGCAGCGCTCGCGTTCCTCGACGAGCTAGAGGCGTTCATGACCCAGCCTCAGTTCGTCTACACCCACCAATGGCGCGCCGGGGACGTTGTGTTCTGGGACAACCGTTGCACCATGCACCACGCCACCAACTACGATGCCAAGAACCACACCCGCCACATGCACCGCACCACGATCAAGGGCGACAAGCCGGTCTAGGCGCGCGGACTGTCGTCGCGATGCCCGGGGCGGATCGTTGGCGTTTGCCCAAGGAAAATTAGAGCCAGCGCCGAACCTGGGCCCGGTAGCCGCGGTAGGCCTCGCCAAACTTTGCGTCGAGGTAGCGCTCCTCGCGGGCGATAACGCCCCAGTGCATGACGATGAGGACCGGAACCAACAGAACGAGCGCCCACCAAGTATTGGCGACGAAGGCAAGGCCGAGGTAGAGCGCCGTAAGGCCGACGTAGATCGGGTTGCGGGAGTATCGGTATAGGCCGTTGGTAACGACGGTCGTGCTGGGTTTGTGGGGCTGGACGTTGGTCCCGGCCCGGCGAAACAGCGTTGTTCCGCCACCGGCGAGGACGATGCCCAGGACGATCAACACGGTCGCGACAACCCACCGCGTCGGCGCCTCGACGAGCGGCAGCGGTTGGGTAAGATCGATCAACGCGCCCGCGACAAGACCGGCGGAATAGATGACCGGCGGCGGTGCGACGACGCCCGGGTGGTCGGTATGGCGCCCTGTAGCTGCCGGTTTGTCGGCCTTGTTCATTGTCCGTCCTCGCTATTCGGAGACAGCGGCGCAAGCTCGTCTAGTCGGTCGAGAATTCGACCAGATCGTAATCCGACTCGAGCAAGTCCCAGCGTACCTTCACTGGGATCAGGTCGGGACCACTATTCCATAGCTCAATGGGCGGAAACTCGTCGAAGTGCCAGCGAAACCGTCGGCACGGAAAGGTGCCGGCCTCGACCGTGACGCTTTCCTCGCCGACCAACTCGAACCTGCCCTGCCGCGCCGCCATGATCGGCCCCGAGGCACCGTTGGGCAGGGGCGACGTGCTAACCATCAGGAACTCCTGGGTCGCCGGGCCGGACGGGTTGAAGTGGGCGGGTTTCATCGCGTCGCCGCTGACAGGGTGGCCGCCGAAAATGCGGACGGGTTCGTCAAAAGTCATCGTTTGCTTTAGCCGTCCGGCGCCCTTGGTCCAGGACTCGCACGTCGCCCGGTTGCCGTCGATCAGGAACCAGGCCGATCCTTCGAATTCGCCGCCGACACTGAGGCGGACATAGGCATCCTTAGGATACCAGCGCGCATCCATCGTGGTCACAACGTCCCTTAGCACCCCGTCGTCGTCCATTTCGCAGTGGGCGCGGTGGGTGCGGGAGCCGTCGGGCTGGACGGTGACGTTAAACCATTCGCGGCCCGTTTCACCCTTGGTGTCGTGGCGATAGGACAGCTTTCCCCGGAACGTGCGATGGCGCATGATCGTCACCCTAGTCGAGTGGTCGCGGTTTCGGCAGGATACTTCTTAGCAAGCAACCGGAATATCGGGCGACGTCAAGCGTTTACCAAGCGACGACGGTAACTCGCCATTCTGATAAGTGACTCTAAAGTATCTTTGCAACCTGTTGTTTTAGTTAGATAAGGCTCTGTCTGTTGCAAGAGAAAGACCGGCTCATAATCGAGCAGATCCCGCGCCTGCGGCGTTATGCGCGGGCGCTGACCGGCAATGCGCATGCCGCGGAGGATCTGGTTCAAGATTGCCTGGAGCGCGCCTGGAACAAGTTCCACCTGTGGCAGACGGGCAGCAACATGCGGGCCTGGATGTTCACGATCATGCATAACATCCACGTCAACCAGGTGCGCAAGGCCATTAGCCGCCCGACCGTCGTGTCGATGGCCGAGTGGAACGACGACCGTGGCGAAAAACCGGTCCAGGAGAAGCGCATCGAGGTACTCAACGTCGGCAACGCTCTGGCGCTGCTGCCCGAAGAGCAACGGGCCGTGGTGCTGCTGATCGGACTCGAGGAGTTGAGCTACCAAGAAGTCGCGAAGGTTCTCGATATCCCGATGGGGACTGTGATGTCGCGCCTGTCGCGCGGGCGGGAGCGACTGCGCAAGCTCTTGTCGGATGTCGCGCCGGAGGCCAAGGAAACGGTGACAGAAACATGAACAAAACAACGATCACCGACAACGACTTGCACGCCTACGTGGATGGCCAGCTTGAGGCCGCGCGGCGCGCCGAGATCGAAGCGCACCTCGCGGCGAACGAAGTGGCGGCAAAGGCAGTGCGCGATTATCGGCGCCTCAACCGGCGCTTGCATGAAGAATTCGACGACGTTCTCAACGAACCGGTCCCTCATGCGATGCTGCGGGTGTCGCGTCCCCAACTTTTTGAGCCGATTCGTCGAATTGCCGCCGTTCTGGTTATCCTGGTTACCGGGGCAGCCGGCGGATGGGTGCTCAACGACGCCGCCGCCGAGCGGGAAGATCCGCTCGCCGCTGCGTTTCCCGAGCGAGCCGGCATCGTCCACGCGATCTATTCCGCCGAACGCCGTCACGCGGTGGAAGTGTCGGCGGGCGAGCGACCGCACCTAGTTGCCTGGTTGACGAACCGTCTGGGGACCGAAGTAAAGCTCCCCGATCTGACCGAGGCTGGGTTCCAACTCATGGGAGGGCGCCTGTTACCGGGCGAAACCAAGCCTGCGGCCCACTTTCTATACGAGGATGTCGAGGGGCGGCGGGTGACGCTCTATATGCGCCACGGCGACACCGGCGGTCGCAACACCAAGTTCACCTACGCCGCCGAAGGGAACGTCGGGGTCTACTACTGGATCAATGGTCCGGCGGGTTACGCCCTCGCCGGCGGGCTCGAACGCGAAGAGCTCCTGAAGGTCGCCAAACTAGTCTACCGCCAGCTCGGATATTGACGGCGGTTGAGTTTGGCGCGGCCGCGTCCTAATAGAACGCGGTGCTCTTTTGGTTGTCTAAGACCTTCTGGATCGTCGCGGCGCCGGCCAATCTGGCTTTGATCCTCGCGGCGGCGGGCCTTTTGCTCCTATGGACTCCGTGGCGCAATCTTGGACGGCGTCTCGCGGCGATCGGCATCGCAGTTCTCGTTCTCCTCGCGGTTCTGCCGGTCGGTGGCTGGCTGGCGTTTCCGTTAGAGAGCCGCTTTTCGACACCGGACCCCATGCCCGCGCGGGTCGATGGAATCGTGCTTCTCGGCGGCGCCGAACAGGTCGCCCAGACGCGGCTACGCGGTTTGATCTCGGTGAATGGCGCGGCCGATCGGCTCATTGCCTTCGCCGATCTCGCCCAGCGCTATCCCGACGCCCTGCTGGCTTATACCGGCGGCAGCGGATCGCTGCGTCCCGAGGCGATGCGCGAAGCCGATGTCGCGCGAGCAGCGATGTCGGTTATCGGGCCCGACGTCGACCGCGTCGTGTTCGAGCGCGAGTCCCGCAACACCTATGAGAACGCGCGAAACCTCAAAGTGCTGATCCAGCCGGCCCCAGGGGAAACGTGGCTGGTGATTACATCGGCGCTCAACATGCCCCGCGCGGTCGGTGTGTTTCGCCAGGCTGCTTGGCCGGTGGTCGCCTATCCCGTCGACTATAGCCAGGGCGCGACGATGCCGGGATTGACGCTTGACTGGGATTTGATCGGTCGGGCCGGGTCGGCGCAGCGGGCTATGCGAGAATGGATCGGACTTGTCGTATACCGTGTCCTCGGGAGAACCAATGCTGTTCTCCCCGGGGCGGAATGAAATCTGTGAATAGCGAGGAGTAGGGCGTGCGGCGATTTGGACAGATGTTCGGCGTGTTGGTGTGGCTCACGGCTTCGACGGCTTGGGCGGCGGAGCAAGAACCCGTCACCTTTGATATGCAGGCCTGGCGCGTTTGGCTCGACGGCGTCCGTGCGGAGGGCGTCGAAAAGGGGGTTCTCCCGGCAATCCTCGACGAGGCCTTGGCAGGAATCGATCCCATTCCACGGGTGATCGAACTCGACCGCCGGCAACCTGAATTCACGCTGACCTTTGCGCAGTATGCCGAGCGGGTCGTGCCGGCGGCGCGGGTGCAAAAGGGGCGTCAGGTCTACGCCCAACATCGGGCTCTTCTCGAGTCCGTCGGCCAACGCATGGGCGTCCAGCCCCGCTTCATCGTCGCCCTGTGGGGGATCGAGACCGACTTCGGACGCCTCACCGGGGGGTTCAACGTGGTCAATGCGCTCGCCACGCTGGCGTTTGACGGCCGCCGCAGCGCCTATTTCCGCAAAGAACTTTTCGATGCGCTGCAAATTCTCAACGAAGGACATATCGAGCCCAGCAAAATGACCGGTTCGTGGGCTGCCCCATCGCGCCAGCCCACGAACCGGT
>CAYGKG010000055.1:11342-19672 GCA_964350495.1 uncultured Alphaproteobacteria bacterium
GCGCGATGGGGCAGCCGCAATTCATGCCCTCAAGTTTCCTCAACTTTGCGATCGACTACGACGAAGATGGGCGGCGCGACATTTGGACGACGCAGGCCGACGTGTTCGGTTCGGCCGCAAACTATCTCAAACGGGTCGGTTGGCAGGACGATCAGACGTGGGGTCGGGAGGTTCGCCTGCCGCCCGGGTTCGACGCCGGATTGGCCGAGGCCAAGGCGATCAAGCGCACAGCGGAATGGCAGGCGTTGGGGGTGCGAAATCTCGACGGCAGCGCGCTGCCGAGCCGTCAACTCGACGGCCAAATCGTGATTCCGGACGGCCCGGAGGGTCGGGCATTCTTGGTCTACGACAACTTCCGCGCGACCCTCCGCTGGAACCGTTCAAATTATTTTGCGCTCGCCGTTGGCTTGCTCTCGGACAGGATTGGCGCTAACTAAGGGCCCACGAACCATATTCTGGGGCTGACGGAGCGGATACACACAAGATGATGGGGTGGGCGCGCGCTGCCCGTGGGGTCGCCGCGGTTTTAGCGTTGCTTGTCGTGAGCGCCTGTGCCCAGACGCAGCTCGCGGTTCATGCGATCAAGGAAGTTCAAAAAAGGGGTACCGCCGAGGACACCACGGCGGGGATCGCGCCGAATGGGGTTCCGATCGGCCCGGGGGGCGTCTACAAAGTCGGCGACCCTTACGTCATTAGGGGCGTCCGCTATCAACCCGAGGAAGATAGCGGCTATGACGAGACCGGCATCGCGTCTTGGTACGGTCCGGGGTTCCATGAAAAACAGACCGCCAACGGCGAAACCTATAACGAAAACGCGCTGACCGCGGCGCATCGGACCCTGCCGATGCCGAGCTATGTTCGGGTGACCAATCTGGAAAACGGTCGCGCGCTTGTTTTGCGGGTGAACGATCGCGGTCCGTTCGCGCATGGCCGCATCATCGATGTATCGCGCCGCGGGGCACAGCTCCTGGGTTTCGAGAATCAGGGAACGGCGCGCGTCCGCGTCCGCATCGTCGATCAGTCCTCGGGCTTCGTTGCCGACCGGCCGGTGACGACGCAAACGGAACGCGACTCCGTGACGTCGGTGCCGGTGGCATCCGTCGAATCCAGTGAGTTGCCGCCGCCGCCCGGTGTTGCGGCAGCCCCCGCGCCGGTCGAGCGCATTGTACCGCCGCCCCAGGTCGCACTCGAAGCGGTCGGTCCCACGGACATCTTCGTCCAGGCTGGCGCGTTCACGCTCTATGACAATGCCAACAGACTTGCCGCCCGTTTAGTGTCCTTCGGCGAAGCAAACGTCCAGTCGGCCATCGTCAACGAAATCGAGTTTTTCCGCGTCCGTATCGGCCCGATGGCATCGGTCGATCAGGCGGATCAGGTCTTGGAAGACCTGATCCAGTCCGGCTTCCCGGAATCGAGAATCGTTGTCGGGGCACGTTAGGCGGTGGCGGGCGGGCGCCTTCGAATCGACTCATTCCGGTATATGCTAGACACCGCGGTACAATAGAGATCATGGGCGGAACAGATGTTACGTAGGGTTTTTCTTCTTTTTGGGTTCGTTGCCGCAGCCGGATTGTCCGGGGTAACCGCGCGGGCACAGACGATCGAAAGCCCTGCAGCCCACGTGATTCTCTTGGACGATACGACCGGCGTCGTCCTTTTCGAAAAGAACGCCGACGAACAGATGGCACCGGCGTCCATGAGCAAGTTGATGACGCTTTTCATGGTGTTCGAGCGGTTGCGCGATGGGTCGATTTCCCTTGAGGACACCATGCGGGTCAGCGAGGCGGCTTGGCGAATGGGCGGTTCGCGCATGTTCGTAGAGCACAATTCCAGGGTGAGCGTCGCAGAATTGATGAAAGGCGTGATCATCCAGTCCGGCAACGATGCGAGTGTCGTTTTCGCCGAGGGCCTTGCCGGCACCGAAGAGGCCTTTGCCGAGGAAATGACGCGGCGCGGACGCGAAATCGGTTTGACCCATACCACCTTTCGCAATGCGACGGGATGGCCGGATCCCGAGCACCTAACGACCGCGCGCGACCTCGCGATCCTGGCCAAGCGCATCATCGACGAATTTCCCGAGTACTACGAAATCTTCAAGGAGACGGAGTACACCTATAACGGCATTCGCCAGGGCAACCGCAATCCGCTGCTCTACAAAGATGTCGGCGCGGACGGTCTGAAGACCGGCCATACTGAGGAGTCCGGATATGGCCTCGTGGCGTCTGCGACCCGCAACGGACGGCGGCTCATTCTCGTGATCAATGGGCTTGAGTCGGTGAACCAGCGATCGCAGGAGAGCGAACGCCTGCTCGATATCGGCTTTCGCGAGTTCAACAATTACGCGCTCTTTGCCGCAAACGAGGTTGTCGAGGAAGCACAGGTCTGGCTCGGCGGAGAACCGACGGTGCCGCTGGTCCTCGAAAACGATCTGCTGCTGACGATGTCGCGCAAATCCCGCCGGGACATGACCGTGTCGGTCGTCTACGAAAGCCCCATTTCGGCACCGATCGCCAAGGGCGCGCGGCTTGCCCAACTCCGCATTGAAGGCCCCAACATGGAACCGATCGTCCACGACCTCGTCGCCGCGGTGGATGTCGATCGGCTTGGCTTCGTCGGCCGCCTTGGCGCGGCGGTCAACCATATCGTCTGGGGCACCCAGGCGCCCTGAGGGGGTTCGTGGCACAAGGTCGTTTCATCACCTTCGAGGGCGGCGAGGGCGCGGGCAAGTCGACCCAGGTCGAACGTCTCGGCGCCCGATTACGGGCAAGTGGCCATGATGTGCTGATGACCCGGGAACCGGGCGGCGCTCCCGGTGCCCTGGAAATACGGCGGTTGCTTGTCGAGGGCGCTGTTGACCGCTGGGAACCGTTGAGCGAAGTGCTGTTGCACAACGCGGCGCGCCACGAACATGTTCGCAAGACCGTCGCACCGGCATTGAATGCGGGCACCTGGGTCGTCTGCGATCGTTTTGCCGATTCGACGTTGGCCTATCAAGGCGACGCGCAAGGCGTCGATCGCGCCACGGTGACCAGGATCAACCGGCTTGCGGCCGACGGGGTGTGGCCCGATCTTACGATTGTGCTGGATATCGAGGTGGCCGATGGGCTGGCTAGGGCGCGCGGTCGCCGTGATGTCGAGGACCGCTACGAGCGGATGGGCGCGGTCTTTCACACGCGCATTCGGAAAGCGTTCCTGGAGATCGCGCAGGCCGAACCGGAGCGCTGCGTCGTTATTGCCGCAGCCGACGACATCGACGTGATCGCCGCCCACGTTTGGGAAACGGTGCGCACGCGCCTTAGTATCTAGCGATGCCCGAACCAGAATCCGCCCTGGAGCTGCACCCGCGCCTGAACCCGGACCTTTTGGGGCATGACGGGGCCGAAGCCCATCTCGTACGGTGGTGGCGCAGCGGTCGACTGCCCCATGCCTTGCTGCTAACCGGCCCACGCGGGATTGGCAAAGCGACGCTTGCCTACCGCCTTGCCCGCTTTGTGTTGGCCCAAGGCCACGGTGATTCGGAGGCAACGTCCCTGTTGGCGGACGATTCCCAACCGGGTTCGCTCTATATCGCCCCCGATGCGCCGGTCTTTCGCCGTGTCGGGCAGGGTTCCCATGCCGATCTACTGACCCTGGAGCGAACCTACGACGAAAAGGCAAAGCGTCTGCGTGGCGAGATCGTTGTGGACGAGGTCCGCCGGCTACGGCCGTTTTTCGGTGCGACCTCGGGCGAGGGGGGGTGGCGTGTCGCTGTCGTCGACGCCGTCGACGAGGTCAATCTCAATGGCGCGAACGCACTGCTCAAACAGCTCGAGGAGCCGCCGCGGCGCGGCTTGCTCATTCTCGTGGCCCATGCACCGGGCCGCCTGCTGCCGACCATTCGGTCGCGCTGCCAAAACCTAGCGCTGCGTCCGCTGCCGCCCGAGGCTGTATCGGCGATCCTCGCCGCCCGGCTCGAAGACTATACCGACCAAGAACGTCTCGCCCTGACGGTGCTCGCGGACGGTAGTGTCGGCCGGGCGTTGGCCCTCGCATCGCAAGGTGGGCTCGATCTCTACCGCGAGCTTGTTTCGCTCCTGGCGCCGTTGCCGGAGCTCGATGTTGTCGGAATCCATGCGCTGGGCGATCGGGTAGCGCGTCGCGGCCAGGAGGCGACCTACCGCACCTTGATTGATTTGCTCCTCGATTGGCTCACCCGCATGGTCCGTGCTGGCGCCGAGAAACGACGCCCGGTGCAAATTCTCGGTGATGAGCGCACCGTGATCGACCGTCTGTGGCAATCCGGGCGACCGCGTGCCTGGCTTGAGGCGTGGGACAGCATCCGCGAGCTCACCGAGCGGGCAGACGCCGTCAACCTCGATCGCAAGCAAGTCGTGATCAACGTATTTACGACGCTCTCGAATGCCGCGCTCACGGCCCGCTAGGTTGACTCCGTCAGGTCCATTGGCCATCGTCCGCCGCCAAAGCGAAGGGTGATCCACGGCGGCCCGGCCCTTGGCCCCCACCGCCGCTGGAGTGACTGAAATGGCTGCCAAGAACAAGACTTTCTACCTCACCACGGCGATCTCCTATGTGAACGGCGCGCCCCATCTCGGCCATGCCTATGAGGCCATTGCCAGCGATGCACTTGCGCGTTTCAAGCGCTTGGACGGCTTCGACGTGATGTTCCTCACCGGCACCGACGAGTACGGCGAGAAGAACGCGCGGACCGCGGCGAAGGCAGGCATCGATCCGCAGACCTTCGTTGACGGCAATACCGCGAAGTTCCAAGCCATGGCCGGGTATCTCAACATCTCCAACGACGACTTCGTGCGCACCAGCGAACCGCGCCATCACCGCGCCTCGCAGGCGATCTGGCAAAAGCTTGTCGATGCCGGTGCGATCTATCGCGGCAATTACAGCGGCTGGTATTCGGTCCGCGACGAGGCCTACTTCACCGAGGACGAATTGACCAAAGGCGAGGGTGGGGCGTTCATCGCGCCCTCCGGTGCCGAAGTCGAATGGGTCGAAGAGGATAGCTACTTCTTCCGCCTGTCGGACTGGAGCGACCGGCTCTTGCAGCACTACGAAGCCAACCCAGATTTCATCCAGCCCGCTAGCCGGCGTAACGAAGTCATCAGCTTCGTGAAGTCCGGTCTACGCGACCTCTCGGTCTCGCGGCGTCGGTTGACCTGGGGTATTCGCGTGCCGAATGACGACGACCACGTGATGTATGTCTGGCTCGACGCGCTGACCAACTACATTACCGGCGTCGGTTATCCCGATGTCGACTCCGACGCCTTCACCCGCTACTGGCCGGCCGACTACCACATCATCGGCAAGGACATCGTGCGGTTCCATACCGTCTATTGGCCGGCATTCTTGCTCGCCGCCGACCTAGCGTTGCCCAAGCATGTCTTTTGCCACGGCTTCCTCAATATCGAGGGCCAGAAAATGTCGAAATCGCTCGGCAACGTCTTAGCGCCGCGCGACATGATCGATCGCTACGGGCTTGATCCGATTCGCTATTTTCTGCTTCGCGAAGTGCCGTTCGGGCAGGATGGCAGCTTCTCGCACGAGTCGATCGTCAACCGCATCAACAGCGACCTTGCCAACGATCTCGGCAATCTCGCCCAGCGCGTCCTGTCGATGATCGCCAAGAACTGCGGCGCCCAGGTACCCGAACACGGGCCCCTCGAAGCCGCGGACGAGGCGCTGCTCGACTCCGCCGCTGCGCTCTTGCCCAAGGTCCGGGACATCATCGATACCGACCTGGCATTTCACAACGCCCTGGCTGAAATCTGGCGGATCGTTGGCGAGGCGAACCGCTACGTCGATACCCAGGCGCCGTGGGAGTTAAAGAAGAGCAACCCAGTCCGCATGGCGACGGTCCTCTATGTCTTGGCCGAGACGGTGCGGCGCCTCGGCATCTTGGTCCAACCCTTCGTGCCGCAGTCCGCGGCGGCGATGCTGGACCAATTGGCTGTGGCGGCGAGCGACCGCGACTTCGCCGCGATCGACGCCGATCATAGCCTGACCCCCGGGACCGCACTGCCCAAGCCGCAGGGCGTGTTCCCGCGTTTCCTCGACGAGGCGCCGGCCTGATGCTGGTCGACAGCCATTGCCACCTCGACTTCGAGGCCTTGGCGGGCGACCGGGCAGGGGTGCTGGCCCGAGCGCGGTCGGCGGGGGTCGGTGCGATGCTGACGATCGGAACGCACCGCGCCAACCATCAGACCGTCAAGGATATCGCCGACAGTCAGGATAACATCTGGTGTTCGGTCGGGATCCATCCGCACGAGGCCGACACCGATTCCCTGCGTGCCGACGAGATCGTCGCCCTCGCGCGTCACCCCAAGGTGGTCGGCATTGGCGAAACCGGCCTCGATTTCTACTACGACCATTCGGACCGTGTGCGCCAAGCCGAGAGTTTCCGTGCCCACTGCATCGCGGGCCGTGAGACCGGGCTGCCGATCGTCGTCCATACCCGCAACGCCGACGCCGAAACCGCAGCGATCCTGCAAGATGAGTCCGGCGGCGGCGCGCTTAGGGGGGTTATCCACTGTTTCAGCGCCACACCGGCGTTTGCAACGACCGCGCTTGATCTCGGCTTCTACATTTCGCTTTCCGGGATCGTAACCTTCAAGAATGCCGAGGCTATCCGGCAAACCGCGAAAACCGTGCCCGCCGACCGGCTGCTGGTTGAAACCGATGCGCCCTACCTGGCGCCGGTTCCCAAGCGCGGTAAGACCAACGAACCGGCGTTTGTCGCTTACACGGCGGCGGCGGTTGCTGCGCTGCGCGGTATCGAAGCCGAGGAACTGGCGGCCCAGACCACGGCGAATTTCTTCCGGTTGTTCAACCGCGCCACGCATCCCGTTGCGGCACCCTAGGCGATGCAGGCGGTCATCCTGGGATGCGGTACCGCGGGCGGAACGCCGCGAATCGGCAACGATTGGGGGGATTGTGACCCCGATGAGCCGCGCAACCGGCGTCGGCGGGCGTCGATTTTGCTGCGTGACGGCGATACCCAAGTGCTCATCGATACCTCGCCTGATTTGCGCCAACAGGCCCTCGATGCCGAAATCAGCCGTCTCGACGCGGTGCTGTTTACGCACGCCCACGCCGACCATGCCCACGGCATCGACGATGTGCGGTTTTTCGTGCTCAAAACGCGGGGTGCCATCGACGCTTGGGCCGACCCAGAGACCTTGGCGCAGCTCGAGCAGCGTTTCAATTATGCCTTCGAGCAGGACTCCAACCGCTTTTATCCGCCGATTTTGAA
The DNA here is from genome assembly GCA_964350495.1 of uncultured Alphaproteobacteria bacterium. Lineage (GTDB taxonomy): Bacteria > Pseudomonadota > Alphaproteobacteria > SHVP01 > SHVP01 > CALJDF01. The sequence continues at coordinate 18,604 of CAYGKG010000055.1, forward strand.
TGGCCGCCAAATCGTTGGACCGTTTCACGTTGGCAGTATGGCCGTGCTGCCATTTCGCCAAAAGCACGGGCCGATCGGTACGTTGGGGTTCAGGGTAGGGCCCGTGGCCTACTCGACGGACGTCCAAGAACTCCCCGAGGCGGCGTTCGAGGTGCTGGCTGGGGTCGACACCTGGATCGTCGATTGCCTCCAACGCAAACCCCATCCGACCCACGCGCACCTTGCCCTGACGCTCGGCTGGATCGATCGTGTCAAACCGCGCCGTGCCGTGCTCACGCACATGAACACGTCCTTGGACTACGCAACGTTGCGCGACGAACTGCCTGACGGTGTAGAGCCTGCCTACGATGGGATGGTCCTTGATATTTAGCCTGCCGATAATCAAGCGGGATCGGGCCATATATCCAGTGAGACCTAAGATAAGTTCTTTAAGGTATTGTAATAAAAACAGATACAGAATTTGTCATAATATATATTATGCGACAAATGGATATTCAGTACAGAGGCGACATTGCCCGGGGCGTGTTGTGAATAGCGCTAGCCCCTCCCATAATCCGGCGCGATGACAGCCCCCGCCGTGACCGACCCTAGCAGTGCCCTAATCCGCCTTCTTGGCATCATGCGGTGCCTCCGCAGCCCGGATGGCGGCTGTCCGTGGGATCTGGAGCAAACCTTCGAGACCATCGCGCCGTACACGATCGAGGAAGCCTACGAAGTCCGTGAGGCTGTCCAGTCCGGCGATCGCGCCGCGCTAAAGGATGAACTGGGCGACCTCCTCTTTCAGGTGGTGTTTCACGCTCAGATGGCGTTTGAAGAAGGCGCCTTTGGATTTGCCGATGTTGCCGAGGCCATTTCGGCAAAAATGATTCGGCGCCATCCGCATGTCTTCGCCGACGCCGCAATCGCCGATGCCGGGGCACAGTCCGAGGCCTGGGAACGACACAAGGCGGCCGAACGGGCCGCCCAGGGCGGCGACCAAGCCGGGGTCCTGGATAACGTACCGGCGGCCCTGCCCGCCCTCAAACGGGCGGAGAAGTTGCAAAAACGGGCGGCTCGAGTCGGTTTCGAC
>CAYGKG010000056.1:0-18821 GCA_964350495.1 uncultured Alphaproteobacteria bacterium
CCCCCTCCCTACCCTCCCCCTCGGTGAGGGGGAGGAACGCGCGCGCGGCGGCTGACGCGATGTGCGGCCTGTGCGGCGTTCTCGGTGCGGGGGAGCATTGGACCGACTCCGACGATGCGCTGAAAAAGCGTGAGGGGGCGGAGACGCGGCGCCGCGAGCGCGCCCACCAGGTCGCGCTGACCAACCGGATTCTTAGCCATTATGGATTGAAGATGGCCGACTGGCAGGGTGCGGCGTTCGTCGTCTCGAACCGCACCGGCGCGAGCGAGGTGATCGATCATTTCGCGGCTTTGTGGCCGACGGCGGAGAAGATGATTAAGCGGCCCCTCGATCCGCTCGATCCGACGATCATCGCGGCGTTGAGTCAATAGATGTCGCGCTACGCCGGGTATTTGCCCGTCAACGTCATCACCGGTTTTCTCGGTTCGGGCAAGACGACGCTGCTCAAGCATCTTCTCGAGTCGCCCGACATGGCCGACACCGCGGTGTTGATCAACGAGTTCGGCGAGATCGGCCTCGACCATCACCTGCTCGAACAGGTCGATGAGAATATCGTGATGCTGCAGTCGGGCTGTCTGTGCTGCACCATCCGCGACGATCTCGCGACCTCGATGCGCGACCTATGGGAGCGCCGGGCAGCGGGCGAGTTCGCTTTCCGGCGGCTGGTGGTCGAGACCACCGGCCTCGCCGATCCGGCGCCGATCATCTACACCCTGATGGCCGACCCGGTGATCCGCTTTCACTTCCGGCTGGGCAACATCATCACAACGATCGACGCGGTAAACGGCTTGGCGCAAATGAACCGCCAATCCGAATCGGTGAAGCAAGCCGCGGTGGCCGACCGCATCGTCCTGACCAAGACCGACCTGTCGGCCGATGACGTACCGGCCCTGCGCGCGCGGCTGCGCGATCTCAACCCGGCCGCGCCGATCTTCGAGGCCGGCGCCACCCTGACGCCGGCCAAGCTGCTGACCAACGACCTGTACGATCCCAAAAGCAAATCAAAAGAAGTCGCGCACTGGATCGACGCCGAGGCCTTCGCTGCGTCCGACCACGATCACCACCGCCACGATGCCAACCGGCATGACGACCATATCCAGGCGTTCTGCCTGACCTTCGACGAACCGATCGACTGGACCGCCTTCGGCATCTGGCTGACGATGCTGTTGCAGGCGCACGGCGAAGACGTGCTGCGGGTGAAGGGCCTGCTGAACGTCAAGGGGATGCCAGCCCCGGTGGCGATCCACGGCGTGCAGCACGTCGTCCATCCGCCGGTCCATCTCAAACGCTGGCCCGACGCCGACCGCCGTTCGCGCATCGTGTTCATCGTCCGCGACCTCGAACGCGGGCCGATCGAAGCCTCGCTCGCCGCGTTCAATGCCTTGGCCGAGGGCCGCTCAAAGGCGGCCTAGGCCGGTCGAAGCCCGCCGCTGCGGTGACGGCAGTTTGAAGGCATACCGCAACGCGTCGGCGGTATATTTTGTCCGGACGCGCCGCTGCGACCACCACTGGGAGGAGAGAAAAAATGGAGTCCGTTGTTCACTTCGAGATGCCCTGCGACGACCGCGACCGCGTCGCGAAATTTTACAGCGAAGCCTTTGGCTGGAAGATGCAGAAGCTTGGCGAGGAGATGGGCGACTATGTTCTCGCCACCACCGGTGAGAGCGACGAGAACGGCCGTCCGAAAGAACCCGGCGTTACCAACGGGGGCTTCTATCCCAGGACCGCCGACGCACCGCATCCCTCCGTGGTGATTGCGGTCGCCGATATCGTCAAGGCGATGGCGACCGTCACCAAAGCCGGCGGCACGATTCTGGGTGAACCCCAATCGATCCCCGGCATCGGTCAGTTCGTCTCGTTCCTCGACACCGAGGGCAACCGCGCCAGCATGCTGCAGGGCGGCTAGGGCGCGGCGCCGGTGGGACTCTGAGAGTGCGCTCGGCCTTGGCCGCGTTAGTGGGGTGCCGGTCCGAGATGACCTGGACAATGTGATGGCGGGTCAAAGGAGCGCGACGAATTCCTCGACGCTCAAACCGGCCGCCGAATAATGGCACGCAACGTGCCTGGATTCAGGTCGCGCGACGCGTGAATGGTCGCGACGACTCGTCTGCTGCGGTCGGCGTTGTGTTCGTAGATTCTGTGACTGCCGGATTGCCGTATCGCGTGAAAACCCGCGCCGATCAACGCCCTCTCGACCGTGTGCGCCGTCATGGAACGCAGCCGCGGCGTCATTCGGCGGCGACCGACACGATCCGAATGTGCGGGGGTTGATCGGGCGGGATCTCGATGCCGCTGTCGCGCCGGTGGGCAAGGGCGAGTTCGATGGCGTCCGCCACCATGTTGAGCGCCTCCGCCTCGGAATCGCCTTCCGTGACGATTTCCGGCAAGGCGGGCACCAATGCCGTAAAACCGCCGTCCGGCTGCGGCTCCAACACAACGCTATAGTGATGTGTTTTCACCGTTCTTCCTACGTCGTCTATTCTAAGCCGTCCTGTCCCGCTTGTCGTCGCCAGACGAAGAAGGCATAACCGCCGCCTATGGATATCAGTTCCCTTACCGCCGCCCAGTTGGGCCGCGCGATGCGCGACAAGAAGCTCGATCCCGTTCAGGTGACCGAGCATTTTCTCGGACGGATCGCCGGTCATGCCGATCAATCGGTGTTCATCACCGTCACCGCCGAGCGCGCGCGCCAAGAGGCGAAGGCCAGCGCCGCGCGCTACGCCAAGGGCCACCCGCTCGGTCCGCTCGACGGCGTGCCGGTGGCGTGGAAGGACTTGGTCGACGTCCGCGGCGCGACCACGACTTGTGCCTCCGAACTCTTCCGCGCCCGCCCCGCGGCCGACGACGATGCGCCCATCGTCAAGAACTGCGCCGCCGCCGGCATGGTGGTGCTGGGCAAGGTCAACCTGACCGAGTTCGCGTTTTCCGGGCTTGGCCTCAACCCGCATTACGGCACGCCGATCAATCCGCACAGCGGCGACACGCCGCGCGCGCCGGGCGGCTCGTCCTCGGGCTCGGCGGTCGCCGTCGCCGCGGGACTGGCGCCCATCGCCATCGGCACCGATACCGGCGGCTCGGTGCGCATCCCGGCCGCCTTCAATGGGTTGGTCGGCTACAAATCCTCGCAAGGACATATCGACAAGTCCCGCGTTCAACCGCTGTCGCTGACGCTGGATACCGTCGGCCCGCTGGGCAAGTCGGTGGAGGACTGCGTGTTGATGGAGCGCGCCCTGCGCCGTCAGCTCGTCGTAGTGCCGCGCGCTGCGGGCCTCGGCGACCTCACCCTCGTCGTGCCGGAAAACCTGGTCTTCGAAGAAGCGCAGGAAGCCGTCGTCGCGAATTTCGAAACGATGCTGGCGCGCCTGTCGCAGGCCGGCGTCACGGTGCAGCGGCGGCGCATCGACGTATTCGACGCGATGCTCGCCTCCTCCAACGCCCACGGCACGCTGGCCACCGCCGAGGCCTTCTACACCCTAGGCACGCTCGTAGACGGGCCCGACGGCGGCAAGATCGACCGGCGCGTGGTCTCGCGGATCGAACGCGGCCGCGGTCAGTCCGCCGCCGACTACATCGCGATCGTGGAGACCCGCCGCACCCTGAACCGTCAGTTGGGCACGCAGATGACGGGGCCGACGTTCCTCGCGATGCCGACTGTCGCTATCACCGCGCCGCCGATCGCCCCGCTCGAGGCCGACGACGAGGTGTTCCACGCCACCAATTTGACCGCGTTGCGCAACACGATGGTCGGCAACTACTTCGACCTGCCCGGGTTCACGCTGCCGTCGGGCGTCGATGCCCAGGGCTTGCCGACGGGAATTCTGTTCAATGCCTATACCGGGCACGACGAGCTTCTGATGTGCTACATGCAAAGCGTACAACGGGCGATGGACGCCTGAAGACGGCAGCGCGCCAACCCGGCGCGCAGGGGAGAATCGATGGACCTGAGTAACGCGACCGCGGCGGAAATCGGCCGGGGCTTGCAGGCCGGTGCCCTCGACGCGGTCGATGTCACCGCGTTCTTCCTCGACCGGATCGCTGCCACCGACAACACCGCGGTGTATACGACCGTAACCGCCGACCGCGCTCGCGCCGAGGCGCAGGCGTCGGCGCTCCGGCTAAAGCGGGGCAACAGCCGGGGGCTGCTCGACGGTGTTCCGATCAGTTGGAAAGATCTGTTCGACCTGGCTGGCACCGTCACGACCTGCGGCTCGGCGCTTTACCGCAACAACCCGCCCGCAGATGTCGATGCCGCCGCCGTGGCCCATGCCGCCGACGCCGGCATGGTCTCGCTTGGCAAAGTCGGCCTGGCCGAGTTCGCCTTTTCCGGCCTCGGCCTGAATCCGCACTACGGCACGCCGGTCAATCCGCACGACCCCAACACGCCGCGCGCGCCGGGCGGTTCGTCCGGCGGGTCGGGGGTTGCCGTCGCCGCCGGTTTGGCACCGGTCAGCATCGGCACCGATACCGGCGGCTCGGTGCGTATCCCGGCGGCCTTCAACGGCCTGGTTGGCTATAAGTCCTCCGAAAGGCATATCGACAAACGCGGGCTGGCTGCGTTGTCGCCGACTCTCGACACGATCGGCCCGCTGGCGCGGTCGGTCGAGGACTGCATCTTGCTCGAACGCGTCCTGCGCGGTCGCAAGGCCGCCGTCATGGCGCCCGCGCCGCTCGACGGCGTGACGTTGATCGTCCCGACCAACGTCGTTTTTGACGGCGCCGAAACGGCCATCGTCGCGAATTTCGATGCGTCGGTCGAGAAACTCGCCCGTGCCGGTGTGCGCGTCCAGCGGGTCCATGTGCCGGTGTTGGACGACGTCCTGGCGTTGGCCCAATACGGCTCGCTCGCCTGGGCCGAAGCGTGGCACATGCTGCGTCACATTCTCGAGGGCCCCGATTACACGAAGATGGACTTCCGCGTGTGGCACGACCTGTCGTTGGGCAAGACCATGTCGGCGGACGATTTGTTGCATATCCTCGAGGGGCATCGCCGGGTGCAGGCGACCTTGAACGATCTATTGGGCGCGGATTCGCTCTTGGCCATGCCGACCACCAAGAACACCGCCCCGGCGATTGCCGATCTCGAAGCCAGTTGGCAGACCTTCAACATCCATAATTGGATGGCGCTCGCCAACACCAACCTCGGCAACATTTTGGGCGTGTGCGCGCTGACCTTGCCGAACGGAACGAACGCCAACGCCATGCCGACGGGCTTTATGGTCTATGCCCCGGGGGGCGCGGAGGAACGCCTGTTTGCGCAAGGATTGTCCATCGAGTCCGCGCTGCGCGGTTAGGGGAGAGAGCGATGTCACAGGCAGCTGCCCCGCCCCGGATCGTTGGCGGGTTGTTCGAAGCGTTCCACGCGGTGCCCGACGCGGTCGCGGCGATCCGCTATTGGCAGGCCTTCGGCTACCGCGTCGGCCCCGAGGGCCGGTTGGATGCCGCGGCCGCCAAAACGCTGTACGGCGTCAATCTCGGTGTGCGCTCGATCCGCCTGCACCACCAGGATGCCGACCACGGCCTGGTACGCTTGATGGTGTGGGACGGCGCCGTCGGCGCGGGGCTTGGCGCGCGGGCCGTGCGCGGGCTTGGCACCCGGTGGACCGGGCAGAAGACCCTCAATATGGCGCGCCTCCACGATCACGCCGAGGCGGCGCAGCGGGTGGGCGACGCCCTGTGGGTCGTGCCGCCGTTCTTCGCCGGTTTCACCCCGCGCGACAAACTCGCACCCTTCGTCCAGGCCATTCCGGGAGTGCGGGAGACGGTCGTCCTGCGCCCGTTGACCCGGCAGGTCTTCATCGAATTCGTCGGTTGGGACTTGCCGCAATACGGCCGTATCGATCCGCACTGTCTGTTCCAGACCAGCCAATTCACCCACCACTGTTTGATGGTCCAGGACGACAGCAAGAAAAGCCTCGCCTTCTACGACGACGTCCTGGGCATGTTGCGTTTGAACGATTCGACCACGACTGGTGTGCCGGGCAGCGGACCTGCTCGCATCTTCGATCTCGCCGACGGCGAAACGTTTCATGCCACCGATTTCGACGACCCCCGCGCGACCAACGCGCCGGCCGAGCGCCGCTCGGGCCGGCTCAAGATCATCCGCCTCGACGAAGGCCGCCCGGCGCCCGATTGGCGCGATCTGTCGCGCCCGGGACACCTCGGCTACACCGGCAATTCGTTTCGAGTGAACGACCTCGACGGGATGCGCGAAAAAATTGTCGGCGCCGGCGCGACCGCCGTGACGGCGGTAACGGCGGATGAGTTCGGAAAACGCGCTTTCTCCTTCGATGCGCCCGACGGCTATTTCTGGACGGCCCTCGAATCGTGACCCCGTCGGCGGCCGCGGGCCGGGTTCTCGCCGCGGTCCTCGCCAATTCGGTCAACGCCGCGCTTTTGTCCGCGCTGAACGACGACCTGCTGCCCAACTGGTATTTGACCGCGGGGTGCGTGTGCCAAAGCGTGTGGAATGCGCTCACCGGCCGCGACCCGCAGTACGGTATCCACGACTACGACGTGTTCTATTTCGACGATAACGACCTGTCCTATGGGGCCGAGGATCGGGCGATCCGCCGCACCGTGGCGGCGCTTGGACCTGCAGCGCGCGACGACATCGAAATTCGCAATCAAGCGCGCGTGCATCTTTGGTACGAAGAACGTTTTGGCGCGCCGTGCGCGCGCTTGCGTTCCGCCGAGGATGGCATCGATCAGTTCCTCACGCGCTCAATGGCGATCGGTATCCGTCGGGGCGGGGACGGTGCGCTAGCGCTCTACGCGCCGGATGGCCTCGACGACGTTCTAAGCCTGACGGTGCGGCCGAACGTGTTGCCGGGCCGCGCAGTGCGCTATGCGGCAAAGGCCGCCTCGTGGTCGCAGCGCTGGCCTGAACTCAACGTGCTTCCTTGGCCTGTGGACGAGCGCTGCCGGGCGACCTAGAGGTTGTTCTGGCGGTATACGAAGATTGTTGTGGTCCCGGGATTGCGGCCCGGCCGCGCGCACTGAACGCGCCGCGCCACGTTAGGCGTCGGTTCTTCGCGTCGGGGACTGCACACTCTGCTAGACTGCGGCGATGCCCGCGCTGTCCTTCGATACATCGGTCCTGTTGCATAGCGACGATCTCGCGCGCGCGCCGCTTGCGCTCAGCGGCCTGCCGCCGGGTGCGAATGCCCGCGTTCTCCGCCGCCTCGACGACGGGACGCTGCGCAGCGCCCTGGTGGATTTGCCCAAGGGCTGGACCTCCGGCGCATTGGTGGGCGCGGCGGCGCAACAGGGTTACGTCGCCCACGGTACTGTGCGCGACGGTGCGACCGCGATCGGGGCGGGAACGTTTTTCTTTCACCCTGCCGGTCACCCGTTCCAGTGGCGCGCCGACGGCGCGGCGCGTTTGATCCTGATTTTGAATGGCCGGCAAACCTATGCTCCGGCCGCGGCGGCGGCACCGCAGCCCGGCGCCATTCCCGCGCTGGACCCCGGTACGGTGCCGGTGACGCCCTCGATGATCGACGGCAAGGCAACCGGGGTGGTGCGCCGGGTGCTGTGGCAGGATCCGGTCAGCGGCGCCGACACCCGCCACCTGACCATTCCGAAGGGCGTCTCCGGGCTCGGCGCCGAATGGCACCCGTGCCACGAGGAAATCTTCTGCCTCACCCGCGATACCCTGCCGGGCGACGCCCATCCGTTTCGCGCCGGAAGCTTTCTCTACAATCCCGCCTACGCGGTGCATGGCGGGAACCGCACCGTCAACGCGGCGGAAACGACGATGCTCGAATGGCACGACGGCCTGTGGGCGATCAACCGCCACACCGATTGACCGCGTGCCGGCGTTTTGCCGGCAGATCGCGCCGCCGCCGCCGACTAGACTGGCGGAACCAACCGGGGAGGGCTCGATGGCCTACGACGAAAAGCTCGCCGAGCGCGTCCGCGCGATGCTCGGTCACCGCGACGACATCGTTGAAAAGAAAATGTTCGGCGGCATCGCCTTCATGCTCCACGGCAACATGGGCTGCGGCATTGCCAAGGGTGCGTTGATGTTGCGTCTCGGCCCCGAGGCCGCCGCCAAGGCGCTCAAGCAAAAGCACACCCGGCCGATGGATTTCACCGGCCGCCCGATGACCGGCATGCTGTATGTCGACGACGGCGGCGTCAAAACCGGCAAACAGTTGCGCGCCTGGATCGACAAGGTCGAGGCGTTCGCCGATACCCTGCCGGCGAAGTAGCGCGACGGGGCCCGATCCGCGCTACCATAGTGCCGTGACCATCGCGCCAAGGGGCGCAAGCGCCGTAGAGCTGGGAGAGCCGCATGCCACGCGACGAAATCGACGTGCCGATCGCCGAGATCTACGTGCCGGTCGAGCGGCGCAAAACGCTCAACCCGGAGACGGTCGAAACCCTCTCGGCCAGCATTCTGGAAGACGGCCTCAACAACGCGATCTACGTGCGCCACGACGGCAAGCGCTACATCCTCGTCGAAGGACTGCACCGGCTTGAGGCGTGCAGGGCGCTCGGCGAAACCACCGTCCGCGCGCTCCTCGTCCAAGCCCGCCGCCGGTAGCGCGCCCTAAATCCGGCGTTTCTCGCTGCCGTGCAGGCCGGGTCCGGGATCGAGACCCAGCGCCCAGCGGCCCCAGGGCGGCATGTTGACGTCGTAGGCGACGCCGATTTGGGTCGCCATCGCCTGGACGTCGCGGTAGTGCCGTTGCACCGGATTTTCATCCGACAGGCCGATCGCCCCCATCATTTGCACCAGCCGCTGGGTCGCGCGCACGCATAGTTTGGCGATGAGCCCGCGGTTGCGCACGATCGCGGTGCGTTCGCCGTCGCTCAGACGGCGCCCGGTTTTACCGGCGTCGTGGAGAACCTGAAAGTCTTGGACGGCGACGACGTCGGCGGCGTGAATCTCGGCGGCCGATTCGGCGACGCGCATTTGCACCGCCGAGCTTTCCGCGACCTTGTTGCCGAAGATCGCGCCGGTCTTGCTGCGGGTCATCTCCAGGTAGGCGCCGAGCGCGCCCTCCGCCGTGCCGATCAGCGGGCCGAGCGGGCTCGACCCTTGCACCGGCGCAAACTCCATCGCGTAGATGTAACCGGGATTGACGCCCGCGCCCGGCGGCGCGCTCTCGTTGAAGGCAACCGCCGGCATCGTGCGGTAGGCCGGCACGAAGGCGCCGGGAACATGGATGTCCTTGGTGCCGGTGCCGCGCATCCCCGCAACGAACCAGGTGTCGTCGATCTCGTAGTCGGCGCGCGGCAGTAAGACTTGGTGGGGTACGCCGTCGATCGGAAACAGCGCCATCGCCCAGCCCGAATGATCGATCCCGCTGGCAAAACCGACCGACCCCGACACCCGAACGCCGCCCTCGACTCGTTCGGTCTTGACGTTGGCGCGGGGCACCGAACCGGTGGTGATCAATAAATCCGCATCGTCGGGCCACACCTCGTCCTGGGCTTGCTTGGCGAAGCGCGCGACGTGGCACGAATGTTGGCCGACAACCGACGCCACCCAAGCGGTCGATGGGCAACCGTGGGCGAGGATTTTCGCGAAGTGGTACTGCGCGCCCCAGTCCATCTCGTAGCCGCCGTAGGCCTTGGGGCGGAAGAAGCGGAAGAAGCCAGCCTGGTGCAGCTTGGCCATCGTCTCTGGCGAGATCGCCCGGCGCTGCTCGGTCGCCGCGGCCTCTGCCTTGAGGTAGGGCACCAGCGCGGTGGCGCGCTCTTTCAGGTCGTCGATCGTCGGCACGGGCATCGGACTCACTACCTCAAAAACAACGCGCGGCTATCGTCACCGCCGCGCCGCGCCGGCGCAACCGCGGCGCGCGCGTTGACCGCCACGCGAAAGGCCGGTCATGGTGTCGGCGTCCCGCACCACCCCGAGAGGCACCATGCAAAACATCCTGCGCCGAACCACCATTGTCGTCCGCGACATCGATCGCTCGATCGCCTTCTACCGCGACATCGTCGGTCTGCGCCTGGGCTGGGACCGCGAATCGGTTTTGGGCGAGGCGATTCCCCTGGCGACCGGCGCCAAGGGGCGCTTTGCCACGGTGATGGGTGAGGACGATACAATCGGCATGATCGGCCTGCTGCAAGTGGTCGATCCGCCGTTGGCGGCCCCGCCGGTGCCTGACGCCGACACGCTCGGCGTCGGCGCCACGATCTTTGTGATCGGCACCGACGACTGCGACGGCATCAATGCCCGCATGAAGGATTTCGGCAACCGGGTCTACAAGGCGCCCTACGACCAGTCGCTCATGGGCCGCGACGGCAGCCCGATCAAGATGCGTTCGATGGCGGCATGGGACCCGGACGGTCACTTCCTGGAGATCAATCAGCGTTTCTAGCCCGGCTTCACGCGGCGTTGATCGGCGGCCATCCCTCCGGGAGGAATAGAGGGCGGGGGAACGTGTTGGCTTAGGGTAGGCCCCGCACCGACAGGGGCCCCAGGGGAGGACCCGATGACCGGCAGGATGGAAGATCAAGCGGCGCACATCACCGACTACCTGATCGACATGTGCGGCGCCGGGGCTGCCCGCCACGCAGCGGAACTGGCGTTGGCGGCGCACCGGCGGGAGGATTTCGAAGGCGAAGCGTTCTGGTGGGTGGTGTCGATGCGCATCATGGCGCGCGGCGTCCCGGTCGCCCTGGCGGCGTGACCGAGCCCAGCAGGGCCTTGCGCCGGTCCGCCGAAAGTTTTTGCGATCCTTCGCTGAGGATGCGGCGCGCGGCCCGATCCTTCCACGACGCCAAGAAGTCGTAAACCGCGCGCGCGTCGCTCTTGGTGGCCTCGCGTAGGGCCCAGCCCACCGCCTTTTTGACCCCGGCATCCTCTTCTTCCATCGCGTGATGGCACACCGCCAGAGTCGGCCCGGCGTGGCGGCGGCCTTTCTGATTGAAGGCCGTCGTCGCGGCAATCGCCGCGCGCCGCCGCCAGGGGTTTTTGCTCTTGGCCCATTTTTCGAGGCGGGCCACCTCGCCGAGCTTGCCTGCGTCGATCGCGCTGCCGACGATCTCACCGACGACACCGGCCGACAATTGATCGCAGGCCTCCCAGTCCTCGACGCGATCGATCAACGGATCGATCCGCTGGAGATGCGCCGGCGTGAGTTTCTTCTTCAGGCGCGACAGCAGGACGACCGTGAACAGCACCTCTTCGCGGCACCGCCGTTCGAACGCGGTTGCAAGCAGATCGATAGCGGCGTCCGGCGCGAGGTCGTTGTGGGCTTTGTGCCATACCTGCGCAAGGTTGCGAATTGCCGGCACGCGCACGCCGACGATCGCGACACCGGTCGGCACCAGCTCAGCAATCTTGGTGCGGTAGGCCGGGTCCGCCGCACGCTCTAGGTCGGCGCGGATCGCATCCAAGATCGCGGTGGGTGACATCGAGCGCCCCTACGCGGTTCCGGCCGTCGCCAGATGCGTCATCGGCAACGCCGTGCGGTGGACGATCTGTTTCAGCGAAAACGACGACTTGATGCTGGCAATGCCCGGCACGCGGGTCAGCCGGTGCATCAGGAAATGTTCGTAGGCCGGCAGATCGGCGACCACCACGCGCAGCAGGTAGTCGGCGTCGCCGGTCATCAGGTAGCACTCCATGACCTCGGGCCAGTCGTTGATGCGGCGCTCGAATTCCTCCAGCGCACTTTCGACCTGCCGCTCCAGCGTGACGTTCAGCATCACCGAGACGCCCAGGCCCAGCGCCGCCGGGGCGACCAGCGCCACGTAGCCCGCGATCACGCCGCGCTCCTCCAACTCGCGCACCCGCCGCAGGCAGGCCGACGGCGATAGGCCGACGGCGTCGGCCAGCTCGACATTGGTCTGGCGTGCCCGCACCTGGAGCTGTTGCAGGATTCGCCGATCGATCGTATCGAGCGTCATTTCCGCCATGAAATTGTGTTTATTCGCATCCCAGATGCATAATATTGCGAATACTGCCCCAATCAACGCATCTTTCGCAATCTTGGCGCGGCGGCGCTCGGCTACAGTGCGCGTCTGAGGAGGACACCCCATGACCGATGCCCGGGCCCCGCGTCCCAACACCATTGCCGGCCTGACGCCGGACGACTTCGCCTGTCTCAAGGCACTTGAGAAAAAGTCGTTCTGGCTGTCGTCGTGGACGATCCATCACGCCAACCATTTGCGGCCCAACCGCGACGGGTTGAAGGTCGGCGGTCACCAAGCATCGTCGGCCTCGTTGGTGACGCTGCTCACCGCGCTGTACTTCAACGAACTGGGCCCGACCGACCGGGTTGCGGTGAAACCCCATGCCAGCCCGGTCTACCACGCCATCCAGTACCTGATGGGCCGCCAGTCGGTAGAGAACTTGCAGAACTTCCGCGCGCTCGGCGGCGCGCAGTCCTATCCGTCGCGCACCAAGGACGTCGACCAAGTCGACTTCTCGACCGGATCGGTCGGCCTCGGCGTCGCGGTGACGCTGTTTGCCTCGATGATCCAGGACTACATGTTCACCCACAAGATGATGCCCGAGGACCAAACGCCGGGGCGGATGGTCGCGCTGATGGGCGACGCGGAGCTCGACGAGGGCAACGTCTGGGAGGCGATGCTCGAAGGGTGGAAGCACGACGTGCGGAACCTGTGGTGGATCATCGACTACAACCGCCAAAGCCTCGATTCGACGGTATCCGACCGCCTGTTCGGCCGGTTCGACGATATCTTCCGCACCACCAACTGGAACATCATCACGCTGAAATACGGCAAGAAACTCGAAGCGGCCTATGCCAAACCGGGTGGCGATGCGCTGGAAAAGTGGATCGACGAATGCCCCAACTCGCTCTACTCGGCCCTCACCTACAAGGGCGGGGAAGGGTTTCGCGAGCACCTGAAGCGCGACATCGGCAAGGTTTCGGGCATCAAGGCATTGCTCGACGACCATGACGACGCGGCGCTCGGCGAACTGATGACCGATCTTGCCGGCCATGACATGGAATCGGTGCTCGAGGCGTTCACCAAGGCCGACCCCGAACGCCCCAACTGCTTTATCGCCTACACCGTCAAAGGTAAGGGCATGCCCTTCGCCGGCCATAAGGACAACCATTCGGGCCTGATGACGCCCGATCAGATGGCGCAGTTCCGCGACCATCTCGGTGTCGCCTCGGGCGAGGAGTGGGCGCCCTTCGCCGGGCTCGATGTCGCGCCCGACAAGCTGCAATCGTTTATCGAGCGTGCGCCGTTCCTCGACCTCGCCAACCGCAACCACCGCGCACCGCGCGTCGAGATTCCGGCCGACTTTCCCAAACAAAGCGGCGGCAAAGCGTCGACCCAGGAAGCCTTCGGCAAGATCCTCAACGAGTTGGGCCGGGGCGATTCCGAACTGGCCGAACGCATCATCACGGCTTCGCCCGACGTGTCGGTCTCGACCAACCTCGGTGCGTGGATCAATCAACGCGGCATCTTCGATCGGCTCGAGCGGTCCGACACGTTCAAGGATGAAAAGGTGCTGTCGCCGCTCAAGTGGTCGATGGGCCAATCCGGCCAGCACATCGAACTTGGCATTGCCGAAAACAATCTTTTTCTGTTCCTCGCCGCGGCCGGCCTCTCCGGCCCGATCTTCGGCAAGCGTCTGTTGCCGGTGGGGACGCTGTACGATCCCTTCATCATGCGCGGCCTCGATGCCCTGAACTACGCGTGCTACCAGGATGCGCGCTTCATGCTGGTGGCGACGCCGTCGGGGATCACGCTGGCGCCCGAGGGCGGCGCGCACCAGTCCATCGCGACGCCGTTGATCGGCATGGCGCAGGATAAGCTGGCATCGTTCGATCCGGCGTTCACCGACGAGCTTGGCGTCATCATGCGCTGGGGCTTCGAACACATGCAGGCCGACGACGGCGGTTCGGTCTACCTGCGCCTATCGACCCGTGCCATCGATCAGCCCAGCCGCGACATCGATGCGATCGCCGAGGACGTTGTCCGCGGCGCCTACTGGCAGGCCGAACCGGGCGACGGCGCGCCGCTGGCCATCGTCTATTCCGGCGCGGTCGCGCCCGAGGCGATGGCCGCCCATGCCGAGATCGTCGAGGACATCCCCGGCGCCGGCCTGCTCGCCGTCACCTCGCCCGACCGGCTGCACCTCGATTGGAGCACGGTGCGGAGCGGCCAGACCCAGGTCGGCAAGCTGCTTGGCCGCCTCGCGCCCGATGCGGCGCTCATCACGGTGATCGACGGGGCGCCGGCCACGCTCTCCTGGCTGGGCTCGGTGCGCGGTCAGAAAGTTCATCCGTTGGGCGTCAACAGGTTCGGTCAGTCCGGCGATATCCCCGACCTTTACCGGACCTACGGTCTGGACACCGCGGCGATCGTCGATGCCTGCGCCACGGCCTGCCTCGCGCAGGTTCGCGCCTAGCCGGCCTCGATCAGTTCGATCAGTTCGCCCGCGGCGCCGTAACAGGTGACCTGCCGGCGGGCGCCGTAGGGGGCGATGTCGAATCGACTCGGTTCGCCCAGCCAGTACAGCGGCAGGTCGTCCACCCCCGGCGTTTCGAACGTCACCATCGCGATGCCGGGCACGAGGTAACCGCGCACGCCACGGCGCTTGGCGGTCATTTCCGGGTACTGGTCGATTTCGATGTAGCTCTCGCCAGGCAGCGCGATCGTCGTCATCGGATGGCGCTCGGTCGGCCCCAGGTCGAACGCGTCGTTGACGCCGCGGATCGGCGTTTCGACCGTGGGCCCGGCCGGGCGTTTGAACTTGTCGCGGTAAAAGGACTGCGCCTTGTCGATATCCTCGGCGGCGGCGATCGCAATGAAGGGCCGATCGACCGGATCGACGGCGGTCGGCAAGTCGTAACCCGGCAGCGCCTGGCGGACCTGCGTGAAGATCAGGATTTCCTGGGCGGGCCCGCGCACCGTCATCGCGCGCAGCGCACCGTCGCCGAAGGCAAGGTCGGCGGGCGGACTGACCGTGACGAACGGCGAGCCCGCCAACGCCGCCGCGAGCGCATCGACATTGGCCACGACGATTTCGACGGCGGCCCAGCCGAAGGTGCGCAAGGGCCGGTAGGTTTCCGGCAACAGGCCCTCGACGAAGCGCAACGACACGCCGGTATTGCCGGGCGGCGTCATCAGGCCGTAGCGCGCCTCGGCGTTCTGCGGCGCGGCCCACGACTGCGCCAGTGCGGCCGGCACGTAGGCGCTTTCAAGCAAACGGTAGCCCAGGTGGGTGCGGTAGGCCGCGACGACGCTCGGCAAATCGCCGACGGCAATCGTCACCGCGACCAGACGGCCGAGCGGCGCCGGTGCGCTGCCGCCCGGATCCGTCGTCGGCGCGCTCAATTATTCCTCGACGAGTTCGATGAGTTCTCCGGCCAATCCCGTGGTCACGCCGACGCGTTTGCCGTCATAGGGTGCCGCGGCGATCGCTTGGGGTTCGGCAACGAATGGCAACCCGACCTTGTCGAGCGAATCGGTGACGAACGACACGGTCGCAATACCGGGCGGCAGGCTGCCCACGTTGCGCGGCCGCGCTTTGGCCGACGACGGATAGTCGTCGATCTCGATCAGCGTTTGTCCGCCCAGCTTGACGGTGCAAATCCCCATCTTGGTGCCTGCGGGCAGGCCCATCGCGTCGGTCACCAATCCCAGTTCGATATCGGGCGCGACCATGCCGGGTTCGACCTGCGCGAAGGTTTCCATGTACCAGGCGCGCGATTTCATCATGTCGGGCGTGCCCAGCGGCATGATGAAGATTCGGTCGATGAAGGATTTGGCGATGGGCAGGTGCGGCAAGCTGCCGTCGTCGGGGATTTGCGTCAGGTAAAGCACTTCCTCGGCGCGCCCCAGCACCTGCATGGCGCGGATCGACGACGTCGAGCCGAGGTTTTTCGGACCCGCGAGGTGCTTGAAGGGCGACCCCTTGAGCTTGGCCGGGATCGCGTCGACATCGGCCACGCCGATTTCCATCGAATGCCAGCCGAAGGTGGTCATGGCCTTGTAGCCCGGTACCGGGGGGGCTTCGACGAACCGAATCCACTGCCGCTCGCCGCTCTCGGGGCCCAGCACCTTGAAGGCCGCGCCCGCGTGCGCCGGCGTATTCCAAACGGCGGCCTGTTCCGCCGACACCGCGCCCTTGCTCAACACGCGATAGCCGAGATAGTCGAGATAGGGCGCGACAGCCGCGTCCACATCCGGTGCAAGAACGGTGGCGCCCGCGATCGGGCCGAGAATTGCTTTGTCGTTTGCCATGGGGTTTCCTCTCGCTGGAACGCGGGAGAGGCACTGTAAGTGAGCGGTGGCCGGGCTGGCAAACGCCGCCGCCCGGGGCCCTTGAGGTGGGCGGCGCTCGCGTCCTATCGTGCGGCACGGGGAGGGCCACCATGACCGCAACGACCGACTTCGAAATCCACGATATCGACCTCAAGGGCAAGGTCAGCGACGCCGAATGGCAGGTCCGCTGCGATCTCGCCGCGTGCTACCGGCTGTGCAACGAATTCGGCATCGTCGACCGGATCAACACCCATATTTCGGCGCGCGTACCGAACAGCGAGGGCGACTTCTTGCTCAACCCGGTCGGCCTGCTGTTCGACGAGGTCACCGCCTCCAGCCTGGTGCGGATCGACCGCGACGGCAACAAGACCGACCTGGATCATCCCTACGACGTGAACCCGGCGGGCTACGTCATTCACGCCGCCGTCCTCAACGTGCGCTCGGACATTACCTGCGTGATCCATCACCATTCGCTGGCGGGTATCGCGGTTGCCGGGCTCAAGGAGGGTCTGCTACCGGTCAGCCAACATGCCTTGCAGTTCTACAATCGCATCGCTTATCACGACTACGAGGGATTTCCCACGCAGGACGACGACGAGTGCGCGCGGATGGCCGTCAACCTCGGCAACCATCGCAATATGTTTCTGCGCAATCACGGTGTCCTGGTCGGCGGCCGTTCGATCGGCGAAGCCTTTTGCGTCATGGACGACCTCGAAAAGGCCTGCCAGGCCCAACTCATGATGCAGGCGACCGGGCGCGAACTGCACCTGCCGTCGCCGGAAATGTGCGAAAAGACCGCCCAGCAGTTCGAGAATATCGGCCGCCCACGCGGCGAGACGGAGTGGCCGGCGATGAAGCGCGTGCTCGACCGCAAGGGCATCACCTACGCTGTTTGAGAAAAGGAGGCTTGACTTGAAACACCGCGAACTGCGCTACGAGGTCGACTACCTCACCGCCGACGGGACCAAGCGCGGGCAGGAACCCTGCACGGTGACCGTCCATGGCGACGGCCAACGCACCATCCGTGCGCGTTCGGAAATCTTCGATACCGAAATCGTCCGCGATGTCGTCTATACGGTGGGCGCCGATTTTCGCCCCATCGATTGCTTCATCAAGGTGCGCCAGTACGACACGGTGATCGGTTCGACCTGGTTTCGCTTCGAAGGCACGGTTGCCGAGTGCGAAGGGTTCACCGCCAACGAAGGCCGCATTTCGCAGCGCTTCGATCTGGCTGGCCCGCCCCAGTCGTTCATCACCCATGCCGTCACTACCGACGTGTGGCACTGCACCAACATCAAGAAAGACCCTGCGCTGGGCCGCCAACTGATCGACCCGATCCCGAGCTGTTCGCCGCTCGCCAACGGCGCCTCGGGGCCGATGTTGGGTCTATGGCCGATGACGGCGGAATACATCGGCGTCGAAACCATCACGGTGCCGGGCGGCACCTTCGAGGCCGAACACGTGCGCTACGTCGAGGTCGACGGCTCGTTGTGGCTGGAGATGTGGTGCACCAACGACGCCGACCGGGTCATGCTGAAGATGAACTACCCGATCTACGATTCAAGCTACGTCCTGACCGCCCTCCACCGCGACGCCTAGCCGCCCCGCCGCAGCCTGTCGGGCGCTAGCGGTGCGTGCCGCGGCCGGTCGCCATCATCAGGTGATGCGCTTGATGGTGCGCGCCCAGCGTCATCACGCCGAAGAAACCGAGACCCGCGAGCTTCGCGCGGTCTTGCGGACGGGCCGCCGTGACGGTCATGACTGCGCCGTGGCGGTCGTCCGCAGCGGTGATCGTCAACCCGTAGGTTCCGGACGCCGTCTCCGCATGGGCGGTCACCATGCGCGCGATCGAGTCGCGCACCGCGCCGGTGCCGGTCACGACATAGCGGAACCCGCCGTCGATCGACGTGGTCTCGACCGCCGCGCGAAGCGTGACGTTGTCCATGTCGACGAGATGCTGGCGCAGACCATCGATATCCACCGCCGACCAGTCGGTCTCGGGGTCGGCGACCAGCAGGGCCACGATTTCTTGGATTGCTGCGAAGGTCGCCTGTCCCGGTTCCCGCGCCGTAGAGGCGCCGGCGGTGTTCGCCGGCGCAGCGTGGGTCATGCCTGGCGTATGGTGGTGGCCGGTTTGCTGGGCCTGGACCGTCGCCGGGATGGCGACGATTAGGGCAAGTAGGAGTCGGTGCATAAGGTTCCCCGTGGTCGAATCGATGCCGGAGTTTGCCTCGGCGGGTCGCCGCGCTGCATGATAGAAATCATGTTCGCGACATTGACAGAATCCCTGTGCGGCATGGCCGTGCGGACTCGTACCGTGCCGCCCGGCCATGTCCTCTTTCGCCGTGGCGACAAAGTCGCGAACCTCTTCGTGGCGGTGTCGGGGCGGGTCGATTTGGTTAGGCACTCTGCGGACGGCATTCCCATTGTTTTGCAGCGCGCCGGCGCGGGCGAGATCGTGGCCGAGGCGTCCCTGTTCGCCGACGCCTACCATTGCGAGGCCCGGTGCGACGAGGGCGCATCGGTCGCGGTCGTCCCCCGCGCGCGGTTTCGCGCGCGGCTGCGCACCGACCTCGATGTTGCCGACCTGTGGTCGCGTCACCTGGGCGGGG
>CAYGKG010000057.1:0-18492 GCA_964350495.1 uncultured Alphaproteobacteria bacterium
ACCGCTGTAATGCTGTGCGCGCACCGGTCTCGGGATCGACGCTGAGAACCTTCGAATACAGACCTGGAATCGGCGTTGCCCAGTCCATTGCCGTCGTGTCGAGATGGGGAATATGCGGTCGCACGGCTACCCTCCTCTGGAACAAGGCTTCATTCTACGGCATCCGCGACACCGAAACTGGAGGGGCGTTCGCGTCGTCCGCCAGCCGGTCAGCGCCCGGCGGTGTGCGGTTTGCCGTACAACCATGCCAAGGCGACTGTCGCGGCGACCGCCCCGATCAGTTGGGCGACGATGAAACCGGGCGCATCGATGGGACGGATTCCAGAGAACGAATCGGTCAACGTCCGCCCGATCGTGACCGCCGGGTTTGCAAACGACGTGGAGGCGGTGAACCAATAGCCGGCTGTGATATAGAGCGCGACTGCGGTCGCAACCGCGCGCGGGCGAAACCGCAGACAACCGTATATCGTCAGCATCAGGCCGAAGGTCGCAACGCCCTCTGCCAGCCACTGCGCGCCGCCGGTGCGCACCGTTGGCGACGACTGGATCAAGGGCAGGGCAAACATTGCGTGGGCGAGAATCGTTCCGGCCGCCGCACCGACGATTTGTGCACCGGCGTAGGCCGCTGCGTGTATCGCGCGCAGTTCGCGCCGCAGCAGGAACCCGAGGGTCACGGCAGGGTTGAAGTGGGCGCCGGACAGATCGGCAAAAACGGTAATGAGGACGAATAGAATCGCGCCGGTCGCAATGGTATTGCCGAGCAAGGCGATGGCGTCGTTGCCGTCTGCCATGCTTTGGGCCATTACGCCCGACCCGACCACGGTGGCGACGAGCAGGCAGGTGCCGAGCGCTTCGGCGACAAGGCGGCGCGAAAGGGAGAAGGGGCGGATCATGGCAACAAATCTTTGAAGGTTTCAAACGATACGACGAATGCGTGACAGACCGATGACATAGCCCCGCCTAGTCGCCGCGCGCGCAGGCGATGCACAGCGTCGCCGCTGGGTCGGCGTCGAGGCGCTTGTTATCGATGCCTTCGCCGCAACGCAGACAATCGCCGTAGTCCCCGTCGTCGAGCCGTGTCAGCGCCGCCTTCACCCGCTGCAACCGCGTATCGCGTCGGACCTGCTCGGCCTTGGCCATCGCTTGGACCTGAAGGGCATCCATTCGCGACAGCCGCCCGACGCTCTGCTGGTCGAGCTGGACCGGGGCGCGTTCGGACGCTGACCGTGCCGCGGTGTCGGTCAGGCTACGCGCTTCCTCGTGCAGGCGGGCGCGAAATGCCGCATGATCGTCGCTCATCCGCAACCGGCCGCCGGGGCCGTACCCGGCGCTAAACATATGGGGAGGACCGTCATGGCAGACGCGCTGGGGCACCGGGCAAAGTGGGGCTTGATCATTCCGTCGAAGAATACCGTGTGCGAGACCGAGATGCACCGTTTGGTCCCGCCCGGCATCACCATCAATACCGCCCGCGCCGTGCGCAAGGGTCCGGCCGTTTGGGGCACCGACGACGCCATGAAGCAAATGGCCCGGGCCATCCGCGACGCCGAGCCCGACGCGATTCGCGCGGTATTGACCTGCGAACCGGACTATCTGCTGATGGGCGAGGGCGGCTTCTCGTTCCCCCGCGCCGAGCTTGAGGCGTTCGACCGCAAGTACGAGGAAATCTCTGGTCTGCGGGTCGCATCCTCGGCCCGGGCGTTCCTCCATGCGCTGGAAACCATGAAGGCACGCAAGGTCGCGGTCCTGACCCCTCGGCTGCCCGACAGCGGCATCGTCTCCGGCGGGCTGTGGGAGGCGTGCGGCTATGAGGTCGCCGCGGCCAAGGGGCTGGGCTGCACCTCGATCCATGACATCGCCAACCTGACCGAAGAGACCCTTCGCGCCAGCTTGAGCGAACTTGCCCGCAGCGACGCCGACGTCATCCTCGCCACCGGCAGCGAGATCGCCCTCGCCCACATGATCGGCGAGGCCGAGGAATGGATCGGCAAACCGGTCCTGCACTTGAACGCTGTGCTTGTCTGGTACGCCCTGCGCGATTCCGGCTTCGACGACCGTCTTGCCGGCTACGGCACGTTGCTCAACGACTACTAAACCAGCAACTGCGCGAAGTCGGCAACGTTGTCGCAGGTGTCCAGCCCGTCGATCGCCTTGAGCACCTCGTCGGTACGCTTTTCGTTCAACCCGGTGCCGGCCAGTTCGCGGAACTTTTTTTCGATCTCGGGCCGGCCCATCGGCGGTTGATCGCGCGGCCATTCGACATCGCGCCTGACTGTCTTGCCGCCCTTGAGCGCAATCTCGACACCGAACCGCATCTTTTGGTCGGTGAAGAAATCGGCGTCGGCCGTCGTATCGTGGTGCATGTCCACCTTTGACAAGAGATCCCGCAGCACCGGGTCGGCCAGTTTTTCGTCGCTATACATCGCCGGCAACAGCGGCTCGCGCATGATCGTGGTGACGACGGTATAGGGCAGCGAGAACTGCGCATCGACCGCCCCTTTGGGGTTGGTGTCGCCGATCAAGTTCAGGGCCATGCCGGAAATCTTGATCCTCTCCACCTGGTCGGGGGAGATGGCGTGTTCCGCGACGAGACCGCGCGTTGCGTCGTAAAGCGGGTGGTTCCACGCGATCGACGGGTGGATCTTGTATTCGGTCTTGGTGATCGCCCAGGTCTTGCCGAGGTCCTTGACCATCTGGTCGAAGTCGCACCGGTCCGAACCGGCCATCACGTAAAAGCCCTGCTCGCCGTCCAGCACGCCGTGGCCGCCGCGGAAGCCGCGGTGGGCCGATTGCGCCGCGACGGTCCCGGCCATGCTCATCCAGCCCCAGCCCAGTTTGACCTCCCGCATGGGCCGTGTCTCCGCGACGATGCCGAAATACTTGTAGGCCGAGGGCACCGTGGCGTAAGTCCCGGCGATGCCGAAGGCGACATCCAAGGCATCGGCGTCGAGCCCATAGAGCTTACCCGCCGTCACCGCCGAGGCGAACGGGTGATACTGTTCGCCCCACACAAGCTTGCCGCGCGCGGGCGTCGGCTGCATCGCCGCGCCGATCCGCGCCACCACCTCGAACCCCAACGCGATGCTGAGGATTAAGTCCTTCCCCGACGAGCCGAGCATCTCGCCGACCGCGAGACCGGACGACATCGTGATGTAGCCGGGATGGGCGATGTAGAGGACGGTGTCTTCATAGTCCAACGCGAACCCGAAGTTGCCGTTGGCATAGGCCGCGAGTGGCGCGGAAACCTTGGTGCCGTCGCCGATAATGGTGGCCTGTTCGCGACCGCCACCCATGTCCTTGGCCATCTCGGTATGCAGCTTGCCGATGCGGGTCTGATAGCCCGCCAACATGCAGCCAACGATGTTGAGGACGGCGAGTTTCGTCGCCTCGACGGTTTCTTGCGGTAGATCGTCATACGTCGTGCGAGCAACAAAGTTTGTAAGGTCGCGAGTCGTTCCCATGCTGGTCTCCCTTGGGTCGAAGTTAGATCGGATGGCGCTGCTCGAAGCCCGCGCCGTTGTGTCGACTTACATTGTCTCGCCGCGCAGGCGGGCCAGTTCCTCGGTGGCGTCGCGCAGGCGCCCAACCAGGATCGTCACCATCCGGCGTAGCACCGTATCGGTTCCGGCCAATCGCGATTCGAAATCCGCGCGGCTCAGGCGAAACGCTTTGGTGTCGCTCACCGCGACCGCGTCGGCCGAGCGATGCACGCCGCCGAACAACGCCATCTCGCCTAGCACGTCCCCGTTGCCCAGCGTCGCCATCACTTTGTGACCCTCGTCGGTCCGCTTACGCACCTCGACCTGCCCCTCAAGCACAAGAAACGCCGCGTCGGCATCCTGGCCCTCATGGAAGATTTCCGTTCCCGCCGCAAACTCGACCCGGTTCTGTGGCGTAAATCCACCATTCGCCATCGACCACGCTCCCGCAAAACCCAAAGCGTAGGGGGCAAGGGCGGTGCCGACAAGCGCAGGGCGTTCCCAAACCTTAGGAGTGCGGAAAAGCGGCTGGAGAGCAGTCGTCTCCGACTAGTCCGCCGCCGCGCGGGTCTTCCCTGTCAGCACCGCCAGCGCATTGCCAATCAGCCGGTGCCCGGCATCGGCGCGCATCGACAAGATCGACTCCGGGTGGAATTGCACCGCCGCGATCGGCAGCGATTCGTGCTGCACCGCCATCACGACATCGTCCTCGGTCCACGCGGTCTTGCGCAGCACGCTCGGAAACGCCGCGTTGACCGCCGCCAACGAGTGGTAGGCCCCCACCGTGCACGGATTGGGTAGGCCGGCGAAGAGCGGCCCGCCGTCGTGCGTTACCATCCAGCGCTTGCCGTGGCGCGGCAGGTCCATCACGCGCAACGCGCCACCGAAGGCTTCGACGATCCCTTGCAGGCCCAGGCAGACGCCAAACTGCGGGACGCCGCGCTGGGCCAAGGCCCGTACTAGGTCGGGTACGCCGTACTCCCCCGGTGTGCCGGGGCCCGGGGAATGCACGACAAGGTCGGGCGCCCCTGCCAAAAGCCGCGCGACCGGCGTCCCGGCGCGCAGGGTGCGCACCGTGGCGCCATGCTGGCGGATGTAGTCGGCGAGCGTGTGGACGAAGGAATCTTCGTTGTCGACCATCACCACAGACACCCCGCCGAACGCGGGTGCGGACGCCGCAATGGCCGTAGCGGGCGCCGCTAGGTTCCCGTCGCCCGCGAGGACGCGAAAGAACGACGTGGCCTTGGTCTTGGTTTCGGCCGCTTCCTCGGCGCCGTCCGAATCGAACACCAACGTCGCCCCCGCGCGGTAATCGGCTTGGCCGTTCTTTAGATGTACGGTACGGATCGTGATGCCGGTGTTGACCGAGCCGTTCATCAGCAAACCGCCGATCGCACCGCCATACCAACGCCGCGCGCTCGACTCCATATTCTCGACCAATTGCACCGCGCGCTTTTTCGGCGCGCCGGTCAGCGTCACCGCCCACATGTGCGACAGGAACGCGTCGATCCCGGTGAAGCCCGCGCGCAATTGCCCCTCGACGTGGTCAACCGTGTGGAAGAGCCCGGCGTAGCGTTCGATCATGCGCCGCCCCAGGAGGCGCACCGAACCGGGTTCGCAAATGCGCGCCTTGTCGTTGCGGTCGACGTCGGTGCACATCGTCAGCTCTACCTCGTCCTTGTCCGAGTTATAGAGCGCGCGAATATTGTCGGCATCCTCCATCGGATTGTTGCCGCGTCGTACGGTGCCCGAGATCGGCGAGGACTCGACGCGCCGGCCGTCGACCCGGACGAACATTTCGGGCGAAGCCCCGACCAGTTGCTCGTCACCCATTTGGATGAAGAATTCGTAGGGGCTCGGATTGACCGCTTGAATCTTGCGAAACAGGTCCGACGGTTTGCCGCTGTAGGGTGCTGAGAACTTGCGCGACAGCACGACCTCGAAGACATTGCCGACCCGGATCTCCTCGCGCGCCTTGTCCACCATCGCGGCATAGGCATCGTCGCTGTGGTCTGTCGTAACTGGCGGCGGCGGACTGTCGTCGCGCGTTGCTCCAGCGGGCGAAGGGGTGTCGCGCGGGAGACCCGCCGTGGTCACTGCGCCACGCGAAAAGTCGTAGTCGAACCGAAATGCCGTCTCCTTGCGCCGGTCCACCGTGAAGAACTGATCGGGCAAGAATAGGTGCAGATTCGAGTCGCCGGGCGTCCGCGCCAGGTGCTGCTGGATGGGCTCGAACTGAAACAACAGGTCGTAGCCGAAGGCGCCGTAGAGGCCGAGCGAGGTATCGTCGATCCCATCGAAATCCGCGATCAAGCGGCGCAACGGCGAAAACAGGGTGGGCTGCAGGCTGCGCTCTTCCTCGGCGAAGCCGCCGGCGCTTTCGGCGATGTCGAGGATGAGAGTCCGTTGGTCGGGCTGCCGGCACGTCGTTTCGGGCCCGGTGAGGGTTGTGGAGAGAAGCGCGAGCAACGCCGCGCCGCGTTCGTTCGATGCCCGGACCTTTAGGGATCGCCCGTGGCCAACGAACGACAGCGGCGGCGCGGCGAAGCCCATTTCCCAGCGCGAGTAGCGGTCGGGGTATTCGAACCCGGAAGAAAACAGGGCGCCCGGCTCCGTATCGAGGCGGTCGACGAGGGTCCGAATTCCCTCGTCGAACGGAAGCGGGGTTGCGGTTCTCGAGACACGGATGCCCGAGCGGGTGGTGAACTGAAAGGTCATTTGCGTTCCTAGTCGGGCCGTGGCCCGTGTGCCGAAGGGATCAGATCGAATGAAAGCGCAGGTCGGCTGCGCGCCGGATTACCGGCTTCGCCAGAGGAACGATTGAGACTTCGGCAGAAACGCTTTCATGGCGAAAAACCTAACATAACCGTCGTGTATCGTCCAACATTCGCGGCTGCCCGCCCCTGCCGGTTCCGCGGGGCGGGCACCGCGGGATTCGCGGGTGGACCGGGCGCGCATCGAGAGGGTAGAGTCCCGCCAACCAACCCTGGGTTTATCAGGGCGAGGCAACGTGTGCATTTTTGGGAGGGATTTCCATGGTCAGATCGGCCCGTTATCTAGCGATTTTGTCAGTACCGCTATTCTTGGCGGCCTGTTCTGGCTTGCAGTTGGGCAAGGCCGAAAAAGTCGAGCCACAGGGAACCCTGTACCAAGTGTCGCTCTATCAGGGTTATTTGGAGAGGTCCCGCCAAGAGTACGCCGAAGCCGACTTTACCGATTCCGATACGTTCGCCCAGCGCGCCATGGTGGCAGGGAGCGGCAACAACGTCGGTCCCGAAGGTCTCAACGCGCGCAATATTCCCGGTTCGGCGCGCGGCGAATTGTCCGAGGCACGCCAGCGTCTGCTGGCGCTCATGGGCCAGGGAGCGATCAATTTCATTCCGGCGCTGATGGCACGCACGCAAGTCGCCTTCGACTGCTGGATGCAAGAGCAGGAAGAGAACTTCCAGCCGGCTGACATCGCGGCGTGCCGCGGCGAGTTCTACGGTGGGCTGATTTCGGCGGAAGAGTATATGGCCCGCAAGCGTGCGCCGGCGCCTGCAATGGCCCAGGCTGCGCCCGCCGCCGCACCGGCAGCCGCGCCGCCACCGCCGGCCGCACCCAAGCCGGCGTCGTTCACGGTCTACTTCGAAACCAATAGCGACCGTTTGACCCCAGCCAACGCGGCGACCGTTCGCCGGGCGGCCAATCAGGCGAAGGCCCGGGGCGCCACCGAGATCATGGTGGTTGGCCACACGGATCGCGCCGGTGACATTCGCTCCAATATCAGGCTCTCGGAGCGTCGGGCCGCAGCGGTTAAGCGGGCCCTGGTCGGTGAAGGGGTTCCGGCCGGGAACGTGAAATCCGAGTCCTTTGGCGAAGCGCAACCCGCGCAACCGACCCAGGACGGTATTCCCTCGGTGTTCAATCGCCGGGTGGTGATCTCGTTCTAAGGTAGCGTCCAATCTGACGACCGATCGGCCGGGGGAATCCCCGGCCGATTGCGTTTCAGGGGAATGCCCCTAGGGGAACAGCGGGGGCGCGGCGTCCGTCGGTTCGCCGGCGAAGTAGCGAAACAATGCGACTGCACGATTGCCATAGGATTTGCGACCGATTTGGGCGATCGGATTGGGCCCGCTGCCGGTCCGCATGAGCCCGTAGATGCTCCACCGACCGTCTGCACCGCGGCGAAACACGTAAAGAAATTCATGATGGCCCGGCGGTAGCCGGGTGAAAACCGAAGCGCGGGCGGGAAGCGCGTTGGCGATCGCCACAACGATGCGCGCCTCGTCGACATGGCGCACCGTTAGGGCATAGGTGACGGCTCCCAGCGGTGTGTTCTCTTCTTGCCAAAAATAGTGCACCCCACTGCGCAGCTCGCGCGCGGTGAAGTCGCCGGCTCGACGGTCGTTCGGATCGGGCGCATTGAGGGCTGCCGCGTCTGGCACAAGAGCGCGCCAGCGACCGCGCGTGGTCGACCAGTAGCGAATTTCCGTCAGGTCGGCGATCCGGCCCAGCCGCGCGAGAATATCGTCGGCCGATCCGTGCGCGTCGGTCCGGCCCCAGGTTTCGACCAGCACCGTGAAGCGGCGCGCCGTCCATCCGGTGCACGCCGGTGGCTGCCACGTCGCGAGGTCGTCCCCGAACCACATGGCCACCGTGGGATTGGTTTCCACCGACGACTGCCCGGCATCCGCCCCGCAATCGGTGCGGGGGAGCGTGTCGGCCGCAGCACGCGGCGGGTAAAGCGACACCGATGCGCCGCATAGGGCTGCCGCGAACGCCAGAATTGTAAAACGGCTCATGCGATGGACCGCGCTAGGGCGTCGCCGAGGGTATCGGCGAGCGGCGTGGTGGCGCCAAGCTCCCGGCTGGTTTGTGCCACCAGTCGCGCGCTGTTGGCGAACGGATTGATTGCTGGCGCGTCGGCTCCTTGGCGCGCGATGAGATTGCCGAAGCGTTCGTAGAAGGACACCGGGAAAAGCGCCGAGGTCACGATGTCGATGAACTGCTGTGGGTCGGCGCCGGCTGCCTCGGTCAGGTGAAGCGCCTCGCGCAGGCTCTGGACGGCTGACGCCATCAGGAAATTTCCCGCCATTTTGACCGTGTTGGCGGTTCCCGGGTCCGCGCCGACAACCTCGACCCGACCGAAGCAGTCCAGGACCGGGCGGCAGGCGGCGATCGCCGCAGGGTTGCCGCCGACCGCGAGGAGCGCCGATCCGGTCCGCGCCGCCTCGGGGCGGCCAAACAAAGGTGCCGAAACAAACGACTGGTCCGCCGCTGCGTGGCGCGCCGCGAGTTGCCGAACGAGCGGGACGCCGATGGTGCTAACCGAAACGTGGACCGCCTTGCGGCGACCCTGGAACGGATCGTCCTCAAGCAGCACCTGACGGACCGCCGCGTCGTCGAGCAGGACGCTGAAAACAATGTCGGCATCGCAGGCTCCGGCGGCGCTGTGGGCGACGCGAAGCCCTTCCGTCGCAAGGGCTGTCGCCTTGGTTTTCGACCTGTTGTAGCCGACGGCGTCGTGTCCTGCCGCCAAAACCCGTTGCGCCATCGCGCTGCCCAGGGCGCCAAGTCCGATAAACCCGATCCGCGCCATATCGCCTCCCGCAATAATTCGATCAAAATTACAACAAAATTATAGATTGTTTTATCTTAAACCTAAACTCGTAAAGGTTGCATGGCCGAAAAAAGGCGCGTAGCGTTGCGCCATAAACAGACCCATAGGGTGGGGAACGGCATGACCAGAAAATCGAAGCGGCAGCGCATCATGCGGCGTGCCGTTGTTGTCGCCGCAATCATGATCGGCGGCTCCATGATGGGCTCGCAGCTCATGGCGCAGGATGCGCGGTCTTGCAGCGCGTCGCACGGCACCGTCGCCGCGCCGATGGCCCAACAATTCGCCAATGTGGCGTCGGCAGCCCGCGCCGGAAACCCGTCGGCAATGGTCGAGGTCGCACAGATGTACCGTGACGGATTGGGCGTCACCCGCGATCTGATCCTGGCGCAAGCATGGGCCACGCTTGCGGCCAGCAAAGGCGAGTCGGTTGGAACGTTGCGCCAAACGGTGGCGTCCTGCCTGTCTGCGGACGACTTGCGCAAAGCCGACGCACAGGTTCTCGCGCTGTTGCAGGAACGGGACGACGAAGACCTCTAGAGGAGCGACAAAAGGAGCGCCAAGGCGTTGCAAACCAGTACCACGGGCTTTGTTTTCAGGGGCGCTCGGATCGCCCGTCTTTTTCTTACGATTTGTTTCCTCGCCGTTCTTTTGGTCTCACCGCTTCGGGCGCCTGCCGCCGCCTGTGGCAATTCGGTCGTGCTCGCCAACGCCGACCCGGCGGCGGTCGAGAAATACCAAGCGGCCTTACAGGCCGCACATGCCGGCGACTTTCGGGCTCAAATCGACCTCGCCAATATGTATCGCAGCGGCGAAGGCGTCGCGCCTGACCCGGTTCGCGCTTACGCCTGGCTGAATTTCGCGGCTGTGCGCCACAGCGAAGCGGCGGCACAACGCGACGCGGTGGCCCGCTGCCTCAGCCCCGGCCAAGAATCTGAAGGCCAACTGCTTTCCGTCCAGCTCCTGTCGTCGGTCCTTGCGCGCTGATACGCCACGATTGACCGAACGTCGCGCCTGACTACAATGTCCGTACATTTGTGGTGGCAGGAGATCTCCCGTGGCGCTGGCAATACAACCGATCAAAGGGACGTTCGTGGGCGAGGTCGAGCCGCTCGACCTGAGGCAAATCGACGACGCGGCGATGGCCGCGCTGAAAGAAGCCTGGGGCCGATACCAAGTTTTGGTCTTCCGCGGCCTGACAATGGAAGAGGGCGATCTCGTCGCCTTTAGCCAGCGGTTTGGCGACCTCGAGATTCACGTGCGCACCGAATATCTGTCGCGCGACTATCCCGAAATTCTCTACGTCTCCAACATGAAGGACGAAACAGGGCGCACGATCGGCATTCTGTCGGACGGCGAGGTCGGCTGGCATTACGATCAAATCTACCTGCCGCGCCCGGCCGTCGGATCGTTCCTGCTGGCCCACACCTTGCCGAAGGATGGCGGCGCGACGTCGTTCGCCGATATGTCGCTTGCCTACGAACGGCTAGCGGATGCGACCAAGAAGATTATCGACGGACGCAAAGCCGTACAGTCCTACGAAGCGTTCAACGCCGCGTACAGCGTGCCGACCAGTGGCAAACAGCGCAAACAGACGCCGGATATCGAGCACCCCATCGTGCGCACCCACCCGATCACCGGGCGCAAGGCGCTCTACATTTGCCCAGGGATGACGACCCGGATCGTCGGCCTCCCCGAGGCCGAGAGCCGTGCGCTACTCGACGATTTGTTTGCGTGGACCATCCGGCCCGAATTTGTTTACACCCACAAGTGGCGCGCGGGCGACGGCGTGATGTGGGATAATGCCTCGACGATGCATCGCCGCGAACCCTTCGATGCCGGTGCGCAACGTCTGATGAAGCGCACCACCATCCTGCCGCCGCCCGAATTGGCGGTGCCGTTCTAATCTCCGAAAGGCGACGACCATGTTGATGACCGCCGAATCCTATCGCGATTCGCTGCGCCGCTACCGGCCTAGGGTCTTCGTTAACGGCGACCGCGTCGAGTCGGTCGCGGACGAGGCACGCTTCATGCCGGGCATCAATGCGATCGGGGTGACCTACGACTTCGCCCAGGCCGAGCGCAGCCGGTTCTTGATGGCGCCGACCGACACCCGGACCGGCAAGGTGGTCAATCGTTTCCTCCACATGAACCGGTCCACGACCGACCTGCTGCACAAACTCGAAGCGGTGCGTCTGGTCTGCCAGGAATCGGGCTGCGCCCAGCGCTACCTCACCCAAGACGCGCTCAATGCGATCTATCAGGCGACCTGGCGCATCGACCAGGAAGGCGCCGGCGGTGTGCACGACCGCTTCCTCGCCTATCTCGACAAGGTCCAGGACGAAGACCTGACCCTGGGTGTCGCCATGACCGACGCCAAGGGCGATCGTTCGAAGCGGCCGCATGAACAGACCAACCCCAACACTTACGTCCATATCAAGGAGCGGCGCCCCGACGGGATCGTCATCGAAGGCACCAAAGCCATCGTCACCGCAGCGCCCTACGTTCACGAATTTCTCGTCATGCCGTGCCGCAACATGACCGAGGACGACAAGGACTTCGCGGTTTGTTGCGCGGTTCCGGTCGACGCCGAAGGCATCACGATCATCGCGCGCCCCGCCGGGCGGCCCGGCGAAGCGGCGGCGAAGTTCAGCAACAAATACGGCCAATCGACCGGGGTCGTGGTCTTCGAGGACGTCTTCGTCCCTTGGGACCGGGTCTTCTTGGCGGGGGAGTGGCAGCACAGCCAGTTCCTCACGACCTCCTACGCAGCCCACCACCGGCATTCCTGTATCGGTGCGCGCGCCGGGTTCGGCGATCTGCTGATCGGCGCCGGGATGCTGATGACCGACGCCAACGGCCTCGACGTCGCCAAAGTGCCGCACCTGCGCGCCCGCATGGTCGATCTCATCAAGATCGTCGAAGGCTTCTTTGCCTGCGGTATTGCGTCGTCGACCTACGGCCAGATCGATCCCTCGGGCTTGGTCGAACCCGAACGGATCTACGCCAATATCGGCAAGCTCCTGATGTCGACGCAAATTTACGAAATGCATCGGGTCGCCCACGAGGTGTCGGGCGGCTTGGTCGTGGCCCTACCGGGGCCCGAGGAAGACCATAATCCCGAAACCGCCGGCCTCTTGTCGGATGTGCTGCGCGGACGCGACGATATCCCCTATGACAAGCGCATGGATGTCGCCCGTATGATCGAGGACCTCACCGCGTCGGGTCAGGCCGGTTGGTACTCGCTCATCTCGCTGCACGGCGGCGGATCGCCCGAAGCGATGGGTCTGGAAATCTTCCGCAGCTATCCCCTACAAGACAAAGTCGATTTGGTCGAACGCCTGCTTGATCGCGGGGCGCTTGCCGATGAATCCGGTGCGCCAAGCCGCGACAAACAACCCGGTCGCTGCTGCGTCACAGGCTGTGAAACCCCAGAGGAGGCCGCGCAACCCCCGGCCCAGCAGGTACGTTCGTAATGCAAGGACCTCTCAGAACTCTCCTTTTCGCGCCCGGCAACCATCCGCGCAAAGTCGACAAGGTTTTTCACACCGGCACCGACGTCGTCATTCTCGACCTCGAAGATGCCGTCGCGATCAGCGAAAAAGTCGCAAGTCGCACCGTGGTCGTCGAAGCGCTCAAGAGGCCGCGTCCCAATCTCGGCTATGTCCGGGTCAACGCGTTCGATACCGACTACTGCTTCGGCGACATCCAAGCGGTGATGGGCGAGTGGCTCGACGGCATTGTTCTGCCCAAGGTCGAATCGGCGGCGCAACTCGAAGCGGCCGACTGGATGATGCGGGCGCTTGAACGCGAACGCGGTCTCGAAGTGGGCAAGATAGACCTTCTCCCCATCGTCGAGACCGGCCTCGGCCTCGACCGCATCGACGAAATCGCACGCTCGGGTACTCGGGTCAAACGCCTGTCGTTCGGCGCCGGCGATTTCACCCGCGACATGGGCTACCTGTGGACGCCCGACGAATCCGAGCTGAGTTACCCGCGCTCGCGTTTTGCGGTCGCATCCCGGGCGGCGCGCCTCGAGCCGCCGATCGACACGGTCTTTATCGATCTGCGCGATATCGAACACTTCGAAAAGGCCGCCCGTACCGCAATGGGCCTTGGCTTCCAGGGCAAGCTTTGCATCCACCCAAGCCAGATCGACATCTGCAACACCGTCTTTACGCCGACCGCTGCCCAAGTCGCCGAAGCCAAAAAGCATATCGAGGCGTTCAAGAAAGCCGAAGCCGAAGGCTCGGCCTCGATTCAAGTGGACGGATACTTCATCGACTATCCGATCATCGAAAAGGCCGAGCGCATCCTTGCGCTGGCCGCCGCGATCTCGGCGCGGGACGCTTAGCCGGGATAGATCTGCTGATGTGCCCGGCCTACTTACCGGGTCAACGCGGCCGCAAGTTCGGTAAGATCGGGCGCCTTGTCCAATCCCATCACCGCGTCGATGACGCGGTCGGTGTGCGCCGTATCGAATACCCGCCCGGCGTTATCGCGAAACTTCGCCAAGATATCGTCGGTACTTAGCGGGTTTTTGTCCGAGCCGCGATTGTGCTGTTCGCGGTGGCGTAGTTCGCGTCCGTCCTTGGTGCGCACGATCACTTCGCCACCATAGTAGCGCGGGAACGGGGAGGTCGGGTCGATTTCGTAACGCGCCTTGTCACAAAGCGCGAGGATCGTCGGATCGTTCAGCGCGTCGTCCTCCAGTTCATCCAAGGTGAAGCGACCGCGCACGATCGACGCCGCCATCGTGTAATGCACCGAAAATTTCGCATCGTAGGAATTGGCCGGCTTCTTCTTGTTGGCCTCAGGTTCGCACACGACCGATACCTGCTTTTCGTGAATCAGGGCGACCAGTTCGGCGATATCCTCGGGCTTCAGATCGTATTGCGCCCGCAGCGCCAAGGCGGCGTCGGCGAAGGCGTGGTTGAAATGGCACGCGGGGTACGGCTTGAACGCCACGTTCATGAGT
This sequence comes from uncultured Alphaproteobacteria bacterium, assembly GCA_964350495.1. Taxonomy (GTDB): domain Bacteria; phylum Pseudomonadota; class Alphaproteobacteria; order SHVP01; family SHVP01; genus CALJDF01. The sequence goes on from CAYGKG010000057.1 coordinate 14,057, forward strand.
TCCCACGTGTCGTTGAGACCGGCGACGGCTTTTCCGGGTTCGGTCGCGACGTCGTGCGCTGCGAACACATTGTATAAACCGAAGCGCCCCTCATAGGCCCGGTGCGGGCCGGCGAAACCGGCCTGGGCCAGCGCTGCCGCGGTGATCGCACCGACGCCCGCCCAGGCGGGATGCATCCGCTTGGTCCAGGCGCCGTCTTCGAGGAATTCCAGAACCCCCGACGTCGTGCTCAAGGTGATCCCCTGGGCGTCGGCCAATTGGGATTCGCTGAGGCCCATCAGACGGCCCGCCGCCAGCGTCGCGCCGAACGCGCCGACCAACCCGGTGGGGTGGTAGCCCTGCTTGTGAAACCCGCCGTTGGCGCCCATGCCGATTCGGGCGTCGGCCTCCACCGCGGCAAGGTAGGCTGTCAGCATTTCCGCACCGCTCGCGCCGTGCTTGAGGCCGACCGCGAAGGCCACCGGCAGCGCCGAGGCTGAGCAGTGGACAACGCTATCGGCGTGGGTGTCGTCATAATCGAGGCCGTGGATCAGCGTGCCGTTGACCAAAACCGCGTCGCGCAGCGGCAATCGAACGGCGCTGGCGATGACCGGCGAATCGCCGTCGCCCGCCAACGCATGGGTGCCGGCCAGTGTCACCGCACCGAAATCGAACGTCGATGCGGCGAGCCCGACACCGAAGCAATCCAAGATGTTCAGCTTGGCACGCGCAACGACCTCAGTTGGGACCGCGCGGAGGTCGAGATCGCGGGCGAAGCGCGCGAGTTGGTGCGACAGAAAAGCGGTTGGCACGGCTTCGGGGACAGCTTCCTCATACGTCTCGGCAGCGGATGACATTGCGGTGCTCCTTGGGTCGCAAAATGCGCGCTATTGTACGGACATTATCCCAGGCCCGCCAAGGACTACCACTGTCGGTGGAGTTCCGCCGAATAGGTAAAGCGGTTCTGCGGATGAATGCTGACCGAGACCTCGAAGACGCGTTTCTTGTGGCCGGTGTAGCGCCGAACGACGACAAGAGCGGGGGTTCCCGGCGGAACCTTCAATGCGTCGGCGACCGCATCGGGAACCCCATCGGCAAATAGGTCGAGTCTGACCTCGGTCACGTTTTCCCCGAACAGATCCTCGACCAACCGGTAAACCGGGGTCGGGTTTTTGCCGATGGCGTTACCCACGCCTGCATATTCGGGAATGACGTACACGTCGGTCCAGCAGATCGGGCGGTTGTCACGCTCCAAAATGCGCAACCCGCTGATCCGAATCCACGGTTCGCCCGGCTTGCACTCCAGGGTCTTGGCCAGGGCCGCGTCGGCGACCACCGCTTCGCTTGCCGATACTTGCAAAGACGTTTCTGGCGGGTACCGCAACAGCTCATCGAGGGAATCGATCGACTGGGTATAGGTGCCGCGCGGTTCGGAAGCTTTGATCGTCGTGCCAAGTCCTGCTTGGCGCGTCAGGAGGCCCATCTCGCCCAGCATTCGAATCGCTTCGCGGATCGTGTGGCGGCTGACGCCAAAGCGCTCGCGCAATGCCATTTCGGTTGGCATCATGGACCCGACAGGCATGGTGCCGGATCGAATCTCCGCCAGAAGGTTGTCGGCAATTTCCTGATACAAAGGGCGGCGCGGGCTCATCGGGAAACGATCCTATTCATTGTCTGCGCTTATTGCGCCCCTGATCGGCGCACCTGTCTAACCTGCGGACAAGGGAACGACGATGTATCACGACGCACAAGGTCTCGCGGTCACCACCGACGATCCGGAAACCGTAGCCGATATCGACCGGCTGCTGGCGCGCCAAGCCAACCAGCGCTTGGACGGCACCGAACGCGTGGCGCTTTTTGCAGCCGCCGACCGCGACCCTGCGCCGTTGCCCAACACGGTCGCCGCGATCCTCAGTATCCATGCCGGCGAAAAGGCCAAGGTAGCGCACTACCTGGGCCGGGCGCGGGTCGCCGAAGCAACCGAGCGCGAGGCGCTGTTCCGCGATGCCGCTTCGGCTTGGGCGGAGGGCGATGTCGATACGGCGATTGCCCGCTTTGAGGATATCGCCGGGCGCTGGCCGCGCGACATGTACGCCGTGCGCCTCTGTTGTACGCTCAAGTTCTACGCCCGTAAGGACGCAGACGGGTCGCTCGCGCTGGTACGACGGGTGATCGATCAAATCGACGATCGCGGGCAGGCTTATGCGCTGCTGTCGTTCATGGAAGAGGAAGCCGGACTCTTCGAGCAGGCCGAGGCATCCGCCCGCGCGGCCGTCGATTTGGATCGAACGCTCATCCTCGGACAGCACACGGTTGCCCATGTCATGGAGGCCCAGGGCCGCGATGCCGAAGGGGTTGCCTGGTTGGAGCGGTTCACGGACACCTGGGACGACCTCAACGAATCCTTTCACCCGCATATGTGGATGCATTTCGGTCTGCACTATCTCGGGGTCGGCGACGGCGCACGGGCACTCGCGCTGTTCGATGCGGAAATCGTGCCGCGCTATCTCGACCGGGGCCCGGCGCAGCTCTACGGCGCCAACCTGCTGGCACGCGCGGAATTGGCAGGCTTCGATGTTGGCGACCGGTTCGCCAAAATCGCCGCCCATGTGGACGTCGCCGCACACCGGCACCTCGACGCCCTTAGCGATCTCCACCATGTCTATACGCTGTCGCGCACCCCAGCCGGGGCGGCGGCCCTTGTCGACAGCATGGTCCGCCACGCCCAAACGTTGCATGCCAGCGTCAAACCGACCTGGGAGGCGGTGGTGCTTCCAACCGCCGCGGCGATCGTGCGGTTCAACGCTGGGGACGTTGCCGGGGCTGCGGCGTTGCTAGAGCCCGCCCAAGCACGCTTCATCGAACTCGGCGGGAGCGCCGTCGAGCGCGGCGTCTTTAGCGACCTTTGGTTGCACGCGTTGATCGGCGCGGGCCGCCGGGCCGAGGCGCGCGCGGCGCTAGACGCGCTGCGGCGCAGGAAAGGCGACCACCTGTCGGTGCGCCGTTTTGCGGCCTTGATCGACGCCTAGGTTTTCCAGAAATGCTGGTCGTCGTTGCCGATATCCAGCATCAACCGTCCGGCCGGCGCCATGTTGCGGTCCCAGCCGATGCCGAACTGCTGTGCCATTGCCGACAGGTCGCGGAAGAAACGTTGGACGGGGTTCCAATCGTATAGCCCCGAAGCGCCCATTTGCTGTACCAACCGGTGGACCAGCGAGACGCACAGCCGCATCGCATAGGCGCGGTCGCGTCCGAACTCGATTTGCTTGGCCTTGGGCACGGCGTTGCGGCCCGGGATGGTCTCGCGCAAATAGCTCATTTGCGCAGCGACCAACAATTCGGCGGCGCGAAACTCGGCGGCGCTTTCCGCCAACCGCAATTGCACCGCGAGCGAGTCCGCGGGGCGATCGCCGAACAGCGCGCCGACCCGCGCCTTGGTTGACTCGGTATAGGCGTTGAGAGCGCCCTCGGCGGCGCCGAGCATCGGTCCCATCAAGGTTGTCGCGACGTAGGGAACGTATTCGACCCAATAGAGTTCCGATTCGCTGTGCTGCGCGCCCGGCGGATCGGGTGCGACCAGATCGCTGGTTTTGATGAACAGATGCGGCGGTACATAGGCGTTCTTGATCACCATGTCCTTGGTGCCGGTGCCCCGCAGGCCGGCGACGTGCCAGGTATCGGCAATGTCGAAGGCGCGGCGGGGCAGCAGGCAGGTTACGGCCTCCCCGTCATCCTGGACCGTGCCGATGACGAAGCCCCACGGAGCATGGTCGACGCCACTGGCAAACGAGAACTGTCCGTCCAACCGTAGGCCGTCGCCGTCGCGCCGGATCGTGCCGCCCCGTGCGACCGTCGCACCGGCCATAATCGGGGGGGCTTCGTCCTGCCAGACTTCCTCCTGGGCCTCGAGCGGGAAGCGTCCGACGTAGGCCGCGTGGGGCCCGACGATGCTCACCAGCCAGGCGGTCGAAGGGCAGGCGCTGGCCAGAATCCGGCCCAGTTCGACCGGTGCATCCCAACCCATCTCGTAACCGCCGAAGCGGGCCGGTTGGCAAATCCGGGTCAGGCCGGCATCGTGTAGCGCCTGGACCGTCTCCGGCAGGGCGGCGCGGTTCGCCTCGGTTGCCGTGGCTTTTTCTCGCAACATCGGCAAAAGGGCCCGGGCCCGGGCGCAAACGGTCTCCAGGGACGGAATTTCCGCGTTCGGGTTGTCCTTCATTTTGTCGCCTCCCCAGCCCCAATTCAGGTCGAGACTCTACTATACTGGGTCGGTGCGGCCAGTAGCCGACAGGGGCCTATCCGCGTCAGGCCCTGGGAGACGCGCGCTGAGCCCCGGATTTCGAGCAAGAGGTAATTTGTGAAAAAGGTACTGATCGGTCTCGTCGCGATTGTCGTGATTTTGGTGGTCGCCGTTCTGGTTCTCCCGTCGTTGGTCCCCAAGGACACGCTCCGCGCCC
>CAYGKG010000058.1:0-18357 GCA_964350495.1 uncultured Alphaproteobacteria bacterium
TCGGCAACACCCAACCGATCGACACCAAACGACTGAAGAACTGGGACAAGATCAACGATCTCTATCGCACGGGTCGATTGACTCCCGATTCACCGTTTGGCGACGGTCAGAACCCGACCACCGTCATGTACACCAAGGACGGCAAGAACTTCGTAAAGCCGGGTGAGTCCGATTGGCTCTTCGGTCTGCCGAGCGTCCATAACGCCGATACCTTGGGCTATCGCCCGGACCTTACCGGCCGCAAGCTGGATTCGTGGGCCGAGCTGATCAGCGACGAGTGGCGCGGTAAAGTTGCGCTGCAAAGCTTCCCGGACATCGCGATGATGGATATCGCGCTGGCCATCGAAGGCGCGGGGATGCTGAAGTACAAGAACAAAGGCAACATGACCCGTGAGGAGATCGACAAGACGTTCGTGATCCTTTCCGACCTCAAGAAAAAGGGTCACGTGCGCGCGTTCTGGACCACGTTCAGCGAATCCGTGACGTTGATGGTGTCTGGCGAGACGGTGATCCAATCGATGTGGTCGCCGGCCGTGACGGTCACCAAGTCCCAGGGCGTTCCCTGCGTCTACGGCGCTCTCAAGGAAGGCTATCGCGGTTGGACGATCGGCTACGTCCTGCCGAAGCAACTTAGCGGCCTCAAACTCGATGCGGCCTACGAGTTCTTCAACTGGCTGTCGTCCGGTTGGTCCGGCGCGTTCTTCGGACGCCAGGGCTACTACATGCCGACGCTTGAGAACACGAAGAAGTTCATGACCGCCGACGAGTGGGGCTTCTGGTACGAAGGCAAACCAGCCCAGGGCGTCATCAAGGATCCGTTCGGCAACGAACTCGAACAACCGGGTACGGTTCGCGACGGCGGTTCCTACCAAGACCGTATGGGCAACATCGCGGTGTGGAACTCCGAGTTCGACGAATTCGGTTACCTCGTCGACGAGTGGAACAAGTTCCAGTCCGGCTAAAAGGGCTGAGTCTTCCACAACTAAAGGGGCGCTTCGGCGCCCCTTTTTTTGTTCGCTGCGCCTTGCCGGTAGTCGGTCGAGCCGGAATCTCGCCGCGAATATCGGTCCGATGGTGGCCCCACGCGGAGGAAATACCCGAGTAGGGCTGTTCGAGGCACATTGGGGTTGCGGTTAGGGGACGGTTTAGCTACATCTTGCGCCGCATTCGACCGGGCAATCTGTCCGGATATTCACCAAGACTCTTTGGCGGGATATATGGAGACGGAACAGACTGTCTTGCAGCGCTATAGCGCGTATCTGCAGATATCGCCGTTGGTGTTGATCCTGCTGACGTTCTTGATCGCGCCGATGTTCGTGATCTTGCTTTACAGCCTTTACAAGTTCGGGCCGTTTTCCACGCAGGTCGGCGTATTCGTCATCGACAACTATGTTCGGTCGCTGTCCTTCGATAGCGCGACATGGAGTGCGCTGGCCGATACCGTCCGCACGACGGCGATTACCTGGGCGATCACGCTCGTCCTCGGTTTCATTCTTACTTACTACCTTGTCTTTGACGTCATTCAGCTCCGCATCAAGATATTTCTGTTCCTTCTTGCCGTCGTCCCGTTCTGGACCTCGGGTGTCGTGCGCATGATCGCCTGGGTGCCGTTCCTCGGCAAAGAGGGGTTAATTAACGGGTCGCTCATCGGCCTCGGCGTTACGGACGAGCCCCTGCAGTTCCTACTTTTCTCCGATTTCGCCGTCATTCTTTCCTACGTGCATGTGCTGACGCTGTTCATGGTCGCCCCGCTGTTCAACGTGATGGCGCGCATCGACCTGCGGTTAATCGAAGCTGCGAAGGATCAGGGTGCCAAGGGTTGGCAGATTCTGCTCTACATCATTATTCCGTTGTCGCGGCCGGGCATCGCCATTGGCACGATCTTCATCGTTGCGCTGACTGCCTCGGACTTCGTGGCGGTCCGAATTCTCTCGGGCGGGACATCGGGAACATTGGCCACGGCCGTGTTCAATCAGTACGCGCAGTCGCGTTATCCGTATTCGGCGGCGGGTGGGATTATCCTTCTTGTCATTCTTCTGCTCTTCGTTGGCGGGATCATGCGCCTCGTCGACATTCGCAAACAGCTTTAGGGGCGGGTCAATGAGCGGCGAAGGGACTCCTGTAAAGGCTGCGGTCGAAGGTCATTCACGCGGCTATTACATCCGGTCGGTAATCTTCTTTGCGTTTTTGATCTTTCTCTACGGCCCGATCATCGTGATCGGCATCCTGTCGTTTCAGGGACCGCAGGGTAGCCTGATGTTCCCCATAAGCGACGGCTCGTTGATTTGGTTCCGCGACGTTTTCAACCCGGCCTACGCCGGCGATTTCCGCATGCCGTTCGTGCGCTCGATCGTTCTGGCGCTGATCGTGATGGTTATTACGACGCTGGTGTCGTTCCTCGCGGGTTTGGCCTTTCGGCGCGGCTTCAAGGGATCGTCGGTGGTCTTTTATCTCGTCATCGTCAGTCTGATTGCGCCGCCTTTCCTAATCAGTTTTGGTCTTGGCATCGGCTTCACCAGTCTTGGCTTGCAGTCGCAGTGGTGGTCTGGCGGCCTTGGCGCGCACCTGACATGGACGCTTCCGTTTGGTGTCCTGATTATGTTCGCGATTTTCAGCCGGCTCGACTACGCGATCGAAGAGGCCGCGCAGGATCAGGGCGCAACCCGGTGGCAGCGGTTGCGTTATGTGATTATTCCAATCGTCGCGCCAGGTATTCTTGCGGTGGCGTTGTTCGGCTTCACGCTGTCCTACGATGAGTTCTCGCGCAGTTCGCTCGTTACCGGCACCGGCAATACGCTGCCGGTCGAAATGGTTACCGTGCGCGGGACAGCGGCACGGCCGTCGCTCTATGCAGTCGGAACCATGACCACGATTTTCTCGCTGCTGATCATTACTGGAACGTTCCTCAGCCTCTATTTCCTCGATAAGCGCCGCGGTCTGTTCACCGGTGGGCGGGTGAGCGAGAGCGAGAATTACCCCAAGAAACAGGGCGGCGCCGCCCAAGCTGCCGAATAGTGCAGCGCGGTAGAGAACGGGCTAACGGTCCGTGGCCTTGCGCGATGCGAAAACCGGCGGAAATCGGGGCGTACGAGGGGCCGCTGCCGGTTGACAGAGCGTGGGAACAAAACGATAGTTCGGCTAAATAAATCAATGGGTCGGCAGGCCGTCTGCCTTCATGCATGAGTCGGGTGGCACGGCGCCGCCCTTAATAACCTAGGGAGAGAATTGAATGTCTTATCGTCTCGGGGTCGACGTGGGGGGAACCTTCACCGACCTGCTTCTGATTAATGAGAAGGACGGATCGACGCATACCGCAAAAGTACCGTCGACGCCCGAGGACTCCTCGAAAGGCGTGCTCAACGGGATCGAGCGGGTTTGCAAAAAAGCGGGCATCAACCCCGAGCAAATCACCCACGTGATGCACGGCACGACCGTCGCGACCAACACCGTTCTTACGAACGCCGGTGCGCGGGTCGGTCTGATTACGACCAAAGGCTACGGTCAGGTTCTACAGATCGCGCGCTCCTTCGTTCCGGGCGGTCTTGGCGGTTGGGTTATCTTCAACAAAACCGACCCGCTTGCCCCGCTGGAATGCACGGTCGAGGCAGATGAGCGCATCGGCGCCCGTGGCGACATCGTCCGCAAGCTCAACGAAGCGGATCTCGAGAACAAGCTGCGCGAGCTTAAGAAGAAGCAAAAGATCGAAGCGTTGACCATCTGCTTCATCAATTCCTTCTCCAACGGCGAGCACGAGCTTAAAGCCCGCAAAGTTGCCCAGAAGGTTTTCCCAGACATCCCCATCTCGATTTCCTCGGAAGTCGTGCCGGAGATGCAGGAATACGAGCGGACCGAAACGACGGTCGTGAACTCCTACGTTCGCCCGGTCGTGTCCAAGTATGTGCGCAATCTGCACACCGAACTGACCCGCCGGATGAAAGACGTGCAACTTCACGTCTTGCGTTCGGACGGCGGGTTGGCCTCGGTCGAAGCGGCTGAGAACACCCCGGTCAACCTGTTGATGAGCGGTCCCGCCGGCGGCGTCGCCGGTGCGGTCTGGATTGCCGGACAGGCGGGCTTCAAGGATCTGCTGACCTTCGACATGGGTGGCACCTCCACCGACGTGGCGCTGGTGCAAAACGGCACGGCGCAGAAACGCCGCGAAACCCGCGTTGCCGACGTCACGGTGCGCGCCTCGTCGATCGACGTTCGGACGGTCGGCGCCGGTGGCGGTTCGATCGCCTACTCGCCGGAACTCACCCGGGCGCTGCGCGTCGGCCCGCAGTCGGCGGGCGCGAGCCCGGGTCCGGCAGCGTACGGTAAGGGCGGTGAAGAGCCGACCGTGACCGACGCCAACGTCGCTCTGGGCTATCTCCCTGGCAACGCCAAGCTCGGCGGCGACATGGCGATGAAGCCGGAACTGGCGGCCAAATCCCTCGAAAAAGTTGCCAAGATCATGGACCTGTCGGTCCTCGATGCGGCCGAGGGCGTTTACAACATCGTCAACGAGAACATGTTCGGTGCGTTGCGTCTCGTGTCGGTCGAGCAAGGGTTCGATCCGCGCGACTTCGCGCTGATCGCGTTCGGTGGCGCGGGTCCGCTCCACGGCAATGCGCTCGGCAAGTTGATGGGGTCGTGGCCGGTGATCATTCCGCCAGGACCGGGTGTGTTGTGCGCCTATGGCGATGCGACGACCCGTATTCGCGACGAGTCCTCGCGGTCGTTTATCCGGACCTTCCCGGAAACGAGCGACAAGGAAGTCGGTGGTATCCTCAAGGAACTCGCCGAACTCGCCGCAACCGAGCTCGACGCCGAGGGTGTGCCTCGGGCCGAACAGACGACCAGCTACGAAATCGACGTTCGTTACCACGGCCAGGGTTTGGTGCTGACCATCTCTTCCGATCCGAAGTCCTTCCCCAAGACCGGGTTGGCCGGGGTCGAGAAAGAGTTCGACAAGATCCATGAACAGATGTTCACCTTCGCCCTCGAACACGACCATGAATTGGTGAACTTGCGGGCCATTCAGCAGGGCAAGGCCACGAAGGTTAAGGCCGAACAGATCGGTCGCGGGCGCGGTGACGCCGCCGAGGCGGTTACCCAGACCACAACGATCTACTTCGAAGGCAAGAACCGCAAAGCGAAGATCTACGATCGGTCGAAACTCAAGTCCGGCCACAAGATTGCGGGTCCTGCAATCGTCGAAGAAATGGACTCGACCACGCTGATCCTTCCGGATCACGAAGGCACCGTCGATAACTACGGCAACATTCTAATTCGCCCGGCTGGCATGTCGGCGGGTAAGACGGCCGCACGCAGTGGCGCCAAGAAAAGCGCCGCGGCAACCAAGCGTCCCGTCAAAAAGGCAAAGCCCGTCGCGAAGAAGGCTAAGGCTGCCGCTAAGAAGGCTAAGCCCGTCGCCAAGAAAGCCAAATCCGCCAAAGCGAAGAAGAGATAGCAGGGAGAGCGAAAATGACTGCGAATATTATCCAAGGAAATAAGAAGCCGTTTAAGAAGGTCAAAGTCGACCTCGTTACGCTCGACCTGATCGAAAACGCGCTGAAGAACGCCCGTTGGGAAATGGACGCGGTGCTGTTCCGCACGGCGATGTCGCCGGGCATTCGCGAGCAGCACGACGAATTCCCGATGATCGCCAACAACGACGGCAAAATGGTCGTCGGCCAGTTCGGCTCGTTCATTTATGGGTTTATCAACGGCTATAACGGGGACATCGAGGAAGGCGACATCTTCCTCACAAACGACCCCTACGAATGCCGCGGCGCGATCAGCCATCTTCCCGACTGGCTCGTGCTGATGCCGATCTACCACGAACACCGCGTTATTTCCTGGGCGGCGATGTTCGGTCACATGACCGATATCGGCGGCAAAGTACCGGGCAGCCTCCCGGTCGACGCGAACCAGATCTACGAAGAAGGGATCATGATCCCGCCGACGAAGATCTACCGCAAAGGCAAGCTCAACAAGGAAGTGCTCGATCTCATCTTGCACAACTGCCGCCTGCCGCACTGGAACCGGGCCGATTTCAACGCGCTCATCGCTGCGCTGCGCACCGCAGAGCGTCGTTGCATCGAGATCGCCGAGCGCTTTGGCGTCGATATCTACATCGAAGCCATGGAGCAAATGCTCGATCGCAACAAGCGGGCCATGGGCGCCATCATTAAGATGGTCATCCCCGAGAAGAAGGCTTACTTCGAAGATTACATTTGCGACGACGGCATCGGCACCGGGCCGTACAAGATCGCCTGTAGCGTTGTGCGTAAGGGCGACGTTGCCTACTTCGACTTTACCGGAACCGATCCGCAATCGAAGAGTTCGATCAACTTCTATCTCAACGAGGAAATGTTCAAGATGTTCCTCGGTGCGTTCACGATCAACATCTTCGACCCGCAGATTCTGTTCAACGACGGCTTCTACGACCTCGTCGATGTCACGATCCCTGCCGGGACGATCCTTAAGCCGATGAAGCCGGCAGCGCTTTCTTGCCGGACGCACATGCTCGGTCGCATTTTCGACATCATGGGCGGCTTGCTTGGCCAAGGTAACCCCGACGCGCTTAACGCAGCCGGCTTTTCCGATAGCCCTCACTTCATGTATTCGGGCTACGACAAGAACGGCGAGTGGTACCAGCTCTACCAGATCGGTTTCGGCGGCATTCCGGGCCGTCCGGTTGGCGATGGTCCCGACGGACACTCCCTGTGGCCGTCCTTCACCAACGTCCCGTGCGAGTTCCTGGAAAGCTACTTTCCGCTTCGGATCGACGTCTACGAATCGATCACGGACTCGGGCGGGCCGGGCCTCCATCGCGGCGGCAACGGCATTTCGACCGGGTATCGCTTCCTGGAGCCGGGTGAGATTTCGATCCATGACGATCGCTGGCTCACCTATCCTTGGGGTGTGAACGGCGGTTTGCCGGGTGGTCGCAGCACCAAGTTGCTGGTTCGTGCCGACGGTTCAGAACAGCTGATGCCGTCTAAGATGGACCACATCAAAGTTGAAGAGGGCGATATCCTCTACTTCAACACCTGGGGTGGCGGCGGCTGGGGTGACCCGTTCAAGCGTCCGGCCGAACGCGTCGCCAAGGATGTCGAACGTGGACTGGTGTCCGTCAAGGGTGCCAAACGCTACGGCGTGGTCCTGAACGACGACATGTCGGTCGACGTTAAGGCAACCGAAGCGCTGCGCGCCAAACTCTCCAAAGAGCGTGGCGAGATCAAGCTGTTCGACTTCGGCGGCACGATCGAAGAACTGAAGGCGCGTTGCAAAGCTGAAACGAGCTTTGATCCGCCGGCAGCACCGGTGTTCCAGAAATGGCACCAAGTTGCCGCGCAGAAGATGCGCGAAGCCGCCGAGTAGTCGACGGCTGCCTGCCGGGATCTACCCCGGTTCGAGTGAATGCGTGGCGCCCTTAGTGGCGCCACGCGTCTATCGGGCGACCCTTAGGGCGCCGGGAGGGAAACCGATGTCCGCTGAAAAACGTAAAACCCTTGCCGCCCGAATCCGCGCTAAAGACTTCTTTGTCGCCCCCGGGGTCTACGACATGATTTCGGCACGAATTGCCGACAGCATGGGGTTCACGGCGAACTATATGACCGGCTACGGCGCGGTCGCTTCCTATCTCGGGTTGGCGGATGCCGGCCTGGCCAGCTACCGCGATATGGTGACCCGGGTCGGCCACATCGCCGGCGGCACCGTCACCCCTCTGATCGCCGACGCCGACACCGGGTATGGCGGCCTTTTGAATGTGGCGCAGACGGTTCGCGGTTACGAAGCCGCGGGTGCCTGTGCGCTCCATATCGAAGATCAAGCCGATCCAAAAAAGTGCGGACACACCCCCGGCAAGCAGTTGGTTTCGACGCACGACATGGTCATGCGCATCAAGGTGGCCATCGATGCCAAGACCGATCCGGACTTCCTGGTGATCGCGCGCACCGATAGCCGCGCCAACGAGGGGCTTGATAGCGCCTGCCGCCGCGCCGAGGCTTATGCCGAAGCCGGCGCCGACGTGTTGTTTGTCGAAGCCCCGGTATCTCTCGAAGAAATGGAAATCATCGCCAAACGTTTCGACCAACCGTTGATGATCAATATTTCGGACGTAGGCCTTACGCCGGTGGTCGCCGCCGATACTCTCCGCGAGCTAGGCTATGCCTTTGCGATCTACCCCGGCGCGGCATTCGCTGCCGCCGCCCAATCGGTCAAGGTGGTCTACGAAACGCTCAAGACCCAGGGGTCGACTGAGAATCTCAGCGTTCCGCTTATGCCCGGTCTGGAAATGCACACGCTTATGGGTTTTCCCGACGTGTGGGCATTCGAGCAGAAGTGGGGGATCGACGCGATGACAGAAGACGATCCGGCGGCCAATCTGCGCCGCCAAGCGAAGGCAGGTTGAACCGGGGAGGGATGACGATGGCCGAACAGGATTTGAACACCGACTACGCTGGCGCGGGTTACAACAAACGCCTGGGGTTTGGCGCCCGCCCAGCGCTCATTCTTATCGACTACGTCGAAGCCTATTTCGATAAGTCCTCGCCGCTCTATGCGGGAGTGGACGATGCACTCGCTTCCGGAATTCGCCTGCGCGATGCGGCGCGGCGCTCCCGCGTGCCGGTCATCTACACCAATGTGGTGTTCTCCAAGGGCGGCATAAACGGCGGCATGTTCATCAAGAAGGTGCCGACCCTTCACATCATGGAGCAGGGCGGCCCAATGGGCGCTTGGCCGAAGGGCCTTGAGCCTTCTGCGGACGAACTGGTTATCTCTAAACAATACCCCAGTGCGTTCTTCGGTACCTCGCTGTCCTCGACTCTGACGGCGGCAGGCATCGACACATTGATTCTGACTGGTCTCACCACCAGCGGATGCATTCGCGCCACGTGCATCGATACGGTGTCCTACGGGTTCCGTCCCATCGTGGTTCGTGAAGCCTGCGGTGACCGCGATGAGCGTCCCCATGAAGCAAACCTGTTCGACATGAACGCGAAATATGCCGATGTCGTCAGCGAACAGGAAACCCTCGACTATCTAACGCGCATCGGGAACCAGACCCAGGCCGCGGAATAGTCTTTGACAACGGAGCGTAGGAACAATGGCTGACAAGCAGATACGGCTCACCGCAGACAACGTCGTCGAACAGTCCCGGCAGGTGTTGGACGTGATCGAAGGCGGCGGCGTTGCGATCATTCCCCTCGATGTCGCCTATGCCATTGTCGGCAACTCCGAGGCATCGATCCGCACCATCTTTTCGGCCAAAAACCGGTCCTTCGAGAAGCCCTCCGGCATGTTTTCGAACTACGATCTGCTGAAAGAAATTCAGATCATCGAGCCGTGGAAGCACGACATCATCAAAGCCGTCATCCAGGATGCGGATTTGCCGATGTCGACGGTGGCGCCGTTTCGCGCCGATCATCCGATCTTCAAGAGGGTGGCGCCGTTCGTTCTCCAGAATTCGACCAAGGTGGGCACCCTCGACATGCTCCTCAACGCCGGCGTCTTTCACAATGAGATGACGCGCCAGTCGCTTGAACGTGGCATGCCGATCCTGGGGTCTTCCGCTAATACCTCGCTGACCGGATCGAAATACGAGGTCGATGAGATCGATGCGCCGGTGATCGAAGCGGGCGATATCGTGATCGACGGCGGTCGGTCCAAGTACGCGAATCCGGAAGGGCGGTCCTCGACGATTATCGATTTCGCCGACTTCACCACCATTCGAGTGGGTGTCTGTTACGATCGCCTCTGCGAAATATTTCTTAAGTTCGATGTCGATCTGAGAAAGATCGGCATGGCGAAATAGTCGAATCGCCGAACTAAAAAGGGCCGCATCTGCGGCCCTTTTTTTCGTGAAGCTCTTTGTGCTTATTCGGCTGCTTGGGCCGCCGCCGCGGCTTTCTTGCGCTCCTGCGATAGCCACCACTGGGTAATCCGGCCGCCCAGTTTCTGGCCCGTCAATCGTTCTGCGATCGTCACGGCGCGGCGCAATGCGGCGACGTCGATCCCGGTGTCGTACCCGCTTTCGTTCAACATGAAAACCAAGTCCTCGGTTGCCAGGTTGCCGGCCGCGCCGGGCGCGAAGGGACAGCCGCCGAGGCCGCCGATCGAGGTATCGAATTCGCGCACGCCCTCTTCCAAGGCAACCCATGCATTGGCCAGCCCCAAAGCGCGGGTGTCGTGGAAATGGGCGACGATCTTGTCTGCGCCGAATTCTTTCGCCACGGCCGAGATCACGGTCTTGGTCAGTTGGGGATTGCTGGAGCCGATGGTGTCCGCAATGGCGATCTTGTCGGCGCCTGCTTCGGCCATTTTTGCCGCCAGGTCCATCACGACCTTCAGCGGAACGTCGCCTTCGAACGGGCAGCCCAGGGCGGTCGAGACATAGGCCCGGGCGCCAAGACCGTCTTTCTTGGCGCGGCGGATCAGCGCGCCCAGGTTTGTTGTGGCTTCATCCAATGTCATGCGGATGTTGGCCATATTCATTTTCTCAGTCGACGCGAGGGCGACGGCGATCACCTTGACACCGGCGCCAACTGCCCGCTCGTAGCCCTTTTCGTTAAACAGCAGACCGGAATAGTTGATCCGGTCCTGGTCGGGTAACTGGGGGTAAAGCTCGGCCGAATCGGCCATCTGCGGGACCGCCTTCGGCGAAACGAAGGATGTGGCCTCGAACGCGCCGACGCCGGCGTCGATTAACGCCTGGCACAGTTCCAATTTGCCTTCGGTCGGCACGTATTTCGGCTGGATTTGCAAACCGTCGCGCAAACCCACTTCATTGATGATGACTTTCTCGCCCATGATTGGCCTCTATCCAATGGTTCCGTCGGCGCGCAATTTGGCTATGTCGTCCGCGCTTTTGCCCAGCATATCATGCAAGACTTGGTCGGTGTGTTGGCCCAGTTTCGGCGGCGATTCCCAGGTATCCTGATGGTCGCTCAATTTGACCGGGTTACCCGGCGTGCGGAAACTGCCGCCGTCGACATGGGGAATTTCGACGACCATATCGCGCGATAGGACTTGGGCGTCGGATAGCGCGTGGGCGAAATCGTTGACCGGTGCATGCGGGATGCGGGCGGCTTCGAGCAACGGCAGCCAGTGCTCGGCCGGTTCTTTCTCGAAATGTTCCTGTACGCGCGCGTTGATCTTCTTCTGATCGCGCAATCGTGCCGGCTGGGTTTTGTACTCGGGTTGCCGCAGGAAGTCGTCGTCCAACATCTCCGCCAACGCTTCGAAGAAGTTGTCCGTGATGATCGCCAAGACGACCGGGAGGGTCGTGGTGCGAAAGACATCGTAGGGGACATGGACGAAGTGGGAATTGCCGATCCCATAGGGGTTTTCGTCCGACAGGAAATACATTGTCGCCATGTAATTCAGCATCGAGATCTGGGCATCCAGCATCGAAATATCGACGTGCTGGCCCCGGCCTGTCCGTTGGCGTTCGTGTAGCGCGGAGAGAATGCCGATCGCGCCAAATAGACCGCCGCCCAGATCGCCGATCGGGATCCCCGCGCGGAGCGGACCGGTGCTCGGATCGCCGGTAATCGACATGCCGCCGCCGGTCGCCTGGGCAACCATATCGAACGCAGGCCGTTTGTTGGCCGGGCCGGTTTCGCCGAATCCGGTCACACAGCAGGTAATGATCTTCGGATTGATCTTCGACAGGTTGGCGTAATCGATTTTCAAGCGTTCGGGCACGCCGGCGGAAAAATTGCTGATGACCACGTCGGCTTTCTTGACCAGCTCGTAGAACACCGCAAGACCGGCCTCGGATTTGAGATCGATGCAGACGCTTTTCTTGCCGCGGTTCAGCGTCAGGAAGTAAGAGCCCATCCCATTCAGCGAATTTTTGGGATCCCTGGCTTGCAACGCGCGGGTGCCTTCGCCGCGTCCCGGCGGTTCGACCTTGATCGTCTGCGCCCCGAGATCGGTCAGCAGCATGGCGCCGTAGGGGCCGGACAGCATATGGGTAAGGTCGAGCAGGACCACGTCCTCAAGGGCTTTCATCAGTCCGTATTCTCCCGTTAGGCGTCGGATATTGGCGTGCGTATCCTAACATTCAAGAGTCCCTTTGCAAGCCACCCACCGTGCCTAACCCTATGAGTAATAGGCGTTTTCTGCGCCTTGCGCCGGTTCCGGGCGGGCCCTAGGGTAGGCGTCAGTCGCGGTCAATAAATCAGCGGAGCGGAACGATGGCGGATGCCTATCAAGGTGCGAGTTACGGTGAATATTCGATCGGTTTCGGGGCACGACCGGCCGTTGTGGTCGTCGATTTCCAAAAGGCATTTACCGACCCGCAGTATCCGATCGGTGGGTTCAAACACATCCACGATGCGCGCGACGAAACAAGCGGCCTACTCGATGTCGCGCGGCGGTGCGGCGTTCCCATTGCGAGTTGTTTCACCGGCTATTGGTCGCAACAGGATATGCCGTATTGGAAGATCGGTGCGGTGCGCGACGGATTTTTCCTCGATCACCCGAGCATGGACATCGACGAAAAAGTCTTGGACGCGAAGTACGATTATGTCTTTCCCAAGTCGGCGCCGTCGATTTTCTTCAAGACACCGCTGACGACCTTCCTGACCAAACACAATGTCGATACGGTCATCGTCACTGGCTGCACCACCAGTGGCTGCGTGCGGGCCAGCGTTATCGACAGCTTCTCGCACGGCTATCGCACGATGGTCCCTGAAACCTGCGTCGGCGACGCCGACGAACGGCCCCACAACGACAACCTGCGCGACGTTGGCCGACGCTATGCCGACGTTGTCAGCCGGGGCGAGGTCGAGGCCTATTTCGAGGACGTGCGCAAAAAGAACGCCTGAGGCACCGTAGGGACGTTATCGCGCCTTCACATCGCCGTTATGGGGCGACCGCAGACTGCGGCGACCTATAGTTAACACCTTGTTAACCATAACTTTTTTCCGATTCGGTACGCCGAATTCCTATGATCGCCTCACCGTTATTCGTTGATATGTGGTTAGGCGACCATGCCGAGCATCGGCGTTTCTCTCATCGCGAACTTCGCGCAAAGCATCCTGCCCCGTCCGGGCGGGGGCGGGGCGTTCGAGGCGCCCCAGGCCGGCGCCGTCGCCGACGCGCAAACCGCGGAGCCCTCGGCCCGGGGCCCGGCTACCATCGTCGAGCTATCGGCGGGTGCACAGGAGGGTGGTGGGCTCCCCGGCCAGACGCTGACCGAGCAAGAAAAGGCCGAGGTTCGCGAGCTCAAGGAACGCGATGCCGAGGTGCGCCGCCACGAACAGGCCCATGCCCGCGCCGGTGCCCCCCATACCGGGATGCCGAGCTACGACTACGAAACCGGACCCGACGGCAAGCAATACGCGACTGGAGGCAACACCCCGATTGACATCAGTCCGGTCCCGGGCGATCCGGCGGCGACGATCGAGAAGATGCGGGTGGTCAAGGCAGCAGCGAGCGCGCCGGCTGAACCCTCTGGCCAGGATCGCGCGGTCGCCGCCCGCGCCGACGCGCAGATGCGCGAAGCGCAGGCCGAACTCGCCAAGGAGAAGGCGGAAGAATCCGCGACCGTGTTCCGCACCGACCCGCCCAATGATCCGCTCGATCAAGCCGGGCCTCGCCTCCCCGAACAGGCCATCGTAGCCTACCGTGGCGCATTGGGCCTCCTCGAACCCTGATCTACGCCCTCCCTTGCACAGGGTCTCCGGGCGTTGCCCCGCTTTCCCACGCATGGCATACCTCTACCTCGTTTGAGGGAGAGCTTTGATGAAGATCCGCGCCGCCGTTTTGCACGAAATGGGCCTGCCGCGCCCCTACGGCGTGTCCAAGCCGCTGAAGATCGAAACGCTCGATCTCGATCCGCCAGGGGACGGCGAGGTTCTGGTCAAAATCCATGCGGCCGGTTTGTGCCATTCCGATCTCTCCGTGATCGACGGGAACAGGCCGCGCCCCATGCCGATGGCGCTTGGCCATGAGGCCGCCGGCGAAGTGATCGAGGTCGGGCGCGGCGTCACGGCGGTCGAATCCGGCGACCATGTCGTGTTCGTCTTCGTGCCCAGTTGCGGCCATTGCCGGCCCTGCGCCTCCGGTCGTCCGGCGCTCTGCGAACCCGCAGCTGCCGCCAACGGCCAGGGTACGCTGATGTCGGGCGCGCGTCGTCTCACGCTCAATGGTGCGCCGGTCAACCATCACCTCGGTGTCTCGGCCTTTGCCGATCATGCTGTGGTCTCGCAATACTCTTTCGTGAAGATCGAAAAGGACATTCCTTACGATATCGCGGCGCTATTCGGGTGCGCGGTCATCACCGGCGTTGGCGCCGTGGTCAACACCTCGAAGGTGCACCCGGGGTCGACCGTGGCTGTCATCGGCCTCGGCGGTGTCGGGCTCAATGCGCTCCTCGGTGCCCGGCTTGCCGGTGCGCGCCAGATCGTCGCGATCGACATGCGCCAGGATAAATTGGATTTCGCCCGCCAACTCGGGGCGACCGACGCCTTCAATGCCAGCGACAAAAACTGCGTGGCGGCGATCAAGGAAGCAACGGGCGGCGGCGTGGACTATGCGTTTGAGATGGCGGGGTCCGCCAAGGCGCTGGAACTCGCATGGAACATCACCGCGCGTGGCGGCGAAACCGTGTCCGCCGGGCTCCCCCATCCCGATCAACGGCTCTCGGTCCCGCCGGTCCAACTGGTGGCCGAGGAACGCACGTTGCGCGGCAGTTACCTCGGCAGTTGCGTTCCGGTGCGCGACATTCCGAATTTCGTCCAGCTCTACCGCGCCGGGCAGCTACCGGTGGACCGGTTGATGACTGGGTCTGTCCCACTCGACCAGATCAACGAGGCGTTCGAACGCTTGGCGGAAGGCGAAACCGTCCGCACCGTCGTCATCCCTTAGGTTTTGTCCGCCCTATCGCGGTACGCCTGGAGCGCGGCCGGCGTATCGACATCGACAAATATCGCCTCGTCCTCCACCGCGACTTCGCATACCGCGTCCTGGTGTGCGCCAATCAGGTGCCGGGCGCCGACATCGCCCGACAGCGCCGCAATCTCGTCGAAATAGGCGCGGCCCCACAGGACCGGATTGCCGCGTTTGCCCCGGGTCGTCGGGACACAAATGCCGCGCCCCTCGACTGGATTGAATCCGGCGATGAGCCGGTCGATATGGTCCGCCGAGACCGCCGGCATATCCCCCAGCAAGACGACGGCGCCGTCCGAATCTGGCGCTACCGCCGCAATCCCCGCCTTCAGCGAAGCGCTCAACCCTTCGGCATAGTGCGGGCTATCGACAAAGGAAACGCCGGTATCGGCGAGGGACGCGCGCACCGATTCGCCTTGATGTCCCAACACAACGATAACGTCGGCGGCTTGGCTGGCCTGCGCGTTGGCCACGACGCGGCGAACCATTGCCTCGCCGTCGACCGCTTCCAATAGTTTGTTGGCCGGCCCCATGCGGCGCGATTGACCGGCGGCCAAGACCACGGCGGTGATTCGTGGGACGCGCGGCGCGCCGTTGGCGTCCCCCGGTTCGCGCAGTTGGGGGCGCGATGGGATTTCCTTGAGCAGCCCGCCCACGCCCATTGCCTGGATCGCGCCGGAATGCACCGGTACGCCCGCCAGCAGTCGCCACAGCACCCAGTCCACACCGTTCAGTTTGGGTGAGCGCGCACAGCCGGGCAGGCCGACGACGGCCGTGTCCCCGATATGACCGGTGAGGATCAAGTTGCCAGGATCGACCGGCATCCCGAAGTGATCGATCGCGCCGCCCGCCGCGACGATTCCGGCGGGGACCACGTCACGCCGATCGACGATCGCCGACGCCCCGTAGATCAAGATTGGCGCACAACCTGTATCGCGCAACGCCTTCACCGCGCCCGAAATCGCGGTTTCATCGTGGTCGCAGCGACGTTCGGCGACCAAGGCGCTGCCCAGCCGTTCGAGCCGGTCGCGCAAGACGCCCGCCGTCTTGTCCAGAACGCTACTCTTGGTGCCAGGTAGCGTCGTCATTACCAGACCGACCCTATGGGGCCGGATCGGCGCGACCTGCACCGGCGGTGCTTCGGCCCGGGCAATGGCGATGCAGGCGTCGACCGCAGCGCGCGCGGCGGCGAAGGGAATGATTTTGACTGTCGCCAAGAGCTGGCCCGCCGTGACGAGATCGAACGGCGCCAGAGTCGCAATGGTAATCGCTTCGTCGACCTGGTTCAGCCGGTCGATGCAGGAGCGGTCGATCAAGACAACCCCGTCGCCTTCGGCGTAGAGGTTGCACCGGCCGGTAAAGGCCGCGCTGGTCTTGGTGTGCTCGCCCCGTGCCGCCTCGGCGACCGCGGCAGCCGCCACGTCTTCGGGAACGTCGTCCACTTCAAAACGCGCCGCGAGGACGCTGTCGATCCCCGCATCGGTCAGTGCGGCGGTATCGGCAGCGGATAACCGGCGTCCTTTCTTGAAGACAGTCCCCGCCACGCGCACGCTATGGGCCAGGATGCAACCCTTGGCAGTGGCGACCGGGGTCGGACCGAAGATCATGCTAGGCCGGCGACTGGCGTAGGCGTTCGGTGATTTGGGCCAAAATCGCCACCGCGATTTCCGCGGGCGATTTAGCGCCGATGGCAAGGCCGACCGGGCCGCATATCCGCGCAACGTCATTGTCGCCGAAGCCCGCTTTGCCGAGGCGGTAAAGCCGGGCGTTGTGGGTTTTCTTGCTGCCCAGCGCACCGATGTAGAACGCGTTGGAACGCAGCGCGACCTCCAGTGCCGGATCGTCGATCTTGGGATCGTGGGTCAGGGTGACGATCGCGGTCCGCGGGTCGGGGGCGAGGGTTGCCATCGCGTCGTCCGGCCATTCGGTCATCACGGTGACGCCTGGAAAACGCTCTGCGCTGGCAAAGGCCGCGCGCGGATCGATCACGGTAACGTCGTAGCCCGTCATTGCAGCCATTCGCGCCAGCGGTTGGGCGATGTGCACCGCCCCCACGATAATCAGGCGCAGCGGCGGATTGTAGACATTCAGAAATATCTTTGCCGCGCCGGCTTCGACGACGCCGCTCCGGTCGCGACGCGTGGCGTCCTGCACCTCTTGTCGCAACGGATCGTCGTTGGCGGCGTCGGGATAGATCAACCGCTCGTCGCCGGTCGCGAGGTCGGTCGCCAGAACGACCGCGCGCTTCGCGGCCCGGTCGGCCAGGACTTGTTTGAGCGTTGCGTCCTTCATGCGACCCGTTCGACGAAGACTTGAACCTTGCCGCCGCAGGCCAGGCCGACCTCCCAAGCCTGTTCGTTGGTCACGCCGAAGTCGAGCAATCTGGTCTCACCATCCTTGATCGCCGCCAGCGCCTGTTCGACCACCGCGCCCTCGATGCAGCCGCCGGAAACCGATCCCACGAACGCGCCGTCGTCATCGACTGCCAACTGCGAGCCAACGGGGCGGGGCGACGACCCCCAGGTCGTCACAACCGTTGCCAGCGCGACACCTTTGCCGGCGTCGCGCCAAGCGGCGGCGTGTGCCAGAACATCGTCCGAATCGGTGGTCATGCGACGGCTCCCCAGGTAGTGGCGTTAGCTTCTTCGGTGCGCGGCCATGCCCGGCTCAGCGAGTCGGTCAGGTCCGCAATACTCTCTAGATTGTGAATCGAACGGAATTCGTCAACATGCGGCAGGATTTGGCGGGCCCCAGCTGCCTTGGCTTCGTATTTGTCGTAGCGGAGCAGGGGATTGAGCCACAGCAGGCGCCGGCAGGACTTGTGCAACCGCTCCATCTCGAAACCCAAGTGTTCCGTGCCCTCGCGGTCCAATCCATCGGTGATCAACAGGACCAGCGCGCCCTGTCCTAAGACGCGCCGCGACCAGTGGGTGTTGAAATCGCGCAGACACCCGCTGATCCGCGTGCCGCCCGACCAGTCTTCGACCCCTTCGCTGACCTCGCCCAGCGCGACGTCGACGTCCTTTTTCCGCAGGTAGCGCGTCACATTGGTTAGGCGCGTGCCGAACACAAAGGTCGCGACCCTGTCGCGGTCGTTGGTTACAGCATGCATGAAGTGCAGGAACATCCGCGAGTAGCGGCTCATCGAGCCGGAAATATCGCACAGGACCACCAAAGGCGGATGTCGTTCGATCGGGCTGCGCCGCCGCAGGGGAATGATCGCCCCGCCGGATCGTAGACTGGCCCGAATCGTCGACCGCATATCGATACGACGACCGCGCTGATCGGCGCGAAACCGGCGGGTCTTCACATTGACAATCGGTAGCCGCATCGCCGCGATCGCCTTCTTCGCTTGATCGATCTCTTCGGCCGACATCGATTCGAAATCGCGCGTTTTCAGCTCCTCCTTGGCGGAAAACGTAAACGCCGCATCGAACAATGTTTCCTTTTCGTCGGGTGGCTCGGGCT
>CAYGKG010000059.1:0-18037 GCA_964350495.1 uncultured Alphaproteobacteria bacterium
AGGCCCGCGACCGACGACATGTTGACGATCGATCCGCCCCCCTTTGCACCCATCGTTTTCAAGGCGCGCTGCGTGCCCATGAAGCAAGCCTCGATATTCATTTGCAGCATGTAGCGCAAAGTCTCGACCGGATAGTCGACGATCGGCTTGAGGATGCAATCGCCCGCATTGTTCACCAGCACGTCGGGGCTACCGACATCCTGCGTCACTTCGGCAAATAGGGAATCCCAGTTGGCTTCGTTGGTCACATCCTGTGGGACATAGCGAACGCTGAAGCCTTGCCGGGCAACTAGATCGACCGTCGCGCGTCCCCGCTCTTGATTGCGTCCCGTCACGACGACCGTCGCGCCCTCGCGAACCGCAGCGAGCGCGCAGCCTCGCCCGATCCCATCGGTACCGCCGGTAATAACCACAACTTTGTTCTTGAGGCGCATCGCTACCCGACCCTAGTTCGCCGGTTCGAGGGCGATTTCGCCCGCGGTCATGAATCGCGATTCGTCCGACGCGAGATAAACCACGGCCGCGGCAACCTCCGCCGGAGGTGGCGGGCGTACATGATCGACAAGGACGGTATTGACCCGAATGCCATCGGTGTTCTGCCCGCACTCAAGAGCGACCGCTTGCGACATGACGCGTAGTCCCGCCGCGGTGGCGCAGTTTGCGGACAGGCCTGACGCACCCGTTCGGGCAAGGCCGAGCGACAGGTTGACGATCGACCCGCCCCCGCTCTCTCGCATTGCACCGACCGCGTGTTTCATGCCGAGCCACGGAGCAACGATATTTGCTTCTTCCAACACCCGTAGATCGTCGAGCGTCATGTCACGGATCGGCTTGACGAGCAGGTCTGGCGGTCCATTGACAAGAACGTCTAGGCGTCCGAAGCGATCAACGATAGAACTGACCAGCGCTGCCCATGCCGCCTCGGTGCCACGCTCATGTCCACGCGACATCAGTCGTGCCTCGGGCAACCCCAACGCCGCCGCAGAGCGTTCGGCAACGTCCCGATCTACATCGACGACAACGAGGCGTGCACCCTCGTCGGCGAGCGCTCGGGCCGCCGCCGCCGCGATCGGAAGTCCGACACCGGTTACCAAAGCTACTTTGTCTGCGACGCGCCCCACTTCAATATCCTTTTTTGCTATGATCCGACCGATTGGGGAATCCATTGGCAGAACCAGAACTCAAAGACGATATCTCAGTTTGCTTCGACACCGAAACGGTCGATTGGGAACCGTTCACGCCCGGCGCCGGTCCGCCCGGTGTGCGGGCACGGGTGCTGCGGTGGTTCGACGACGGCGGCGTGCGCAGCGCGATCCTCGATATCCCTGCGGAGTGGGATAGCGGCGGGTTTTACGTTGGCCGCAACGACCACCAAGGCTTCGTCATCTCGGGCGATTTCTATGTTGGACGCAATGCGCTGAAGCCTCGGGCTTTCTTTTACAATCCCGCAGGCAGCCCCTTTGCGCCGATCGGATCGCGTGGTGGGGCAAGGCTGGTGATGATCTACGGGAAACCGCCGCACTACGAGCCGGTAACGCCAGGACCGATCAAGGTGTCGCAGGATGCGTTCATTCTCCCAGACGCGATGGCGGTCGCGCCCATCACGCCCGAAATCAAAGGTGCCAAGCTGGCCGGGTTCGAGCGCAGAGTATTGTTCAAGGACCACCGCACCGGCGCCGACACTCGTCTCTTGAAGGTGCCTGGTGGATTCGAGGGTCGTGGCCCCAACTGGCATCCCGTGCATGAAGAGATCTACTGCCTGGAGGGCGACATCGGCCCCGACGACAAACGGCTGCTGAAACCCGGTTGGTATTTGCACAATCCGAAGTTCGGTATTCACGGCTATCATGAGCATTCCCATGGCGGCGCCACGATTCTCGAGTGGCACGACGGCGAATGGTCGGTCAATTTCGTATAGGAGCGCGCGCCGTTGGACAATGAAGCGATCAAGAAAGAAGTCTCGGCGGTTATCGCGAGCATCTTTCGTGCATTCGAGGAACATCGACCGGACGGTATCGAAGCACACATGCATCCGGATGTGACGGTTTGGGACGTGTTTACGCCGCAACTGATTCAAGGTACGGCGGAGCGCGCGAAGTTCCACAAGGACGACCAAGCGCAAATGCAGGCGCGCGGGCCGCTGAGCCTGAAGATTGAAGAACCGGTTGTCGACGCCTGGGATAACTCGGCGATCGCGCGATACTATCTGGAGTTCGACTACCAACCGCCCAACCCAGCAAGCGGGCGCGTTCGCATCACCAATGTCTTTCGAAAAATCGACGGCCGCTGGTTGATTGTCCATCACCATGAGGGACTGGTACCGACTGGCGTCCCCCCGATCACCGACTAACAAAACGAGTACGCAACAGTGACTTTCCTAGACCTTGGCGGTCTTACCCTGACGCTCGGCCTCCTGACATTCCTCGCCGCTGGAACGGTCAAAGGGACGCTTGGGATTGGCCTTCCCCTTGTCGCCGTTCCCCTGCTGGCCACAGTCCTGGACCTCCCGACCGCTATAGCCTTGATGGTGGTCCCGGTGTTGACGTCAAATGTCATTCAGGCCCTGCAGGGAAAAAAGAAAATGGCAATACTGCGGCGCTTTTGGCCGCTTCTTGTGACGCTGGTTCCCTTTACGATCTTCACGGCGCAGTTTCTGTCTTCGGTCGACCTTCGGACGGGTTCTCTCGTCTTGGGGGTGATCGTCGTCCTTTTCTCGCTCACCCAATTGGTGCGCTTTCGCTTTTCAATTAGCGAGCGTCAGGAACGTTTTCTCAACCCAACCGTCGGGGCCGTCGCAGGACTGTTGGGCGGACTGTCAAACCTTTTTGGTCCGCCACTGATTATGTACTTGGTCGCGCTCAAGCTTGAGAAAGACGACTTCGTCACCACCATCGGACTTCTGTTTATTGTCGCCTCGGCAACGTTGTACGCCACCCTTGCCTCGGTCGGCGTCCTCACTTTCGAGAACGGACTCGCCTCGCTCGTTGCCGCGTTCCCGGTGATGGCAGGCGTTTTCCTCGGCGCCCGTTTGCGCAGCCGCATTCATCAGAAAGCATTCGAGCGCGTCCTTATGGTTGTCCTCGTCCTAATCGGTTTGAACTTGATTCGACGCGGCCTGTTTTCGTAGCGCGCGAAGAAGGTTGCGTCCTAAAGGAGGTCGTCGATCTGGCCGGTCAGATCGACGCTGAGTGGGTCAACCTTGCTGGGGAAAATTCCCACAAGCCCACCGTCGGGGCCGATCAGATACTTGTGAAAATTCCACTTCGGCGCGGCATCTTCGCCCGCTGTCGCTGCGATCCAACGATAAAACGGATGGGCATCGCCGCCGATGACGGTTTGCTTGGCGGTCATCGGGAAATCGACATGAAAACGGGTGTCGCAGAAGGCCTGGATTTCCGTCTCCGTGCCAGGCTCCTGCGCCCCGAAATCGTTCGACGGAACGCCGAGCACCACGAGACCGCGATCGCGGTACTTCTGCCAAAGCGCCTGGAGTCCGGCGTACTGAGGGGTATATCCGCATGCGCTTGCGGTGTTGATGACAAGAATCGCCTTCCCGGCGAACGCCTTGAGGTCGATCGCCGAGTCGCCGTTGATCGCCTCGAAACTGTAGTCGTGTGCGGACATTGCTAGGGTCTCCTATCGTTATCGGTCGACCAAAAAGCCGTCAGTTCGGCTGCCAAGAGTTTCCCGATCGACGGCGGAATATTGTGGCCCCATCCATCGATTATTCGCAGGCGGGCGCCAGGGATCGCGCGCGCCGTATCTTCGCCGGCCTCGGGCCGCACCAGCGGATCGTCTCGGCCGTGGAGAACCAGGGTTGGGACCAGAATGCCGGCCAGTTGATCGCGGCGGTCCCCAGCACGGGAAGACGCCAACCACTGGCGCAACGCGCCCTCGGGGTTATTGCCCCGCTCGAAATTCAATGACACGACCGCGCGGACGTGATCGTCCGGCATGCCGTAAAGCGGGCTGCCAATGATCGCCTGTTGCATGATCGCCAGCACGCACACGGATTCCGCATCGAAGGGGTCCTCCGGCGGTGTCATCAACGCCTGCATCGCCGCAGGCGTTGCGGTGGGCAGAGCTGGGTTTCCCGTGGTCGACATCATCGACACCAAGCTGTACAGCCGCGTCGGATGCCGAACTGCCACCGACTGCGCAACCATCCCGCCCATCGACATCCCGACGATATGGGCACGGTCCAGGGACAGTGCGTCCATCAGGCCGACGGTATCGTCGGCGAGATCATCGATGGTGTAAGGCAGCGCTTGCGGGTTCGAGGCGCCACTCGCCACGAGGGCCAGTAGCGTCGCACCTGACGGTGCATCCCACCAACTCGATTCACCCATATCGCGGTTATCGAAGCGGACGACGCGATACCCTGCGTCGACCAGGGGCGCGCAGAGCGAATCCGGCCAAACGGTGCGCTGGGTTGCCAACCCTCCAATCAAGACGACTGCCGGATCGCCGACCGCGCCGAGGTCGTCGTAACCAAGCCTCACCCCGCCGACCGTCCGGACGATCATGGGTTTTGCGCCAGCTTAGCTCGGACCTCGGCAAGTTTCGCCAACCCCTTTTCACCGCCGCAGTGGCTGTGCACATAGGTTTGAAGCGCCGCTTCACCGTCCAGGACAATCACGGTCTTGTCCCTGGAATGGTAGACAAATGGGATGCCTGCCGCCGTTTCAAAAACGAATACCAGGTGGCGCCCATTGGCAATGCCGTTGATCAAGTAAACCGCGCTGCGGCTATCGTATTGTTGGCCATCCACTTGGATCGAAAACCGTGGCGGTTTTTGGGCCCCGAAGAACCCGACGCGCCTGAAGATCAGCCAAGCGATCGCAAGCCAAAGCGCGATCAATCCAATAAACAAGAAAAACTCGGACACCAGCCCACCATCGCTCACGTGAGGAAGCACCATAGGCGATCAATAGCGGTCGGTTCGACCGTCATTTGCGAGTGGCCGCCATTCCAGGAAAGCCGCCGAGCGAATTGTTACCTACCAAGGGCTTGTATTGCGCCGTTGAGTTGCTGGCCGGAGGCAGACCGGTCACCGTCCAGGCTGGCCTCCTGCATGATCCCCTCCGCCGCGCTTGTTTTGGGGGTAGCGGTGCGGCGTCGGGCTCACCATATCCCCTGGAGACGGCACGCCGGTTCCGTGTGACCGTCTGGGGGGCAAGTGCAGCGCGATGCGATTCAACTGAGGGCCGGGATCCTCCCCCAGAATCCCGGCCCTATTTTGCCTGCTCTCGGCTTGGTGCAGCGGCTAGGCTGGTGGGGCAAAAACAAAGTCATGGGCCATCCCACGAATCACGCCTATAGGAGCAGGTCCTTCGCTGCCCCGTAGACCCCATGATCTCCGGGCGCTGCCGAAACCGCCGAACGCTCAAGACCCACAAAGCGGCACAATCCGTCCTTCAGCGCCGTAGCCCCCGCCAAACAGCTTTGCCAAGTACGGCAGAAATGCTTCCGCGTCTTGGGACAGCGTATAGGGCGGGTTGACGACAACGAGGCCGCAGCCGGCCAAACGAATACCGTCGGGTTGAGAAACGAGGAGTTCAAGCGCGACCGCCGTCCGAGACCCGCAGGACGTGACCACATCGTCGAGGAAAGCAGTTACTGCACTCGGTCGCTTGATCGGATACCAAAGGATGAAGGTACCGGTCGCCCACCGCGCCAACCCATCGCGCAATGCCTCCGCCAGACGCTCAAATTCGTCCGCCGACTCGAACGGCGGATCGATCAACACCAGGCCGCGCCGCTCGCGTGGTGGAAGAAACGAGCGCACCGCGTGATACCCGTCGAGCGGGAACACTTTGACCTGGCGGTCGCCGGCAAATTCCGACATCAGAGCCACTGCATCTTCAGGATGCCGTTCGGCAACAAACAAGCGATCCTGACGGCGCATCAACGCGCGAACCACCCGCGGCGACCCTGGATACCATTGCAGCACGTCCGATTGTTCCTGGAAGGCGCGAACGACCCCGAGATAGGGCACGAGAGTCGTCGGCACATCGGTTTCGGCGAAGAGCCGCGCAATTCCCGATTGCGCCTCACCGGTTCGTTCAGACTCCGCATCGGCCAAGTTGTAGCGGCCCCGGCCCGCATGGCTATCCAAAGCAAGGAACGGCGCGTCCTTTCGCTTCAGGTACTCTAGTACTAGCGATAGGACCGCGTGCTTTACGACGTCGGCATAGCCGCCGGCATGAAAGGCATGGCGATAATTCATCGGTGCCCTCCCGGATCATCGACCAGGTTGCGCACCAAACTCCTCACGACGTTGTTATCTGGTGACATAAGACGGTGAGGCTTTCGGGAGGTCGGTTCAGGTACATTCGCGACGCTCGCCATCAAACGCGATGGCGGTTCGAACATCAAATGGAGAAATCGAGAATGAAGACCGCACTCTCTCTCGCCGCAGCTGTCGCAGCCGCCATCACCATGGCCTCCGCCCACGATGCTTCCGCCCAGGGCAAGCAGGAAAAATGTTTCGGCGTTTCGCTGGCCGGTAAGAACGACTGTGCCGCCGGGCCTGGAACCACATGCGCCGGCACCTCGAAGGTCGACTATCAGGGCAATGCATGGACCTTGGTGGCAGCCGGCACGTGCGAAACCACGATGCTCAAAACCGCGGACGGACGTGAGATCAAGGGGAGCCTCAAGGCCCTTGATCGCGACCTTCCGAAGATCTAACACCCTAGGATCGGCGCCGGTGTACGAATCCGGCGCCGCCTTCTTCCCTTCCCATGACCACCATCGGTCAACCGGCATCGCTGGATACCGGACCGGCCATCGCCGCTAAGGAAGCCGCGCTGAGGCCTGTCGTCGGAATCGAAGCAACGTCCGGTGTAGGCTTCAAACCACAACACGCAGCGGCAATCGATACCGAAACCGCCTTTCAGGGCTGGTTCGAAGTTCACGCCGAGAACTATTTCGTCGATGGCGGTCCGCGTTTGCGCCAACTCGAAGCTCTTCGCCGCAATCACGCCCTTTCCCTCCACGGCGTCGGACTATCCCTGGCCGGCGCCGATCCACTCGACCGCGACCACTTGAATGCGCTTCGACGTTTGGTCGATCGATTCGAACCGGTGCTGGTGTCGGAACATCTTGCCTGGACGACGCACGGCGGCCGCTACCTTGCGGACCTTCTACCGGTACCGCTTGACTCCGCGAACCTGTCGCGCCTCGCTGACGGCGTCGACGCAACTCAGGAAGTCTTGGGACGGTCGATCCTGATCGAGAATCCTGCCCGTTACATGATCCTGCCGCAAGATCAGATGCCCGAGATCGCTTTCTTGAGCGAACTCGCGCAGCGCACCGGGTGCGGCCTTCTCTTGGATATCAACAACGTATTCGTTAGCGCGCGGAACCTCGACTTCGATCCGGCCACCTTCCTGGATGCGGTGCCCGCCGATCTAGTGGGCGAAATCCATCTCGCCGGCCATATTGTCGATGCGCGCGATACGACTCTCCTGATCGACAACCACGGCACACCGGTCGCCGATCCTGTATGGGCGCTCTACGAGCGGACCGTTGCGCGAATCGGTCCGCGCGCAACTCTGATCGAACGGGACAATGAAATCCCGCCGTGGTCTGCGTTGCGGGCGGAAGCCGAACAGGCGCAGACGATTCTTGACGCCGTTGCCCGACCGTTATCAGCGAGCCAATGAGCGAGGCAACCTTCCACAACACCTTTGCAGCGGCGCTCGACGACGCCGCCCCCGACGCGACCCCAAGCTGGTTGCCACGTCAGGATGCGACTCGATTTTCGGTCTACCGTAACAACGTCCACCGCGCACTTGGTACGGCGCTCGCCGACGCCTACCCGGCAGTCGCGCGCTTGGTTGGCGAAGAATTCTTCGCGGCAACGGCGCGCGTGTTTCATGCCCAGGAGCCAAAGCGGGCGGCGTCACTCAGCCTTCACGGTGCGGGCTTTGCTAGCTTTCTCGAAACTTTCCCGCCGGTCCAACACCTCGTTTACCTCGGCGACGTCGCGCGGGTCGAACGGGCGTGGCTTGAGGCGTTGCATGCCGCGGACGCCCCTGTTCTGAACGCAGCTCGCGTCATGGCCGAATTGGACCGCGCCGACGATCTGACCTTTTCGCCCCACCCCGCGACCCGGGTCGTGGTCAGCCTGCATCCCGCTGTGACGATCTGGCAAGCCAATCGACCGGAAACGACGACGCCAATTACGGAAAGCCTGTTAGATGTGCCCGAGGCAGCACTGATTACCCGGCCCGACGCGGCCGTCGTCGTGACCTCCATCGACCGGACAACCGCGACATTCGCCAGCGCGCTATTCGCCGGGACGGCCCTCGCCCAATCCTACGCCGCCGCGCTCAAAACCGACCCGGATTTCGACCTGACCCAAGCGTTAGCGGCGCTCATCGCGTCGGGAGCGCTTTCATCCATTGCCGGAGATCGCCCATGACCACCGAACCAACGACGACTACCGGACCGTTGCAGCGAATCGTCCTGGCGCATCGCCGGATCGCGACGCGTGTCGAGCAAATTTTTGCGGGATGGTTTGTCGGCCTCTCCGCCCGGCTTGTGTTCCTGGCGGTACTATTGCCCTACTACCTCAATAGTGCGGCAACCAAGGTGGGACCAGGATTGTTCGGCGTCTTCAACCCTACGCCCGGCGCCTTCGCCCAGATTCTTCCGCCGATCGCCGAACTCTATGTATACGACACGGCCGCGATACCGTTTTTCCCATGGCACGTGGTTACGATTGCCGGCACCCTAGCTGAATTCATCCTACCGCTACTTATCGTCGCGGGTTTGCTGACGCGCCTCTCAGCACTCGGCATGATCGGTTTTGTCGTGGTTCAAACCATCGTCGATATCGCCTTTCACGGCGCCGAGGCGGGCGCGTGGTTCGACCGCCAAGCCATCGACCTCGTCGATCAACGTTTCTTGTGGGTCTTTCCCTTGGTATTGCTTGTCGCATTCGGCGCGGGTCGGGCCTCCCTCGATGAGCTGGCGACCCGCCTCCGGCCGGAATGGTTTCGCTGAGCCGAAGCCGACAAAATAGCGGCAATTTTGCTCCACTTAGTTTTCCGCGTTGGCGGGGTTAGTGCAATCGGGCAGTATGGCGCGCCCTCACCCTAACCGGTTCCCACCATTCCGATCTTCGATGCCTTTTGGTTTTCGCTACTGATCAAAGTTGCGATCACCGCGTTCACCGTCATTGCCGCAGCGATCGCGGCAGAGAAAAGCGGCCCTTTTTGGGGCGGTCTGGTCGTCGGCCTGCCGACTTCGGCGGGGCCGGCCTACGTCATGCTGGCGATCGATTACGACGATGCCTTTCTGGCCGTGAGCGCCCTCAACAGCTTGGTCGGGAACACCGGTGCGGTCATCTTCCTGGTTGTCCTCGCCTATGCCGCGCCGCGCCTCTCGATGATTGCAACGTTGGCACTGGCAACCCTGATCTGGTTGATAGTCGCCGCAGCGATCGGCACGCAAACCTGGACATTGCCGTGGGCGATCGCGGTCAACGTGCTGGGCCTCGCCGCGGCGGTCCTCTTAACCCGCGACATACCGGCCGGCCCGCCGCCGGGCCGTACGATCCAAGCCCGGTGGTATGATCTGCCAATACGGGGCACCATCGTCGGACTGTTCGTTGCGGCCGTCGTGAGCCTCGGCCACGTGATCGGGCCCAAGGCGACGGGGATCATCGCGGTCTACCCGGTGACGCTCACGAGCCTAGTGCTACTCGCGATGCCACGCCTGGGCGGCCAAACGACGGCGGCGACGATGGCCAGTATCGTTCGCTCAATGATCGGATTTTCGGCGGGATTCCTGTTGATAACGGTGACGGTGGAGTCCTGGGGCGCAGCACTGTCGCTGAGCGCAGCACTCCTTGTCATGGTGGCCTGGGCAGGCTTGCGGATGGCGCACCGCTGGCTGACGCAACCGCGCCGCTCTAGCCTGTCTCCCTAACCGCTCGTGGACCTACTAAAATTAAGGTTCCGTGGCCTACACCGCCCCTTTGGCGAGCGCCATCAGGCACAGGATATCGTGTGCAATCGTCGCAGCGCTCAAGGCCGTGATCTCCGAGACATCGTATGCCGGCGAGACCTCCATCACGTCGGCCCCAACGAGATCCAAACTACCGAGGCCACGAACGATTTCCAGGGCGCAGGCGGATGTCAGGCCACCCGGCACCGGAGTGCCGGTCCCCGGCGCATAAGCAGGATCCAAGCAGTCGATATCGAAAGTGACATAGGCCTTGCGGCCTCCGACCCGAGCCTTAATGGCGGCGACGGTCTCGTCGACCCCGTGCCGGTGCACCCATGGCGCGTTAAACACCGCGAAGCCGTGATCGATATCGTCGTGGGTGCGAATTCCGACCTGACAGGAGTGGCCGACGTCGATCAACCCTTCGTTCTTGGCCCGCAAGAACATCGAGCCGTGGTCGAACCGCTCGCCGTCGTCGCTCCACGTATCGCAATGGGCATCGAAGTGAACCAGCGCGACCGGTCCGTGGTGCTTGGCCATCGTCCGAAGGATCGGATAGGTTGCGAAGTGGTCGCCGCCTACCGACAGCGGGATAGCGCCGCCACTAACGATTCCGTCGATATGGGCCGCGATGGCCTCGACCACGGATTCGGGATGATGGGGGTCGATGAAACAGTCCCCGTAATCGACCACCGCCAGGGTCTCGAACGGATCGAAACCGAAGGGAAATGCCTTGAGTTCGGCGAGTTGGACGGAGGCAGCCCGCACCGCCCGCGGTCCCAGCCGGGCGCCAGGCCGAAACGTTACCGCGCCGTCATAGGGAATCCCCGTTACCGCGACGTCGACCCCCGTCAGATCGCGGCTATAGCGGCGACGGAGAAAACTCAACGCCCCGCCATAGGTCATTTCCGGCCAGCGACCATGAAGGGCTTTGTTCCGAAACGCTTGATCGCCTAGCTTGCTGTCTGGCATTCGTTGTTTCCACGCTACAGGACGAACCGGCGCCGAGTATGTCAGGTAGGGCCGTCGTCAACACCTCGAAAAAATGGAGTTCGGTGTCTATGGGTTGGACGGTCGAAGATTCGGAGGCGCTATACCGTATCAACTGGTGGGGCGAAGGTTACTTCGGCGTCGATGCCAAGGGTCGGCTTCAAGTGCTACCCGTGGTTGGCGATCGCAACGTTACGATCGCCGTCCAGGAGGTCGTCGACGAATTGAGGCAGCAGAACGTGCAGTTCCCCATCGTGTTGCGGTTCCATGACATCCTTAGGAATCGCGTTGAGGAACTCAACCAGGTGTTTGCCTCCGCGATCCAAGAGGCTGGCTATAACGGCCACTACCGCGGAGTCTATCCGATCAAAGTCAATCAGATGCGCGAAGTCGTGGACGAGATCGTCGACGCCGGTCGCCCCCACAACTACGGCCTGGAAGCCGGCTCGAAGGCCGAGCTGATGGCGGTCTTAACCTACGATGTCGGACCGGAAGCTCTGATTATCTGCAACGGTTACAAGGACGACGACTTCTTGCGGCTTGCCCTTTTGGGCAACAAGATCGGCCGTAAGGTCGTCGTGGTAATCGAGAAAACCTCGGAGATCGCGCCTTTGCTCCGCCTCGCAGAAGAGATGCGGGTTCGACCCATCATTGGGTTACGCACCAAGATGCGGGCCAAGGCCGAAGGGCGATGGAGCGAATCAAGTGGCGAGCACGCGAAATTCGGACTGACCACCTCGGAGATACTCAACGCCATCGACCACATCGGCGATAAAGGGTACGGCGACTGCGTCCAGCTTCTCCACTTCCATATCGGCAGCCAGCTTTCCGATATTCGCTATGTCGACGATGCTACACAAGAAGCCGCAAGGATTTACGCTCGGTTGCGGAAACGCGGTGTGCCGCTGAACTACTTGGACGTGGGCGGCGGCCTTGCGGTCGACTATGACGGTAGCCGGACAAGCGGGCATTCCTCGATGAACTACTCGCTCGCCGAATATGTCCGGAGCGTCATCCAAAACGTTCAGGGCATTTGCGACCATGAAGACGTCGCTCACCCCAACTTAGTCAGCGAGAGTGGGCGCGCGATCGCCGCCCACCATTCGTGCGTCATCATGCGAGTCATTGGCGAAATATCGAGCAACACGAACGGGTTCGACACGGCCCCGGCAGACGACGAACACGACTTGATCGCCGCCATGCGCGACATACATGCCGAAGTTCTCGACCAGGAGAACTATCAAGAAGCCTACAACCGTGTGTCGCGACTGCTGGGCGACGTTCTCGACGGCTTCAAACTCGGCATCATTCGCTTGGAGGAGTTGGCGAAGGCAGAAACCCTGTACTGGCAGATCATGCGCATGATCGCGGAGGGCATTCGGTCGCAGGAGAACGTTTCGGAGGACTTGCGCGGTATCGACGAAATCTTGGCGTCCCAATACCTGTGCAATTTTTCATTGTTTCAGTCCGCCGCCGATACGTGGGCCATCGACCAGGTCCTTCCGTTGGTGCCGCTAACCCGCTTGACCGAGGAACCCACTCGCAACTGCACGATCGCCGATATTACCTGCGACAGCGACGGAAAGATCGACCATTTCATCGGCGAGCACGGCGCCCGACCGACCGTGCCCCTTCATCCGTTGCGCGCCGGCGAGGACTACTATGTCGGCCTCTTCCTCACCGGTGCCTACCAGGACGTGATGGGCGACATGCACAACCTGTTTGGGCGGCTGAACGAGGCCCACGTTTTTTGCGACGACGACGACCCCACGGACTTCTATGTCGAGGAAGTGATCCAGGGGACCTCTGCGGCCCAAGTCCTCAATATCATGCAATACAACCCGTCGGCGATGGCGGAGCGGGTTAAGAAGGCGGTCGATAGCGAAGTTCGCGCCGGGAATATCAGGCCACGGGACGGTGTCGGCTTGGTCGACCTTTACGAGGCCTGCCTAAACAACACGACTTACTTGCGCTAAGGCACGGCGCGTTGTGGTCGGCGGACGAAAGCGTCCGGCTATCTGCCTAAGAACAAACACCATAATCCCGGCAGCCGTCGGTCCTGCTGGAATCCTTGACGCGCACCGCGTAGCGCGGCGCGCGTCAAAAGGCTGGATATCGACCGAATGATCGGCGCGTTTAGCGCTTCCACACCGCGAAAACGTACCACTCGCCGGGACCTTTGGCGTAATTGTCGGTCTTGGTCGGCTTGATCAACGGCGCCATTTCTTGGATGACGTCTTCGCGCTTAAACCCGCCGGCGACGGCAACCTCTTCAAGGTCCATGTCATGCATCGGGCCCCAGAACGGCTCGTTGTTGTTGTGGGTATCCCAGTCGCGGACGTACTGATCGAACGGATCGGCGAACCAGCGGAACGGCGGCTGTTCGACATGCAACATCAACCCACCCGGCTTCAGCAGGCGATATCCTTCGGCGATGATGTTGTGAACCGCTTTGCGCGAGGTTTCGTGCAGGAACATCGTCGAAGTGATGAAGTCGAAGCTCTCGTCCTCATACTTCGTGTGTTCGGCGTTCTGTTGCGCATAGGTGATATCGTAGCCCATCGCCTCGGATCGGGCATGGGCGTAGCGCAGGACCGGTGCACCGATATCGATCCCGACGACTTCGGCCTTCGGCCAAGCTTCTTTGAAGGGCAGGGTGTTGTGGCCAACGGTACAGCCCTGATCAAGGATCCGCGTCGGCGTGAATTCGGGAAACTTGTCCCGCAAGTAGTTGACGACCGAGTACGCCCCGCCGTCGCCGTAGGGCCCGAGGTTGCCCGACGTCATGACGTAGAGCCCCCCTGAATCGTACATCGCGCCGGCGGCGACGTCGCCCTCGGTAGTCTCGGTGTAAAAACTACCCGGCATCCAGTGCATGTCTAAGGGCGCTTGGTATTTCGGCACTTCGAAGTTCGGATCGAGTTCGAGACGCCCCTTCTCACGCGCCCGCGGTTTCGCTTTTTCGATCAACGTATCGAGCTGGCGTTCCACCGTGCGGCCGTTTTCATAGAATAGCGTCTGGTTGGCCAGCACCCGCAGATGGCCCCAATACTGGAAATAGGGATCGTTTTGGACGGCCTTCCGGACCTCGTGCCGATCCTTGGGCGCCCGGCCATGCTCCTGAACGAACGCGGGCTTGACCCGTTTCTCGAACACATCGCGGCGGCCCGGCCCGGCCTTGGCACCAAGATGCCGGTAGAGATCCATCATGAAATTGCTACGCGCATCTTCGTCGTGGACCGTTTCGGGGCTGATCCCGTGGCGTCCAAAACCGCTAAACGTGGCGACCTGCTGCTGCTCCATGATGAATGCCTCCCTGTGCTATGGCAGTACCGGTGAATTATAGCAGAATGGTCGCCCGAGCGCGCCTGTTGTGTCGCCGACGGTGTGCGGCCTAGAAGGGCTTGACCGCACACGGGAATGCCTGGCCGGCGACGGCGAGCAAGCGATCAAGCCGCGCCTCGACCGCGGCGTCGGACGCTTGCGTGAGCGTCGGATCACCGATTTCGTTCATCCAGCGCCTCGAGCTGCCTTGATCGATC
This sequence comes from uncultured Alphaproteobacteria bacterium, assembly GCA_964350495.1. GTDB lineage: Bacteria > Pseudomonadota > Alphaproteobacteria > SHVP01 > SHVP01 > CALJDF01. The sequence continues at coordinate 14,493 of CAYGKG010000059.1, forward strand.
CCAATGAGAACGCCCGAACACGCGAACTTGAGGCGGCGTCTTGGAATATCGTCGCGGCGTCGTTACCTATTGGGAACATCAATGCCGTTCGAGGATGATCTGTGACGACACCCGTCCAAACCGTATCCCCCTGCATCTCGGTATGTCAGATGAACATGCAGACGGGCCTGTGCCGAGGGTGCTATCGCACCATGGAGGAGATCGGCGTTTGGCGCGTCGCCGACCCTGCACGCCAGCGGGAAATCCTGATGGCGATTGCCGAGCGCCTGCGCGACGACCCCAAACCGGACCGCCACGAACGGAAGGCCCGCCTGTCGGCACGGCTGAAGGCCGCCGGGGTTGCCGACTAGCGCGGCGTCCACGCGATAGCGCGGCAAACAACATTCGACTGACCACAGCGTTGCTATAGACTCGTGCGCCTGAAACGCGGGGTGCGCCCGCGACGGGGGATCGATGAATCAGCGCGATGGGATAGGCGAACGGGCCGAGGCGGCTACGGACAACGCGCCGACGACGTCCTGGGGTAAACCCGATGCCGGGTCCCTTGTCATGCTGTTCGTGCTCGGCCTCTCGTTTGCCCTGATTCTCGTCCTCAACCGTGTCGCGGCCGACAACGGACTGCCCTTCATTCCCTATGTGTTTTGGCAATCGCTGGGCGCGGGCGTTATCCTGTTTGCCCTGGCCGCGCTCTTCGGTGGCTTGCCGACGCGGCGATGGGCCCACGTCCGCGTTTACATCGTCACCGCGACGCTAAACTTCACCATTCCCTACCTAATATTCGCGTTTGTCGCGGCCAAGGTGCCCTCCGGCATTCTGAGCTTGGGGCTCTCGCTGGTCCCGGTGACGATCTACGCGTTGGCGTTGATCTTCCGCCTCGACCGATTCCGACTGGTCCGCTTTGGCGGCATCGTTCTCGGGTTGGTCGGTGTCCTGTTCGTATTGCTGCCGTCGACCAGCCTTCCTGCGCCGGAAATGGTCGGGTGGGTCGTACTCGGATTCGCTGCGCCATTCTGCTATGCGTTGAACGCTGTCTGCGTCGCGATGCTGCGCCCGCCCGAGGGTAGTTCGGTCCAGTTCGCCGCCGGTCTGACGTTCTTCGGATCGGTATCCATGCTCGTCGTCATGGCAGTAACCGGCGAATGGTGGGCGTTCGACGGTGCGTTCGGCGCCGGCCATTGGGCGACGTTGATTGCGATGGCCAACAATGCCCTGGCGTTCTATTTGATCTTCGAGTTGATCAAGCGCGCAGGCCCCGTGTTCTTTTCAATGGTCAATTACATCGCGACGCTGGTGGGAATCGGTGTTGGCATTTGGGCGTTCGGCGACGCCAATAGCCTTTGGATTTGGGCGGCCCTGGTGTTGATCGGCGCCAGCCTCGTTCTGGTCAACCTTTCGCCCGTGCGCCGGACCTGACCCAGGGTTATTAGACTGCTCGGTGGTCGATGGGTGTTCGATGGTCGGGATCGCGCTCTGAATGACGGTCAAGTCTAACGGCGATATTGCGTTCGTGCGGTTGCCAGACATTCCCCCCGACGAACTCCTCGCCCACATGTCCGACCCGCGCCTCCTCGCTCATATGCCCTTGCTGACGTCCGCATGGGACCGGCAAGACGTGGCGGCATTCGTCGCCACGAAGGAAGAATGCTGGCGCCGCGACGGGCTTGGTCATTGGGCAATCCTTTGGAACGGCGCGTATGTCGGTTGGGGCGGGTTTCAGAACGAGGCCGGCGAATGGGATTTCGGGCTCGTGCTCAAGCCCGAATATTTCGGACTAGGCGTGCGGGTCGCCAGGATGGCCATCGCGTTTGCCATTGCCGATGAGCGCATTCCATTCGTGACGTTCCTTTTACCGCCGTCGCGCAAACACTTAGGTTGGCTCTCCCGGTTGGGCGCCCGGTTTGTTGGAGAGGTCGCGCATGGGGGCGCATCGTTTCTCAAGTATCGACTAGACACGGCATAGCCGGGTTTTGGGCGCGCTGGTCACCCAGGCAGTTTAGTCGACAGCCGCCGGCACGCCCTCCTCGGCCAACGGCAAGTAACAATGGAAGGTCGTTCCCCGGCCTGGCTCGGACTCCAGATCCAGGCGGCCGCCCATTCCTTCGACCATCTGTCGGGCGATGCTGAGGCCAAGGCCGGTGCCGGGGACGCCGCTGGTTTCCGCAGTGTCGGCGCGCCAGAAACGCTCGAACACGCGCGCGTGGTGTTCCGTGGGAATGCCGGGACCGTCGTCGTGGACCGAGACCCGAACCTGATCGGAGTCGCGGCCAACCGTGACATCGACGGTGCTATCGCGCGGCGCAAACTTCGCGGCGTTCGAAAGGAGATTTGTCAAAACCTGCCCCAAGCGTTGCGCATCGACGTACGCGCACATATCGGGGGAGCCATCCTGCAACCGCAGGTGAACCCCGAACCGCTCGGCAAACCCGGCGTTCGCGGTCAAGCCCTTCCTCACCAGCGGCACGATCGGCGTCGGTTTCGAATCGAACGCCATACCGCCCGCCTGAATGCCTTGGGCGAGCAGGATGTCGTTGACGATGATCAACATGCGTTCGGCATTGCGGTTTGCGATGTCGACAAATTGCGAGACATCGATCTCCCGTCCGTCTTTGAGCGCTGTCGCCAGCAGGTCGAGGGAGCCCTTGATCGATGTTATCGGCGTCCGCAACTCGTGGCTGACCATCGAGACAAACTCGTCCTTCAACCGGTCGATCCGCTTGAGATCGGTGATGTCGGTGTGGGTGAGAATCGTCCCGCCGTCGCGCGACCGGCTGGTGTTGGCGAGGATGAATCGGCCATCCGCGAGTTCCTGCACAACGCTGCCGGCCGCCTTGCGGTGATGGCCCATGCGCCTTTCCAGAAGCTCGTCGCGCGATCCCATCGGATCCCAAAGGCCCGATTTCAGGACGGTCCGGACCAGATCTTCGTATTGCATCCCCACCGTCACGACCTCGTCCAACTCAGGGTAGTAACGCCGCCACGCCCTATTGCGAAAGCGTATCCGGTCGTCCGGTCCGAGGATCATGGTCGGATTGGGAATGTTCTCGATCGCATCGCTCAGCGTTGCGTGGGCGGCCCGCACCGACGCCTCGCTTTGGGCCACTTGGGCCCAGGCGTCGCTGGCCCGTGCGATCGCGTGGAACGCAACGAGAGTGACCGGCAACGCCAGTCCAAGGGGTGTCGCAATCGCGAGGTACAGGGCCGGAAACGGATCGACGCCCAGAAGCGTCATCGTACCGAGGGTTGCCAGCGCGGACAGCGCGACCACGCCGGTCGTCACCGTCACCGCGGCGCGAACCGGGCCCGTTCGACGGACCCTGTCGGTAATCAGGTCATGCAACGGCCGCTGTCCTGTTCCCTCTGCCCAACCCGCTCTCCTGCACCAACCCGCAACGCGCCACGGTTGGCCCCGTCAAACCGGTCCCGCCCATTTATTTAACAGAATTGTCGGCCTGTATTGCCAAAATGGTTGGTAGCGGGGGAGGGATTCGAACCCCCGACACGCGGATTATGATTCCGCTGCTCTAACCAACTGAGCTACCCCGCCA
>CAYGKG010000060.1:0-14673 GCA_964350495.1 uncultured Alphaproteobacteria bacterium
GCCATGCAGCAAACGGTCTGGTAGACAACCGCTTGAATCTCGACTTGTTCACCAGCGCCGATAGCCGCGAGCCGGAGCAAGGCGGCGTTCTGGGCGCAGTGATGGGGTCGTTGCTGACACTGATCGTTACGCTGGTGCTGTCGTTTCCGGTTGCCGTGATGGCGGCGATCTACCTTGAGGAATTCGCGCCGAAGAACCGCATCACCGATTTCATCGAGATCAATATCAATAATCTAGCGGCCGTTCCCTCGATCGTTTTCGGGTTGCTCGGATTGGCGGTATTTCTTGGTGTCTTCGGTATGCCGCGTTCGGCGCCGTTGGTCGGCGGTATGGTGCTCGCGCTCATGACGATGCCGACCATCATTATTGCGGCTCGCGCCGCACTAAAGGCGGTGCCACCGTCAATTCGCGAGGCGGCGCTCGGCATGGGTGCTTCTCCCATTCAGACCGCGACCCATCACGTGTTGCCATTGGCGATGCCGGGTATTCTAACCGGAACGATCATTGGGATGGCGCAGGCCCTCGGCGAAACCGCGCCGCTGTTGATGATCGGCATGGTAGCCTTCATCGTCGATGTGCCGGGTTCGTTCACCGACGCGGCGACGGTGCTTCCGGTCCAAGTGTACCTGTGGGCCGACGCGCCCGAGCGCGGGTTCGTCGAGCGCACGTCGGCGGCAATCATGGTTCTGTTGGCGTTTCTAATTGCGATGAATATTTTGGCGGTTTTCCTCCGCAGGCGTTTCGAGCGCAGGTGGTAGAAATGGCATTTCAAGAGGCAGAAAACATGACTGCAATCGCGGGCGAAGAGGCCCGGGTCGAACCAAGACCTGCCAAGCAGACGAAGATTGTTGCCGATCAGGTTTCGGTCCATTACGGCGATAAACGCGCCATCAATGACGTGTCGATCGATATCGACGCCAACAGGGTAACCGCGTTCATCGGTCCCTCGGGGTGCGGCAAGTCGACGTTTCTACGGTGCCTCAATCGGATGAACGATACGATTGACGTGTGCCGCGTTACTGGGTCGATCCGTTTGGACGACATGGACATCTACGACCCCAATGTTGACGTCGTCCAGCTCCGCGCCCGCGTCGGCATGGTCTTCCAGAAACCCAACCCCTTTCCCAAGTCGATCTATGACAACGTCGCCTATGGCCCGCGCATCCATGGCCTCGTTTCGGGGCGGGCGGATTCGGACCTGGTCGTGGAAGCCAGTTTGAAACGTGCCGGACTGTGGGAGGAGGTCAAGGACCGCCTCCAGGACCCGGGCACCAGCCTTTCGGGTGGGCAGCAGCAACGCCTATGCATTGCCCGGGCTATCGCGGTGCAGCCCGAAGTTATTTTGATGGACGAACCTTGCTCGGCGTTGGATCCCATCGCGACGGCACGCATCGAAGAGCTGATCGACGAATTACGGTTGAATTATACGATCATCATTGTGACCCATTCGATGCAACAGGCGGCGCGTGTCTCGCAACGCACGGCGTTCTTCCACCTGGGCGATCTCATCGAGTACGGCGACACTGAGCAGATATTTACCAATCCCGCCGAACAAAAGACTCAAGGGTATATCACCGGTCGGTTCGGTTAGGGCGGAGGGCGCTATGGGCGACGAGCATATCGTCAAGTCTTTCGGCGAAGAACTTGAACGGATCGACCAAATTATTGTCGAAATGGGCGGACTAGCCGAAACGCAACTGGCGTCGGCAATTCGGGCGTTGGTCAGGCGCGATGCCGAATTGGCCGCCGAGGTCATGGATGGCGACGCGCGCATCGACGACCTAGAGCGGGAGGTGAACGAACGTATCGTCCGGCTTCTGGCGTTGCGTCAGCCGATGGCCAACGATCTTCGTGTTGCGATCGCAGCGCTCAAGATTTCGAACGAATTGGAGCGCATTGGGGACTATGCGAAGAACGTCGCCAAGCGAACTGTCGTACTGGTTCAATCGCCGGCGCTAGCCGCGACATTGACCATTTCTCGGATGGCGACGCTGGTCCAGGGCATGATCAAGGCGGTCCTCGATGCATACGTGGCCCGCGACGCCCAGGCCGCGGCGGACGTGCGACTTGCGGATCAAGAGGTCGATCAGCTGCACACAAGTATGTTCCGCGAGTTGCTCACTTACATGATGGAGGATGCGCGCAACATTACCCCGTGCACGCATCTTCTCTTTATCGCCAAAAACATCGAGCGGATCGGGGACCACACGACCAACATCGCCGAAAACGTACACTTCTTGGTTCGCGGTGAAGATCCCGAAGATGTGCGACCCAAGCGCGACCGATCCAGCACGACGATTGTCAGACCTTAATAAACGACCCCTTAACCGGATAGATCCCGTCGATGAAATCCCACATTCTGATCGTTGAGGACGAGCCGCCGCTGATCGAGGTTGTGCGCTACAACCTTGAGAAAGAGGGTTATCAGGTCAGTGTCGCCGAAGATGGGAAGCGGGCACTGAACAAGGTACGCGAATCGATTCCGGATCTGATCATTCTGGACTGGATGTTGCCGGAGCTTTCGGGCATCGAGGTATGCCGCCAGTTACGCGAAGATCCGGATTCCAAAGACATACCGGTCATTATGCTGACCGCGCGTGGCGAAGAAGCGGACCGTTTGAAGGGGTTGGCCAGCGGTGCCGACGACTACGTCGTCAAGCCGTTTTCTCCGGCCGAACTCCTCGCCCGAGTCCGGGCGGTGCTGCGCCGGTCGACTTCGAGCGCACCCGATGAAACGTTGACATACCGAGACCTGACGATGGATCTCGCTGCCCACAAGGTGCTGCGAAACGGACGGGCGTTGCATCTCGGCCCCACTGAATTTCGCTTGCTCAGGGTTCTGCTAAAGCGACCGGGCCGGGTTTTTTCCCGCGAACAATTGCTCGACCTGGCCTGGGGCCGGGACATCTACCTCGAAGCGCGGACTATTGACGTCCATATTCGGCGGTTGCGGAAGCAACTGAACGGGCCCGGTGAAGCCGACCTAATCCGCACGGTGCGCGGTGCGGGCTACTCCCTGGACTCCGGTGAGTGAACGCTAGAATTTGACCTTCCCCTTCGCCATAGTGGTGAAAACGGGGAGGGCATTTAGATGCATCGGGGCTACGTTGATACGCCGGACGGCCAGATTCACTACCGAATGGCGGGCGAGTCCGGTCCAACCGTTATTTGTCTCCATGAATCGCCGGTGTCGTCTTGGGAATTCGAGAAGGCGTTGCCGCTTCTCGGTGCGCGATGCCGGGCGATCGCCCTCGACACGCCGGGATACGGATTGTCGGATCCGCCACCGGGGCCGGTCGATATGGCGGAATATGCGCGTCGGATGTTACCGGCGATTGAGCACTTCGCGGCTGGCGGCGATATGGTCTTTGCAACCGTTCACACCGGCACATCCATCGCCCTGGAACTGATCACGCAGCATCTGGCCGATCGGACGACCCACGCCGTCTTTTCCGGCGTACCGATGTTTACCGAGGAACAACGGGCTTCCTTCAGCACACGAATCGTCGAACCGAACATCGACGGCGATGGCGACTTTCTGAAAGCGATGTGGGCGACACGGCGCAAGAACTGGGGCGAGGATACCGACCTGGAAACGATCCACGCCGCCATTGCGCAGCACCTGACGATCTACCCGCGCTACCATTGGGCGTTTAAGGCGGTGTTCTCCTACGACGCCCAATCCGCCCTCAAGAAAATCAAATGTCCGCTTTACGTGATCAACGCCGAAGGCGACAGCTTGGCCCAGATCGACAAGGCGGCCGCAGCACTGGTGCCCGGTGCGCGTCTTAAGCTCGTCCCTGGGGTTGGCGGACAGCTCCCCTATCGGGCGCCCGAGATTTACGCTCGCGAAGTGTTGGATTTCATCGGCGCCTGACCCGCTCCGAATGAGGTGGCATCACTGCTATAGGTAGTATTTTCCCGCTCGATACACGCTAACGATTGCTGGGACTCAACCGATTGGTTCGTCTACACTCCCGCCTAGGGATCGTAATCGAACAAAATCGTTCCGAAATGGCACAAAAGATACTCATCGTCGAAGATGACCCGGCGCAGCTTCGGTATCTGGAGACCATTGTCGCCAATCTGGGTTATGCGACGTTGACCGCGGCCGACGGTGAAGCCGCGGTCGACCTCCTGATTCGCCAGGACCGTAGTGGCGTCGACCTCGTTCTGCTCGATCTCGTCTTGCCGAAGTTGGACGGCTTCGGCGTTCTCCAACGGGTCGATCCCGTCCACCCCGATCTACAGATACTCGTACTGACCATGAGCGGCGGTGTCGGGACGGTCGTGCAAGCGATGCGACACGGCGCGACGGATTTCTTGGTCAAGCCGGTGAGCCCGGAACGTTTGCAGATTTCGATCGAAAACGCGCTCAAGATTTCGACGTTGGCGGGCGAGTTGTCGCGGATCACCCGCAAGGTCAACGGTGAAATGACGTTCGACGATTTGGTGGCCGTTGCACCGCCGATGCGCAATGTCGTCGATCTCGCAAAACGGGCTGCTGCATCGAACATCGCCGTCTTGTTGGAAGGCGAGAGCGGCGTGGGTAAGGAGATGATCGCCCGCGCAGTGCAGGGCAGCAGCGAGCGTGCTGGAAAACCCTTTGTCACGGTGAACTGCAGCGCCATTCCCGAAAATCTGGTCGAGAGCATACTATTTGGCCACGAACGCGGATCGTTCACCGGCGCCCAGCAAAAACACATTGGCAAGTTTCAAGAGGCAAACGGCGGCACGCTGTTCCTCGACGAGGTCGGTGAACTGACGCCCGACATTCAGGTCAAACTCTTGCGAGCGTTGCAGGACGGCGAGATCGACCCGGTCGGGAGCAAGCGGTCGGTCAATGTGGATATCCGACTGATTTCGGCGACCAACCGAGACCTGCTGCAACTCGTTGAATCCGAGCGATTTCGCGAAGACCTCTACTATCGACTCAACATATTCCCGATTCACGTGCCCCCGCTACGCGAACGGCGCGAGGACATCCCCGCGCTGGTTCGCGCGTTCGTTCAGCGCTTCGCGGCATCGGAAGGAAAGACGGTTGCCGGCGTCGAGGATTCGGTCATGGATCTGCTGGTTTCCTATCCTTGGCCGGGCAATGTGCGGCAGCTTGAGAATGCTGTCTTTCGAGCCGTCGTTCTCGCCGATACCGAGCAGCTCAAACTGGACGACTTCGGTCAAATCGCGGGGCGGCTTGCCCAGCTAGGACACCAGGATGGAGCGCGCGCGTTCGCCGCCTCGGGCTTCAATCAACAGCCCGGCGCGGTAGCCGGCGGCGCCGCGGGTCTCGCGATCACAGCAGTCGATCCGCAGGGCGCAATGCGTTCGCTGCGCGACATCGAGGACGACGCAATTCGAATAGCGCTGGACCGATACAATGGACAAATGTCGGAAGTCGCCCGGCGCCTCGGCATCGGTCGTTCGACGCTGTACCGAAAAATCCGCGACCTCGGGATCGACGCCAACCGTTCTTGAACTGCCGGTCAGGGGCGATCGAATGCAGCGAAAACCTGGGCGCACAGGCGTTCCGCCTTTGCCCGCTGATCTGCCGTCGTAGGGCCCGGTCGGAGATCGTGGACCGCATCGTTGAGCGCCCGTGCTGCCTGCCCCAGATCGGAGAACCCGAATGTCTCGGCAGCGCCGGCGAGGCTATGCACGACCCGATAGGCCGCTTCGACGCTATCGGCGCTCCAGTCGCCTTCGGCGAGGTCGCGCCAGGCCGTTTTTAGAGCGTGACGTCGATCGGGTAGGGTGGCAGCAAAGTCGCGCCGCATCTCGGCCAGGGCATCCTCAAGATTACCGGTTCTATTGGCCAGCGTGTTTTTCCCAGATCTCGCGGACCGTTGCACCCAGGGTCCGCGGGTCAAAGGGTTTGGGAATGACGTTCGCCGCGCCAAGCGCAAGATAGCGGGCGACCTCAGCGGATTGAACCTTTGCCGTCATGAAGACGATCGGAACGGTGGCGGTCTCCGGCCGTTTGCGCATCTCCTCCATCGTCGCCAGCCCGTCCATTTCAGGCATCATGACGTCGAGCAGCACAATATCGGGTCTAAATTCGGCAATGATCGAGAGCGCCTCGGCGCCCGATTCGCAAATCTTGACGTCGAACTCGCCAGAGTACTCAAGGGCGAAGCGGGCCACTTCGCGAATGTCTGGTTCGTCCTCGACATACAGAACCCTGCTAAGCGTCTTTTCAGCCATGTTTTGCCGGCTTTGACCTATGGTTTTCGGGCACGTCACAATACCGGGGACCGCTGGCAATACAACACCGGCGGTCCGTTCCGATCCGGATGAAATCCGCCAACGGGCTCCCACGTGGCACAGTACTTGATACCCATACCGTGGGATAGAGAATCGGGCCGAATTTCCGTGTGGATTCGGGACAGGTGTCCATTTCTAGATCGACGCTGTCTCATGCTGAGACGGTCCCCTAGAGACTGCGACACAGTAACGGAGGGTTCTTGCTGACATCGGCCGAATTCGTCGAGGTTCTGAAACGCCACGAACGCTTTGCGCGTGGCGTCAAAGGCGGCGCTCGGGCTGACCTCAAGCATGTCAACCTAGCCGGACTGCGGCTGATGAATCTGAACCTCCAAGGCGCCGTTTTGGCAGGAAGCGATTTCAGCCGGTGTACCCTCGTCGGTACCAACTTCAGCTATGCCGATCTATTTGGCGCGCGTTTCCAAAAGGCCGACGCGTCGGGGGCCAACTTCGAGCGGGCCGACCTACGCGGCGCCAACTTCGAAGGCGCGAGCTTGCGCGACGCCAATTTCCACGAGGCCGACATGCGTCCCGGCGTGATGGTTGCCAGTGATCGCCAACTCCGCTCCCTCGAGGGCTCGGCGATGAATACGGCGTTCAAACAATCGCGAGAGGCCAACGTCGACATGCATGGGGCGGATCTCGCCCATGCCAACTTTGAACTCGCCCAACTGCGTCACGCCAATCTCAGCGGCGCCAATCTGGAAGGTGCCAATTTGGCGCGGGCGCGGGTTCAAGGCGCCAATTTTCGCGGCGCGGTGCTTGCCGGGGTGGACCTTACCGCGGTGGACCTTCAGGAAGCCCAGGTCAGCCCAGGCACAAGCGACCTGCCTCGGGACGTCCAGCTAACGCTGCGCGATCACTCGCTTTGGGTCGATTCGTTCGGCGTCGACGGCAAGAGAGCCGAGCTGTCTGGAATGAACTTCGCCGGTGCCGACCTGAGTGGGATTTACCTGAGTGGTGCGGACCTGCGCGACTGCAATTTCTCGGGCGCGAAACTGTCGCACGCAGTGCTCGTGCTTGCCGATATGCGTGGTGCCAATTTTTCAACCGCAGATTTGCGCCATGCCGAGCTGATGGGTGCGAATATGTCCGAGGCAAATCTCCGCGGCGCTCGCTTGAACTCTGCGGTCGCCGACGCGATCGATATCAAGGCCGCGGACGGACGCTCGACAGGGCATGCCCAGGCGGCGAACTTTACTAGCGCCAATATGGAAAGCGCGACGCTTTCGGATGGTCGGTTTACCAAGGGAAAGTTTGCCCGCGCGGACATGCAGCATGTCTCGGCCGAGCGAACCAATTTCAACGGTGCGGACCTCAGCCGCGCAAACCTGCGCGGCGCGAATATGCGCGGCGCAGATCTCTCGGAATCGATCCTGGATCACGCCCGTCTGTCTGCCGCCAAGCTGGACTTTGCCAAATTTCGGTTTGCGCGAATGGAAGAGGTCAAGCTCGACGATGCAGAGATGACTGGCGCGGACATCACTGGAACCGTGCTCGAATCGCTCCGCAAAGACCTGAAGAAGAGCCGTATTTCGAACTAGTTCCCCGCGACGCGGAACTGACCGCGGCGGGACTATCGGTCCAAGAAGTCCCGCGCGAGAGCTGCGGCGCCGGCGGTATCGACCTCGAGAAACCAATGACCCCAGTCTAACCGCTCAAGATAGCGACCGTTGCGGACGATCCCTTGCGCGCGCCGGGTCGGCACTTCGATATCGTCCTTCGTACACAACACAAGGACTTCGTGCTCAAGGGCGGCCAGCCGTTCGGCCATATCGTGTTCGAAAACCGCGTGGTGCGCCCACCAGTGGCGCTCGAAGTCTTGTACCGAATCGGCGGCGTAGCGTCCGATCATCTCGTCGGTAACGCCGGGCCACCGCCATGCCGCCCAGCCCGTCCATCGCGACGCCAGATGGCCGCCCTCGGCCTCCACCGGCTTGGGCTGGGCGAAGGTTGCCTTCTGTTTTGCGCGTTCGTCCTCGGTGTAAACTGCCGCGCCAAAAAGAATGAGACGCTGAACCTGCTTCGGTCGCAAGTGCGCAATCTCCACCGCAAGACGCGAACCGGTGTGCGCGCCGAAGAGGTCGACTTCGTCGAGGGCGAGTTCGTCGAGGATCTCCGCCAATGTCTTCGCGTAGGCCCGAAGGTCGGTCGGGGCGGGTGGCGGGTCCGAACCGCCGTATCCAGGCGTATCGACGGCGATGGCCAAGCGGTCCTCGCCCATCTCCGCAAGGAAAGGCCGGTACATGCGTCCGCTGCCGGGGCTGAGGTGAAAGCAGATAAGCGGTCTTTGGGTCGTTGGTCCGTCGGGCTCTGCGATGTGGAGATGCAGTTGACCCCAGCGTCCACGAACGTACTGACGGCGCATCCGGGCTTAGGCCTGGGTGACGTACTGTCGAAGCGCGTCGGCTTCCGATTCGATTTCCGCCAGCCGATGTTTGACGATGTCGCCAATGCTGACGATGCCAGCCAGAACGCCCGACTCGAGAACCGGAAGATGCCGGATGCGCCGTTCGGTCATCAGTTCCATCAATGAAGAAATGGTATCGGTCGGCGTGCAGGTCACGACATCGGCGCTCATGTAGACCGTAACCGACGCCGCCTCGACCTGCGCGCCCTTGTCGACGACGGCTTGGACGATGTCGCGTTCGGACAGGATGCCGGCGACCGTCTTGTCGTCATCCGAAATGACCAAGACGCCGATCTTTTTTTCGGCGAGGCGTCGAACGGCTTGGCCGATAGTGGTGTCTGTGCGCGCCGTCACGACCTCCGCGCCTTTGTTCGCAAGTATCGCCGAAACATACATTGTGTTTCTCCCTTGCTGTTCGACGACCAGTCTACAGCAGAAAGGGGTAGAGACGCAGTGCCGCGCGCAGAGCGGCTTCGATGCTCGTTCTATCGACGGATGTTCGTAGGCAAGCGCATGCGTCACTGGCGCAAACCGCCGATTAACGCTGAATTGTCGTCTGCCAGCGCCTGGGTTTGGTGCGTTGCCGTCCATCGACGGGTAGGGCCTTGCGCCATGCGGCGGCGATGTCGCGGCGCAATTGAGCAGGATCGCACAGCGTTTGGGGCGCCCGGACCGATTGGCCTTGCCCGCGCAGGATAACGCGGCCGCGTTGTAGCGCAACCGGTTCGGCGTACGAACCGGAGACCACGCTACCAAACGCGTCGGGGTGGGTGACGTAGAGCGCCGGTAGCAAGTCCCACAGGAAGAACCGACAGACGCCGCGCCCCAGTCCGTAGAGCGCCAACCAGGTGCAGAGGTGACGGACGAAAGTGCGTTCCAATCCCCGCAGCAGGACCAAGTCGCGTAAACGAAAGGGCAACTGGCGACAGACCTCGGTCACAAACAGGTACACCGGTGCGCCGCTGTTGAGGATCGTTTTGGCGGCCGCCGCGTCGCTCGATAGATTGAGTTCCCCTGCCGACCGCAATCCGATTTGTTGGGTGCCGAAGAAGCCGCCCATACAGTGGATGGCGCGGACATTGCCTAGGAATGCGGGGTCGTAGGCTGCCGCGGCGGCAACGTTGGTCAGCGGCCCGGTTGCCAAGACCACCAACGAACCAGGGGAGGCGGCAGCAGTTTGGGCAAGGAACGCGGCGGCCGGGGTATCGTGGTCGCCCGGTCGCGCCGCCCCGACGATCAACGGCACGTTGAGGCGACCTGCGCGACGCAGGAGTTTGTTGGTTTGTTCGTAAACCTGTCCTACATCGGTGTTGCCGAACACACAGGTGACTCCGGCTAGCGCGACATCCTCTCGTCCGAGCAAATAGGCCAACGTGAGCGCATCGTCGACGTCACGACTAGGTAAGCCGCACGCATTGTCGCAATCGAGGACGACGGTCGTTCCCATCGTTATTGGGCCCAAGTCGGTGCGGGAGTTTCAGAACCATCCGGCAAGAAGAAACGTAGCCCGGCGCGACTGACGGTGAACCAGTGCGCGCCGATGGTGGCAGTGCTGGTCAGCTGGTGGACCGTGTGCACCGGCAGCAAAACGGCGTCCCCCGGCCTAACGTCGATCGTTTCTGAGCCGGTCTCGACGCGAAGTGCGCCCTCGACCATGATAAGAACTTCGTCGCGGTCGTGGCTGTGACTCGGGCCGGCGACACCCGGCGGGGCGATCTGACGGATGACACCGATGTTGGAACTGCCCAGGGTTGGTGTTAGGGCCGCGCGGGAGAGCGTGGGCGGGCCGTCTTGTCCGAGCGGAGAATCGGAGAGTGCAATGCGACGGGATATGGCGAACTCTGACATTCGGTCCTCCAAAGGCGACGGCCATATAGTAAAGTATCCTTACTAATGTAGTCAATATAGTTTACTATTAATGATGGGCTCAGACAAAGAATCCAAGGCGCAGCAGGAGCTTGATGATCTGCGGGCGGGCATGGTCGATCATGTCGGCGTTCCATTGTGGCGCGCTTCCCGCGCCTACGTCGCGCTGATGATGGCGGGATATCGGTCACTCGGTTACGACGACCTCAGCGAGGCGCACGCGGCACTGCTGCCGCATCTCGACCTTGACGGCTCGCGGATTACCGAAATCGCGGCCCGCGCAGGGCTCACGAAACAAGCGATCGGCCAGATGGTCGGCGACCTGGAGGCGCGTGGATACGTTCAACGCGCCCCCGATCCAGGCGATGCGCGTGCCAAGATCGTCCGATACACCGCTAAGGGCCGCCGCTTCCTGCGCGACGGCTGGGCCATCAAACGCGATCTCCATGAGCGCTGCCGCGCCATTGTCGGCGATAGGGGCTTCGACAGGCTGGTGCAACGCCTCGAAACCCTCGCCGAGGCACTCGACCGTGACGGCGGGTCCTAACGGGCCACGGTATCGATGTTGGCCTGAACGACCGAGAAGGCGAGGACGATGATCGGCAAATCGTCCGCCCACGCCTCCGGTCCGTGCATCTCCAACCATTGGTCTTTGAATAGCGACCGCGCGGGTCCGGGTCCGCGCACGGCCATGCCTTCCGCGCGCGCGTCGGCATCGCTGATCCGACTGACCGCTTCCTGACGAACCGCCTGGACGACGAGAGTCATGCGTGACGCCCATCGCGGCATATGTAGTCCCGGACGCCAGCGCCCCGTACGTCGATCGCCGTCCCTGCGGTAGATGACGTTGGTGCCATCGATCCGGTGGGATTCACGCACCCATAGGCGGTCGCCGACCGTGACACGGGTCCAGAGCGTTGGCTTCCCTGTTTTACCGATCGCGCGGCGGCGGGTCTGGGATTTCAAGCCCTCGATCAACGCCCGCACCATGAGGGGCGTGAACATGATCGGAATGTCTGCCAATGGCGATTATCCGATATGCGACGTGTGATTTTCCAAATACCAGGTCGCGATCTCCTCGCGCGTCGCGATCCAGACGTCGGGTTTCTTTTGCGCGTAGGCGATGAATTCGCGCAAAGCCCGAATCCGATAGGCAAGGCCGCTCACGTGCGGGTGCAGGCCGACATTCATCATGCGGCCGGTTTTGGCGCCTTCATGCCACAGGACGTCGAGCTGTTCTTTGTACAAGTCGAGAACTTCGTCGGTCGTAAAACCGCGTCGGTGGAAGTGGGTAAAATCGTTCACTTCGTTGGTGTAGGGCGTGGACACGATCGGACCTGAGTCGGTTTGGATCAAATAGGGCTGATCGTCGTTCATCAGATCGCAATAGAAAATCAGCCCCTGCTCGGCGATGAGATCGGGGGTCCGCAGCGTGCCGCGCAAACTCGACGACAACCAACCCTTGGCCTTTTTGCCAACGACCTTTTCGTAGACATCCAAGGTCTTTTGGATGACCTCGCGCTCCTTGGCCTCGTCGTTGGCGTGTTTCCACAGCAGTTCACCCTGCTCGTAGTTGTGCGCGACGATTTCCCAACCGCGATCGACCGCATGCTGGACCATTTGGGGGCGTTCCAACGCGGTCTTCGCGTTGATCGTGCAGCTCGCGCGGGCACCCAGTTCCTCGAAGACGTCGTACATGCGCCAGACACCGATCCGCTGGCCGTACTCGCGCCACGAATAGTTCGGCCAATCGACGACATTGCCCGGCATCGGGTCGGGTAGAATCGGCGGGCCACCGGCGTAATAGGGCTCGCTGCTTTCCTTCACCATGTCCCAATGCTCGAGGTTGATCGTCAGGATCAAGGCGACGCGCGCGCCGTTCGGCCATCTTAGCGGTTTACGCTCGGGGAGGGGGACGTAGTCGTACTTCATACCGGTGCCTCGTCTGTTCGATTACTGGTTGGCTTTCGCGAAATCGTCGTCGCAATTGTGGCGCAGCATCTGGCGCATCTGAACCATCGCCGCCGGCGGGGCCTCGACGTAGTGGAAGAACCGCCAGCCAGCCGCGGTGTGGCGCACCAA
The DNA here is from genome assembly GCA_964350495.1 of uncultured Alphaproteobacteria bacterium. Lineage (GTDB taxonomy): Bacteria > Pseudomonadota > Alphaproteobacteria > SHVP01 > SHVP01 > CALJDF01. The sequence goes on from CAYGKG010000060.1 coordinate 12,620, forward strand.
TGCGCTAACCCGAACGTCGCCGCCCATCAGGCTGCCGTCGACGATCTTGGCGTTCCAATGCATGTGGTAAAAAAGGATCGCCGTGTCGGTGCCGAGCGCCCGTACGTGGTGGTCCCATGTGCGCACCGCGACGTTGGCCAAGACCTTTCGGTTCCTCGCAAAGTAAGCGTCGATGGCGGGCCACCCGATCAGCGGCGCGGACTCTTCGGGCACATAGATCGGTTCGGGCTCTTCGGAGTCCCACAGTGTGCGAAGCGCTTCATAATTCCCGCCGCGCCACGCCCGTTCGTAGTCCCCCAGAAACTGTCCGAGTTCGTCGTGTAGCGATGTCATTGCGCCCCCAATCCCACGATACCTAACCGGACCGCCCGAATGAGGTCAATCGGGCCTGGGCGGGTTTGACCTCACCACAGACCCTCCATAGAGTTCTGACCGCGACCCTGGGGAGGAAGGCACATGACGACAGACACGCCGCCGCCACTGCCGGCCATCGGACCGTGGGCGGCATCGACCATCGCCGCGCCCGACGTTGCCGCGACCGAAAAAGTATATGTCGATTGGCTTGGTTTTCGGGTTGTGCATCGCGGTACACTCGATTCCGCGGTCGCCCAATCCTGGGGTGCGCCCAAGAACGCCGGTGCCGCGTTTTCAGTGCTTGAACCGGAAAGCGGCAAACAGAATTTTCTGCGCCTGGTGGCGAACCCGGTGACGCCGGGGTACCGTCCGCTCACGACCTTTGGCTGGGCTGCGTCTGAAATGGTCTGCCAGGACGTGGATGCGCTGCAGGAGCGGCTCAAAGCTTCGCCCTTTGAAATTGTCGGCCCGGCCGCGGATCTGGAGATGATTCCGGAGATCAGGGCCATGCAGGTGCGCGGCCTAGCGGATGAGATATTCTATCTGACAATGTTCAAAGAAGACCTTCCGGCCTACGATTTGCCGGAAGCGCATTCCTTCGTGGACCGTATGTTCATCGCGGTGCTGGCGACTGACGGGCCGGAGAAGGTGCAGGCTTGGTTCGATAAGCACTGGGGGATTGTGCCCGGTGACATTGCCGACACTAAACTTGAGATTATTGACAAGGCTTTCGGTGTGCCGGCCCGGACCTTGGACCTACGCCTAACGGTGACAACCATGCGGTCGCGTAGTTTGGTCGAGATCGATGGCTACCCTGCCCAGACAACCGAGCGTCCGCGGGTCGCGGGATATTTGCCGCCTGGTAACGCGATGATGTCGGTATTGGTCGACAGTTTAGATGGTCTGGCGATGGACATGTTGTCGAAGCCGGTGCGGCGCCCCGAGGCACCCTACTTCGGCCGCCGGGCAGCGACGACAAGGGGCGGCATGGGCGAGTTGATCGAGTTGATCGAACGGGATCCGTCCTAGCGATGGCAGGGCCGAAAAGTCCGGACAAAGTGCGCGTTTTTGGCGCAAATGAGTTTGCTTGACGGCTGTAGTTTCGGCCTATAAACCAAAGCGTCAGGCGGAAAAATAGCGGAATTACAAGCTGTCGAACCTGCCGCGACATGGGGCGACGACGAGGTGCCAAAAGGCACCCGTATAGGGAGGTAGTGGGGTTTGGCGATAGCCCAGCCGCTCATTGCAGCGATTTCACGACAATCAGCGAAGCAGGGGCGCTTCCTGTCCCCGCATTTGTCCATCTGAGGAGCGTTTCGTGACGGATATTGCGAACGAACAAAAGCCGGTTGCGCCGGCTGCACCGAAGGGCGGTACGCGCGGCGACGCGGAGACGATCCCGGTCACGCAGCAGACAATTCAGACACTGACGAAGCGCGTCCTTGAACTGCTCTTTCTTCTGCTCTTCATCAGCACGCTGCTTTTCTTTCTGCTTCGCCTGACCGGAGACCCGGCGGCAGTGCTTGCCGGCGAAACGGGCGACCAAGAACAGCTTGAGCTGATCCGCAAGCAGTACGGACTCGATAAGCCGCTGATCGTTCAGTACGGCGTCTTCCTCTACAAGATGGTCCAGCTCGACTTCGGAAGCTCCCTTGCGAATGCGCAGGATGCGTTGGGCTTGGTGTTCGAACGCCTTCCCA
>CAYGKG010000060.1:14773-18015 GCA_964350495.1 uncultured Alphaproteobacteria bacterium
AGCTCCCTTGCGAATGCGCAGGATGCGTTGGGCTTGGTGTTCGAACGCCTTCCCACCAGCTTCACCCTAGTGATCATTGCTTTCACCGCAAACTTGATCGTGTCGATCCCGCTTGGAGCATGGCTAGGGAGCCGACCCGATAGGACCGGCCGAAAACTTGCCGCAACAGCAGTGTTTATCGCCCAGGGCATACCGGGCTATATCATCGGTCTTCTCTTGATTCAGTTGTTTGCCGTCGAGCTTCGATGGCTACCCTCGATCGGGAACCAGGGCATATTGAGTTGGATCATGCCGGCCATCACGTTGGCGGCATTCCAAGCGCCGCAGGTCGTTCGCGTGATTTCGGCCAACGTGGCCGAAGCCATGCGCGAGGACTACATCCGCACAGCGCGCGCCAATGGGGCGGGGTTCAACACGTTGCTTTGGCGCCACGCGCTCAAGAACGCCATGCTGGGCGCAACCGCGCTGATCGGCGCGCAGGTCTCGTTCCTGGTCGGCGGCTCGATCATCACCGAAGTGATCTTTGCCTGGCCTGGAATCGGTCGATTGTTGGTGACATCCGTCCAGACGCTCGACTTCCCCGTGGTGCAGGCTGCGGTGTTCATGATCGCGATCTTCGTCTACTTCGCGATTACGATGACGGACATTGTCTTCCTCTTCATTGATCCAAGGCTTCGGAGGCAACGCGCATGACTACCGCGACCGTTTCGGAAAAGCCGGCACCGGCGTTCCGGTTCAATAAACTCGGTACCGGGTCGTTCCAGCTCGACCTGGGGCTGCTTATCTTCGGCTTGGTGGTGCTGGCGTTGCTCGCACAATGGTTCTTGCTGGACTCCTCCGACCTTGACGGCAATCTCACCAGCCGTTTGAAACCGCCGGGGTTCACCGGCCGCGACGGGATCTATCATATTTTTGGGACCGATCAGCTCGGCCGCGATTTGCTGTTCCGGGTGCTGGGCGGGTTGCCTTGGTCGCTCGGGATTTCCGGCGTAGCCGTGGTGTGCGTCGCGGTCATCGGAACGTTCATCGGCTTGGTCGGCGCTTGGTACACCGGGATTGTGCGCACGATAGTGTTGCTCGGCATTGCGTCGATGATTGCGATGCCGTTTCTGGTCTTGGCGCTGGTCGTCGTGGCGGTGGTTGGCCGCGGGTTTTGGCCGATTTCGCTGACGATGGGCTTCATTGCTTGGACGGCGGTCTCGCGCGTGATTTATGCCGAATCCCGGGGTCTTCTGACACGCGAATACGTGCTGGCCGCGAAGCTCTTTGGGGTCTCTAAGTGGTCCATCCTGATCTTCCATGTCCTGCCGGGCCTGCGCCCGACGATCTTGGTAATGGCGGCGTTCTTCTTTGCGGTGTTGCTGATCATCGAAAGCGCTTTGTCGTTCCTCGGCCTCGGCGCGCCGCTCAATGCGCCGTCATGGGGCAACATGCTGTCCGACAGTCGGCAGTATTTGGTCAATGCGCCGTGGATGATGTTCGTGCCCGCAGGCGCCATCGTCACTGCGGTGATTTCCTTGAACCTTATCGGCGACGGGTTCGCCGAACTATCGCGCAAACGCGCCCGGGCGGTTGAAGTATGAGTGTGGTTAGCGAGAGCGCGCCAGACGCAGCGCGTACGGCGGCATCCGGCGATACGATTCTTTCGGTTAAGGATCTCGTCGTCGAATTTCCGCGTCCTGGTAAACCGACGAACTTTCGTGCGGTGAACGGCGTCTCCTTCGATCTCCGGCAGGGCGAAACGCTGGGGTTGGTCGGTGAGTCGGGGTCGGGCAAGAGCATGACAGCACTCAGTTTGCTGGGGATCGTGCCGGCGCCGGGCAAGATCATTGAGGGTTCCATCAACCTCCGGGAACGGCGGATCGACAACCTTCCGGTCAATGAGTTACGGAAGGTCCGCGGCAACGACATCGGCATGGTTTTCCAAGATCCGATGACAGGCCTCAACCCCGTCCGTTCGGTTGGATCGCAGCTCATCGAGTCGGCCATGCGCCACCAAGACGTCTCGAAAAAAGAAGCAGTCGAAATTGCCTTTCATGCTCTCGACGATGTGGGCATTCCTTCGGCGCGCGAGCGCCTTGAGGCGTTCCCGCACGAACTTTCGGGCGGTCTACGTCAGCGGGTCATGATCGCGTTGGCGCTGATCAATCATCCCGAGGTGATCATCGCGGATGAAGCCACGACCGCTTTGGACGCGACGATCCAGGCGCAGATCCTCGATCTGCTGCGCGAACGACTTTCGTCTGCCACGATGATCCTGATCACCCATGACATGGGCGTCGCGGCGGAAATTTGCGATCGCATCATGGTTATGTACGCCGGCCGGATCGTTGAAACCGGCACGATCGAAGAAGTGCTGACTAGCCCCCGCCATCCCTACACGGTGGGCCTCCTTGCGGCGGTGCCGAAGTTCGATATCCGTCGGCCCAAGCTGGTGCCGATCCCCGGCATTCCGCCGACGGCCGAAGATATCGTGCGCGGCTGCCCGTTCGCGCCCCGGTGCCGGTTCGCCGAAGCCGACTGCGACAACCGACCGCCGCTTGAATACACCGACGGGCGTTTGCTGGCCTGCTGGCATCCCCGTTCCGCATCGGAGTAGTAACCATGACCAAAACCGAAAGCGGGTCCGGCCGCGTAGGCAATAGCGAGTTCCTCCTGGAGGCCGAGAACCTCAGGGTGACATTCCGGGCGCCGGGCGGCCGGAAGCTCCACGCCGTAGATGAAATCAGCCTGGGTGTTCGTCCCCGGGAAACGGTCGGTCTTGTCGGCGAATCCGGCTCGGGTAAATCGACCGTCGCGCTAACGCTGATGCGGGCGCACGAGCCTGAAGGCGGCCGGATCATCTTTGACGGACAAGACATTACGCACTTGAACGAGCGCGAGTTGATGCCGGTGCGCAGGCGCTTGCAAATGGTCTTCCAGGATCCGTACTCCAGCTTGGACCCGCGCTGGAGTATCCGCAGGGTAATCGCCGAGCCGTTGATTGCGCACAAATACGGTACGCGCCAGCAAATTAACGATCGTGTGGCGGAACTGCTTGAGCAGGTCGGCCTACCGCCCGATGCGGCCAACCGCGTGCCGTCTCAATTTTCCGGCGGGCAGCGCCAGCGCATCGCCGTCGCTCGTTCCTTAGCGCTGCAGCCCAGTGCGTTGATCGCCGACGAGCCGGTATCGTCGTTGGACGTGTCGATTCAAGCGCAGATTATCAATCTGTTGCGCGATCTTCAGGACCGTCTTCACAT
>CAYGKG010000061.1:0-17539 GCA_964350495.1 uncultured Alphaproteobacteria bacterium
GATGTTTTCTAATAACCGCTACGGCGTCATCCGCATGATCGACAGTACGTAAAAGCGGTTTTCCGGCTGAGACGATGGCAACACCGAAGCCCCCAATTCCGCCCGGGTCGGCACCCACCCAATGGTTCATTGTCGGCGCTAGATGTCGAGGTTGACGACGTTGAGCGCGTTGGTCTGGATGAAATCGCGGCGCGGCTCGACGACATCGCCCATCAGGGTTTCGAACAGATCGGACGCCTGATCGACCTGGGAGACCCTGACCTGGAGGAGGCTGCGCGCCGAGGTGTCCAGCGTGGTTTCCCACAACTGTTCGGGGTTCATTTCGCCGAGACCTTTGTAACGCTGGACCTGCAAACCCTTGCGGCCGAAACCGACTATGGTATCCAGCAATTGGGTGGGCGAGCGGACGATGACGGTATCGTCCTTGCGCCGCAGAATACCTCGGCGTTGGTAGGTTTCTTGGAGGCTGACGGCCATCCCCTGGAGTTTGCGTGCGTCGGCCGAGCGGATCAGCGGCCCATCGATGACCTGGACCTCGGGCGCACCGCGCAGCACCCGGGTGAATTTCAGGCCACCGTCTTCGGTCGGATCGCCGTGCCAGCCCTGTTCTTCGTCGGGGGACAGTTGGTTGAGGCGACGCGCGACATAGTCGGCCGCGGCACGGGCCTGATCCGGAACCGCGAGGACTTCGGGGCTGAGCGCCCCGGCGATGGCGGTCTGTTCGACCGCGTCCCAGGCATAGCGTTTGGACAGGGCGCCGATAAGTTTGCGGCATTGCCGAGCCTGATCGACCAACGCAATAAGGTCGGTGCCAGCGACCTGGGAATCGTTGTAGAGCGTGAAGACGGCATCCTTGACGCCATCGGCGACAAGATAATCCTCCATCTCCTTTTCGTCCTTCAGGTACATCGAGGACTTGCCCTGGACGACTTTGTAGAGCGGCGGCTGGGCGATGTAGAGGTAGCCCGCATCGATCAATTCGGGCATTTGCCGGTAGAAGAACGTCAGCAACAGCGTGCGGATATGCGCGCCGTCGACGTCGGCGTCGGTCATGATGATGACCTTGTGATACCGGATCTTCGACAGATCGAAATCGTCGCGGCCGATGCCGGTACCGAGCGCCGTGATCAAGGTGCCGATTTCGTTCGACGAAAGCATTTTGTCGAACCGCGCGCGTTCGACGTTCAAGATTTTGCCGCGCAACGGGAGGACCGCCTGGAAGCGCCGGTCGCGACCCTGTTTTGCCGAACCGCCGGCCGAATCGCCCTCGACGATAAAGATTTCGGCGATCGTGGGATCGCGTTCCTGACAGTCGGCGAGTTTGCCGGGCAGGTTCGAGATATCGAGCGCGCTTTTGCGCCGCGTCAGTTCGCGCGCCTTGCGCGCCGCCTCGCGCGCGGCCGCGGCTTCGGTGATCTTGGCGGCAATGGCGCGGGCGTCGCTGGGGTGTTCCTCGAACCATTGACCCAAGCGGTCGCCGACGAGGCTTTCGACCACCGTGCGGACCTCAGAGGACACCAGTTTTTCTTTGGTTTGCGACGAAAATTTGGGGTCCGGGACCTTAACCGAGAGGACGGCAGTGAGACCCTCACGGGCGTCGTCGCCGGTGATCTGGACTTTGTCTTTCTTGGCCCCCGGATGTTGCAACGCGTAAGCATTGACCGTGCGGGTCAGGCCCGCGCGAAAACCCGCGAGATGGGTGCCACCGTCGCGCTGCGGGATGTTGTTGGTGAAGCACAGCACGTTCTCGTGGTAGCTGTCGTTCCACTGCAACGCCAGTTCCAGTGTGATGCCGTCGCGCTCCCCCGTTACCACGACGGTTTGGTGCAGGCCCTGTTTCTTGCGATCGAGATGTTTGACGAAGGCTTCGACGCCGCCTTCGTAATGCATTTCGATCGACGTTTCCTCGACGCCGCGCTTGTCCATCAAGATGATGGTGACGCCGGAATTGAGGAACGCGAGCTCGCGCAGCCTGTGTTCCAGCGTCTCGATGTCGAAGTCGATGTGGGAGAACGTGTCGAGCGACGGCAAGAAGGTGATTTCGGTGCCATGCTCGCGCGAATCGGCGACAGCGGCGAGCGGTGCCTCGGGTTCGCCGTGGATGTAGCGCTGGTAGTGCTCCTTGCCCTGGCGGCGGATGCGCAGATCGAGCCGCGCCGAAAGCGCGTTGACGACCGATACGCCGACACCGTGCAGACCGCCGGAGACCTTGTAGGAGTTATCGTCGAATTTTCCTCCGGCATGGAGCTGCGTCATGATGACTTCGGCGGCCGAAATGCCCTCTTCGTGATGGATGCCCGTGGGGATGCCGCGGCCGTTGTCCGCGACCGTGCACGATCCGTCCGGGTTGAGGGTGACGTCGATCCGGTCGCAATGGCCGGCGAGGGATTCGTCGATGGCATTGTCGACGACCTCGTAGACCATGTGGTGGAGACCCGAACCGTCGTCGGTGTCGCCGATATACATGCCCGGACGTTTTCGCACGGCATCGAGCCCGCGCAGCACCTTGATCGAGGTTGCACCATAGTCGCCTTCGGCGCTGAGGTCTTCAGCTTGGTCAGTCATTCTGGATTCCCGTGATGGTGCCGTCGGACACGTCGAGAAAAAGCGCGCGTGTGCCGAGCGGTTCAAAAACGTCTTTGTCGGTGCCGGTCAGCCATGCCTGCACGCCCATGTCGAGGACTTGGTCGAACAGCGCATTGCGGCGGGTTTCATCGAGGTGCGCCACGATCTCGTCGAGCAGCAAGAGCGGCGCCGCGCCGGTGCGCAAGGCGCCGACCCGAGCGTCGGCGAGCACGATGGAGATCAGGAGCGCCTTTTGTTCACCGGTGGAGCATTGCCGTGCGGGCAGACCCTTTTCGAGGTGGGTCACCGCGAGATCGCTGCGGTGCGGCCCAACGGCGGCGCCGCCGGTTTCGGCGTCACGGGACCGTGCGGCGGTCAAGGCCTCGCGGAACGCCTGCTCGGCGTCCAAGGCTGCCAGGTTATCGAGCGATGCTTCGACGCTGCCGTCGACCTCGACCAGGGCAGCGGGGAACGGACCGGTATCGCTGTGGAGCGCCGCCGAGAGACTGGTCACCGCGTCGCGGCGCGCGGCGGCGATGGCAACGCCGTATTCGGCCATCGTGTTTTCCAGCGCGAGGACCCACTGATCGGCACGCTGCCCGGACTTGAGGAGGTGGGCGCGCTCGCGCATCGCCCGCTCGTAGGCGGCGACGCGCGTCGCGTGGCCGGGATCGACGCCGTAGACCAGCCGGTCGAGGAAGCGACGGCGCGAGGCACTGTCCTCTTGGAACAGGCGGTCCATTTGCGGTGTGATCCACGCCATCGCAATCGATTCGGCCAGCGCGGCGGGGCCACGCACGGTTTCTCCGGCAATGCGTACCTGGCGGCGTTCAAGCGGGGCGTTGGCGTTGGGATCGGGCGAGATCGTGCCGGTGCCGATGTCGACATCGCCGCCGGGTGTGCCGTCAACGGTTCCAGCGACAGCCCAGCCGAGATCGCTTTGGCTGCGGGTGACGTCGGCGAGGCGGGCGCGGCGCAGACCGCGGCCCGGCGAAAGGTAGGAGATCGCTTCCAGGATATTGGTTTTTCCGGCGCCGTTCGGCCCGGTCAAGACGACGCTGCGGGCGTCGGTCTCGACCCGCAAATGGGTGTAACACCGGAAGTCCGTCAGCGTCAGCCGCCGCAGAAAATACGCGGGCGCCTGAGGAGCCCCCGCGGGCACCGAACGCGGCGCCATATCATTGGCCACAACCAACGGCGTCTCTACACCCGCATCGGCATGAGCACGTAAAGCGCGCGCGCGTCGGCAAGGTCGCGCAGGATTGTCGGCGACACCGCATCGGCGAGATCCAACCGCGCGACGTCGCCGTCGATCTGGCTGGCGATATCGAGCAAATAACGCGAGTTGAAGCCGACCTCGATGTCCTCGGCGGCATAGCTGACGACGAGTTCCTCGTCGGCGCTGCCGCTGTCTGGGCTGTTGGCGGAGAGGTGCAATTTGTCCTTCTCGACCGTCAGTTTGATCGAGCGGGATTTTTCGGTGGAGATGGTCGAAACGCGGTCGACCGCCTCGGCAAACTGGCGCCGGTCGACCTCGAGAATCTTGTCGTTCCCGGACGGGATGACACGCTGGTAGTCAGGGAAGGTGCCGTCGATCAACTTGGTGGTAAGCACCGTCTTGCCGAAGGCGAAACGGATTTTGGTTTCGGACAGCGACACCTCGACTGTGCCGTCGACCTGGTCCAGAAGGCGCCGCACCTCAAGCACCGCCTTGCGCGGGACGATGACGCCCGGCATCGCTGCGGCGCCGTCGGGCAACGGGCATTCCACCTGGGCCAGGCGGTGGCCGTCGGTAGCCACGGCGCGCAGCATCGGGACGCCCTCGGCCTCGGCGGCATGGAGGTAGATTCCGTTCAGGTAGTAGCGCGTCTCTTCGGTGGAAATGGCAAAACGGCTTTTGTCGATGAGACGCTTCAACTCGTCCGCGCCGATCTGAAAACTGTTCGGCAGCGCATCGTCGGCCAATACCGGAAAGTCCTCTTTGGGCAGGCACGGCAGCGTGAAGCTGGAGCGGCCCGCGACCACCGAAAGGCGCGACTGATCGCCCGCCAATGTCAGTTCGATCTGCGCGCCGTCGGGCAATTTGCGGACGATGTCGTGTAGCGTGTGCGCCGCCGCAGTGGTCGCGCCGCTTTGCGACACATCCGCGCCGACCGACTCGACGATGGTCAAATCGAGGTCCGTCGCGGTGAGTGCCAGATCGCTCCCGTCGACGACCAACAACACGTTGGACAGAATGGGGATGGTATTGCGCCGTTCGACCACGTTTTGCACGTGACCCAGAGCGGACAGCAGCGTCGCGCGTTCAATCGTGATCTTCATAACGCCAATTCTTTTGTTGATCCGCACGGCAGGTCGATGGTCCCACCGGGCGACGTTTCTCGATTTTGGACAAGACGGGTGCCGGAAGGCGCCCGAAGCGGGACGATCTCAGAGCCAAAACGGTGGACCGTCCCGGTCGCTTCACCGAAAAAACGCCGAGCGCGCCCCACGTCCCCGCCGAAATCCGGCGGGGCTTGAGTATAGCACCGGCGGGCCTGCATGGGGGGCTTTTTTTGCCCCCTTCCGGCACCCTAGTGCGTTGAAATCAAAGGAATATTTGAGACCCGATTTAGGTCTCGAGCATCCGCCGCAGGAGGTCGATATCCTCGGACAGAATGTTGTCGTTCTGGCGCAGCTCGTCGATCCGCTTGACCGCATGCATGACCGTGGTGTGATCGCGCCCGCCGAACTTGCGGCCGATTTCCGGGAGCGAGCGGGAGGTCAGCTGTTTGGCCAAATACATCGCCACCTGACGGGGCCGCGCCACCGCCCGGGCCCGGCGCGCCGAGTGCATTTCGGAGATCCGGATGTTGTAGTGCTCAGCCACCCGCTTCTGGATATCCTCGATGGTAATCCGCCGGTCGTTAGCGCGCAGCAGGTCGCGCAGCACTTCCTGGGTGGTTTCGAGCGTGATGGGACGGCCGATCAGGTTGGAATAGGCTAGAACCCGCGTGAGCGCGCCCTCGAGCTCGCGCACGTTCGAGGTGATGCGGTGGGCGAGGAACTCGAGCACTTGCTGGGGGACGTTCTTGGCCCCCATATGCTGAACCTTGGACTGCAGAATGCCGATGCGCAGCTCGTAGTCGGTCTGATGGATGTCGGCGACGAGCCCCCAGCCAAGACGGGAGCGCATGCGCTCTTCCATGCCGTCGAGATTCGAGGGCGACCGATCGCCTGAGATGATGACCTGCCGGTTCTGGTCCACCAGCGCGTTGAACGTGTGGAAGAATTCTTCCTGGGTGGAGTCCTTGCCGCTAATGAACTGCACGTCGTCGATCATCAGAACGTCGACCGACCGGAACAGTTCCTTGAATTGCATCACATCCTTGAAGCGCAGCGCCCGGATGAACTGATACATGAACTTTTCGGCCGACAGATAGATCACCCGGCGCGACGGATCGCGTTCGCGGATATGCCACGCAATCGCATGCATCAGATGGGTTTTGCCGAGCCCGACTCCGCCATAGAGATAAAGCGGGTTGAACGGTACCGCATCGACTTCGGAAACGCGGCGGGCCGCCGCATAGGCGAGTTCGTTGGCCTTGCCGACGACAAAATTCTCGAACGTGAACCGCGGATCGAGCGGCGCGCCGGCTTCCGCCAAACCCTGGTCGATGGGCCGTTCGCGCACCGGTTCCGCGACCGCACTTTTTGTCGCTTGCGCGGTCTGTCCGGACGGGCGAACCAGAATGTCGATCTGCGGCGCGCTTCCCGATTCCTCGGACCACGCAACGCGCACCTTCTCGGCGTAGTGCGACACAACCCAGTCGCGCATGAAACGCGTCGGCACCGACATCAGGACGCGGCCGTCTTGGACGTTGGTCAGTTCGAGCTGCTTGAGCCAACTGTTATAGGCGGCATCGCCGACATCGGCCCGAAGCCGGTCGCGGACGCACTGCCAAATATCGCTCAGGGGTCTGCTGGGTTGCGGCGTTTCCATTCAGACCTCAGGACTGGTTCCAGGGGAGACCGGCAGCTTTCCAACCGCCGGCGCGACCACGATGGCGTTCACCGTCGAGGTCGCCCTCGAAACCGCCCGCGACGTTGTAACATTTGGTATAGCCCCGCTCGGTCATGGCGATGGCCGCCGCTTTGGAGCGACCGCCCGAGCGGCATAGAAACAACAGGGTGTCGTCCGGCTTGACGCCGGTTGCAGCAACTTGGTCGGTGAATTGCGGGTTGGGCGCCCCGCCTGGGAAGCCCTGCCACTCGACCCGATGAATCGGCTTACCGATTCCGTCTAGATTGGGGAGGCCGACGAAATTCCATTCCGCCGACGTTCGCACATCGATTAGCTGAGCCGAAGAGTCCTCGCCCAGGAGGCGCCAAGCGTCTTCGACCGAAACGTCACCTGCATAGTTCATTCACACTTCCCGGGTCCGCGCGTTTATCCGCGCTGGACTTCTCTCCCTAATCCGCCGATGGCCGGCGTGTATTATCAATATTTTTTTTGGAGCAGAACGGTTTCACGATCTGCCGAACAAAATTATTTTTCTGAAACGCCTCCAACAATCGGGGTCGGCAAAATGCCGTCCTCATGCATTCGAAATAATATTGTTGGGCAGAGAGTGCCCCGGAACCCCTGTTCGGTTCGACAAGACTACTGCCCACCCCGAACCCTTTCAACATAGGCCGAAGCGCATCGGGAAAAAATCGAAGACGCCATGCAATGCGGCAACACCACTACATCTTGGTGGGTTCGTGCACGACGACCACTCACAAAAAAGGCCGCACTGAAGAGTGCGGCCCGTATCAAGAAAAGTTTTCGTTGTAACTTATGCAGGCATCCCATTGATGCGCTTCGACAATCGCGAAATGCGCCGCGACATCGTATTCTTTCTCACGATCCCTTTGTTGGCACCGCGCATCATTTCCGGTTCGGCAAGGCGGAGCGCATCTTGTGCCTTGGCCCGATCGCCAGCGGCGATCGCCTGCTCGACTTTTTTGATGAACGTGCGAACGCGTCCGGTGCGCGCGATATTGACCGCGGTGCGACGGACAGTTTGGCGAATTCTTTTCTGCGCAGATTTGTGGTGCGCCATGACCTTACTTCATGTGAGTTATGCAGAGGCGGCTTATATCGCCTGCCACCCAGCCGGTCAACCGATTAGACGTTCTTAAAGTTGGGCTTTCGCTTCTCGACAAAGGCCGCCATGCCTTCTTTTTGGTCTTCCAGGGCGAATGTCGCGTGGAACAGCCGCCGTTCGAAGCGAATACCCTCCTCCAGAGTGGTCTCGAAGGCGCGATTCACCGCTTCTTTGGCCATATAGACTGCGGGTCGCGACAGCGTTGCGATCTCGCCCGCAACCTTCACCGCCTCGTCGAGGAGATCCTCTGCCGGGACGATACGGCTCACCAGGCCGGCGCGCTCGGCCTCTTCGGCGTCCATCATGCGGCCGGTCAGGACCATTTCCATCGCCTTCGACTTGCCGACGAAGCGGGCCAACCGTTGGGTGCCGCCGGAGCCCGGAATGATTCCCAATCGAATTTCGGGCTGGCCGAACTTCGCGTTCGGCGCCGCCAAGATGAAGTCGCACATCATCGCGAGTTCGCACCCGCCGCCCAGCGCGTAGCCCGCCACCGCAGCGACGACCGGCTTGCGGCAGGTCGCGGTCCGGCCCCATTCCTTGGTAATGAAATCGCCGGCGTAGACGTCGACGAAACTTTTGGGCTGCATTTCCTTGATATCCGCACCGGCGGCGAACGCCTTTTCGCTGCCGGTGATGACGATCGCGCCGATCCCGTCATCCGATTCGAAACGATCCAGGGCCGCGCCGAGTTCGACCATCAGATCGCTGTTCAACGCGTTGAGCGCGTCCGGACGGTTAAGCGTGACGAGACCGACGTTGCCTTTGGTTTCGACCAAGATCGTTTCGTAGGCCATCGCGGCCTCCTTTCGAGGAGAAGTATGCGTTCCAGCCGGTTCTTGCGACGCGCCGGAGGCGGCCCGTATACGCGATGGACCCAGGCAAGATCAACCGTCGTTCGATTACCGCTGGCGGCGCGGGCAATAGAATGTCGAACGACCCGATTGTACCAAACGAACGACGGATCCGCCGCAATCGCACGACGGGCACGGCTGTCCCTCGCGGTCGTAAACCGAAAAGTTGTGCTGGAAGTATCCGAGTTCGCCGTCGGAACCGACATAGTCCCGCAGGGACGACCCGCCGGCGGCGATCGCCGCCTGCAGCACCGCGCGGATGGCGGTGGCGAGGCGTTCGGCGCGCACCGGTCCGACGGTGCGGGCCTGTCGGCGCGGCGAAATTCCGGCGTGGTACAGCGCCTCGCTGACATAGATATTGCCAAGGCCCGCCACGACGCGTTGGTCGAGCAGCGCCGCCTTGATGGGGGTGTGCTTGCCGTGGAGCCGCGCGGCCAGCAGCGCGCCGCCAAAAGCGTTGCCGAGCGGCTCGGGGCCAAGGTCGCGCAGGAGCGGATGGTCGGCCGCACCGCCGGGCTCGATCAGCGTCATCAATCCGAAGCGGCGCGGATCGCTGAACACGACCTGCGTACCGGCGCCTGTAATAAAGACAACGTGATCGTGTTTGCCACGTTCGGGCGACGGGCCGGCGTGCACCACCATCCGTCCCGACATGCCGAGATGGGCAAGCAGTTGCACCCCGTCGTCCAGGGTTGCCAGGATGTATTTGGCCCGACGCGACAGGGAAACGATCCGCCGCCCGGTCAATCGTGCGCCGAAGCGGAGCGGAAAGGGCTGCCGCAGGTCCGGCCGCCTGACCTCAACCCGCGCCAGGGTCGCGCCTTCGAGATGGGGGCGCAGGCCGCGGACAACGGTTTCGACTTCGGGGAGTTCCGGCACGCTGGTGTCGCAATTCACGCAGGGATTGGCGGCGGTCCGGCGGGGCCCGACCGCGCCCGGCCAAAGTAGCGCGTTTGGGGCCCCTGCGCTATCGTCGCCGCCATGAGCGATGGCGCCCCGACCTCCGATCCGACCCAGCCCGAGGAGGTTCCCTTTGGTTTTCGCACCGTGCCCCGCGCCGCCAAGAGCGGTTTGGTGCGCGGCGTATTCGATTCGGTCGCGCAGCGCTACGACCTGATGAACGATGTGATGAGCGGCGGCCTGCACCGGGCCTGGAAGGACACCATGGTGCGCCGCCTGAACGCCCGACCGGGCGAGCACGTCGTCGATGTCGCGGGCGGCACCGGCGATATCGCGCTGCGCATTTTGAAACCCTTCGTCGGCGCGGCGGCACGGCCCCGGGTCAGCGTGTTGGACATCAACGAAAGCATGGTCCGGGTCGGGCGCGACCGCGCGACCGACCGGGGATACATCGATGGCATCGACTGGGCGTGCGGGGATGCGCAAGCCCTGCCGCTGCGCCCGCGCGCGGCAGACGCCTACACCGTCGCGTTCGGTATGCGCAATATGACCGATATTCCGGGAGCCTTGGCCGAAGCCTTCCGGGTGCTGCGTCCCGGCGGCCGATTTCTGTGCCTTGAATTCAGCCGCGTGTCGCCGCTGTTGGCGCCGCTCTACGATGCCTATTCGTTCCGCCTGCTGCCCGTGATGGGACGCATGATCGCGCGCGACGCCGAGTCCTATCGCTATCTTGCCGAGAGCATCCGTACCTTTCCCCACCAGGACGCGTTTGCCGACATGATCGCCGGCGCCGGGTTCGAGCGCGTTTCCTACCGGAACCTGTCAGGCGGCATTGTCGCGCTCCATGTCGGCTGGCGAACCTGAACGCGCTTGCTGGGACCGATCCGCAATATTCTCCGGCTGGTCCGGATCGCCTATACCTTGGCGCGGCACGATGCCTTGTTCCTGTTGGATATGCTGGGCTACGGGCGCTGGCCGCGGCGGCTCGCTCGGCTTGCCCTGCCGGGCCCGCGCGCAGCGGTACGCGGATTGCGGCGCGGGCAGCGGCTGGTTGCCGCGCTCGAAGCGTTGGGGCCGGCCTTTATCAAGTTTGGCCAAACGTTGTCGACCCGGCCCGACCTTGTCGGCGACGCTTTCGCCGAGGATCTCGCCGCGCTGCGCGACCGTTTGGCGCCGTTCCCCGGCGAGGCCGCCGTCGAGGTGATCGAAACCGCCTTTGACTGTTCGCTCGAAACCCTGTTCGCCGACTTCGATCAAACGCCGGTCGCCGCAGCGAGCATCGCCCAGGTCCACTATGCGACGACCGCGGACGGTCGGGCAGTCGCGGTCAAGGTGCTGCGACCCGGGATCGAGCGCGCCTTCGGACGCGACATCGAGCTGTTCCGATGGCTCGCGCGTATTGCTGCCGCGACCCAGCCGGCGATGCGCCGCCTCAAGCCGGTCGAGGTAATCGATAAGTTCGCCGAGAGCAGCTACCGGGAGATGGACCTGAGCTTGGAGGCGGCGGCGGCATCGGAACTCGGCCAAAATTTCGTCGACGATCCGACCTACCGGGTGCCCGCGGTCGACTGGACCCGCACGGGGCCGCGCGTCTTGACGCTGGCGCGGGTCGAGGGGGTCGGCTTGGGCAATCGCCATGCCCTGGTCGACGCCGGCATCGACCTCGATACCGTCGTGACCAATTTGCTCGCCGGTTTTCTCCACCAGGTATTCCGCGACGGCTTTTTCCACGGCGACATGCATCCGGGCAATCTGTTCGCCGATGCCGAGGGCAACATCCTGGCGGTCGATTTCGGCATTATGGGTCGGCTGGATTTGAAGAACCGGCGTTACCTGGCCGATCTGATGCTGGCTTTTCTGACCCGCGACTACTGGCGCGTCGCCGAGGTTCATTTCGAGGCGGGCTACGTTCCGGCGGATCAATCGATGGACGCCTTCGCGCAAGCCTGCCGCGCGATCGGCGAGCCGATCTTGGGCAAACCCGCCAACGAGATTTCCATCGCCCGGCTGTTGGCCCAACTGCTGCGGGTCACCGAGCAATTCCAAATGGAGACCCAGACTCAACTGCTGCTGCTGCAAAAGACGATGGTCGTGGCCGAGGGCGTGGCGCGGAGCCTGGACCCCGAAATCGTCTTTTGGGAAAAGGCCCAGCCGGTCATTCAGGAATGGATGGAGGACAACATGGGCCCCGCCGCGCGTCTGCGCGAGGGCCTGGACGGTACCGTGCGGGTGATGCGGCGCTTGCCGGGGGTGCTGGAAAGCGCCCAGACGCTGGTCAGCCAGATTGCCGACGAAGGATTGCGCCTGCACCCGGATACGGTGCGCGAAATTGCCCGCGAGCAGGCACGACAACGCCGCCTGACCAACCGGCTGCTGATGGCGATCGGGGCCGCGATCGCGGCGATTTTGCTGCTGACGTAGACTCGCGCCCTTGCACACCGCAGGGTGGGGCGCTTAGTGTTTTCAACACCCGCTCCCTGTAATTTGGATCGATCACCGGCATGCTGACCGGAAAACGTATTCTCCTTGTCATCTCCGGCGGGATCGCCGCTTTCAAGGCACTGGACCTGATTCGGCGCCTGCGCGCCGAGGGTTGCACGGTACGCTGCGTGTTGACCGCCTCGGCCACCGAATTCGTGACGCCGTTGTCGGTGGCGGCCCTCAGCGCGCAACCGGTCTACCAAGACCTGTTTTCGTTGAAGGACGAATCGGAAATGGGTCACATCCAATTGTCGCGGGAGGCCGATTTGGTGGTCGTGGCGCCGGCCACCGCCAATCTGATTGCCAAAATGACCGCCGGCATCGCGGACGACCTCGCGTCGACGACGCTGCTCGCGACCGACAAACCGATCCTGATCGCGCCCGCCATGAACGTGCGCATGTGGCACCACGCGGCGACGCAGCGGAATATCGATACGCTGCGCCACGACGGCGTGCGCATCGTTGGCCCCGCGCGCGGTGCGCTGGCCGACGGCGAATCCGGCGCGGGCCGGCTGGTCGAACCGGCCGATTTGGTTGTCGCCATTGCCGCGGCGCTGGCGGAGATCGGCGGCGCGCCGCTGCCGCTGGCAGGCTTGCGGGCGCTGGTCACGTCGGGCCCGACCCACGAGCCGATCGACCCCGTCCGCTATATCGCCAACCGCTCCAGCGGCAAGCAGGGTCACGCCATCGCCGCCAGCTTGGCGCGGCGCGGCGCCGAGACGATTCTAGTGAGCGGACCGACCGAGCTGTCCGATCCGCCTGGGGTCACGGTGCGCGCGGTGACGAGTGCGCGCGACATGCTGCACGCGTGCGAGGCCGCCTTGCCGGTCGATATCGCGGTGTGCGCGGCCGCGGTGGCCGATTGGCGGGTCGATACGGCTGCCGACTCAAAAATGAAAAAGAGCGGCGCGCCGCCATCGCTGACCTTGGTCGAAAACCCGGACATTCTCGCAACGCTGTCGCGCCACGCGACCCAACGACCTGCCCTAGTCGTCGGCTTCGCCGCAGAGACCGACGACGTCGCGCAGAACGCCGCCGACAAACGTCGGCGCAAGGGATGCGACTGGATCATTGCCAACAGCGTCGCGGGCGGCGCGACCTTCGGGGCCGCCGACAACACCGTGAGCTTGATCGACGCCAACGGCCACGAGGACTGGCCGCGGCTGAGCAAAGAACAGGTCGCCGAGACATTGACCGCGCGCATCGCCGCGCACCTCGGGCGCACGCCGTGACCTTGAACGTCGCCATCGAGCGCCTGGACCACGCGCGCGATCTGCCGCTGCCGGATTATGCAACGACGGAAAGCGCGGGGATGGACCTGCGCGCCGCAATCGACACCCCGTGCGTGCTGGCACCCGGCGCGCGCGCGGCAATCCCGACCGGCATCCGAATCGCGTTGGACGCCGGCCATGAAGCGCAGGTGCGGCCCCGCTCCGGCCTCGCCCTCAAACAGGGCCTGACGGTGCTGAACGCGCCCGGCACCATTGACGCCGACTACCGCGGCGAGATCGGCGTGATCTTGATCAACCATGGCAGCGAACCCGCCACCGTCGCGCGCGGCGACCGCATCGCCCAACTGGTGGTGGCCCCGGTGGCCCGCGTCGCGTGGCGCGAAGCGCCGTTGACGCAAACTGCGCGGGGCGCCGGCGGGTTCGGTTCGACCGGCGTCGGCACAACGGAGGGCTGATTAGTGTTGCGCATCTCCAAAAAGATGATGTTCGCTCTAGAAGCCGTGGTCGACATTGCGGTCCACAGCGGCCCCGACCCGGTGCAATCGCGCGACATCACCGCGCGCCAGGGCATCCCGCAACGCTACCTCGAACAGGTTATGCAGCGGTTGGTACGGGCGAGCATCCTGCGCGGTGTGCGCGGCCCCAAGGGCGGCTACCGTTTGGCGCGCGAACGGCGGCGCATCACCGTGGGCGAAATCGCCCGCGTCGTTGCTGCGCTGGAGAGCGATGACGGACCCGACCATCCGAGTACTTCGGAAATCGGTCAAAAGGTTATCGCGCCGTTGTGGCGCGACGTGCAGAACGAGACGATGGCGCGCCTTGACGCCGTCACCCTGGAGGATCTGTGCCACCAGGCACGGGTCTCCAATATCGCCGCCCCCATCCCCCCACGCATGGATTTCAATATCTGATGGCACACACACCCGCGCCGGCCTTCCACGGCCGCATCTACGATTCGATTACCGAAACCATTGGCCGCACGCCGCTGGTGCGCCTGCCCAAATTGGCCGCCGCCCTGGAGTGCCGCGCCGACCTGATCGGCAAGCTGGAGTTCTTCAATCCGCTGGGATCGGTCAAGGACCGTATCGGCGTCGCGATGATCGACGCCGCCGAGGCCGACGGCCGCCTGAAGCCGGGCACGGTGATTGTCGAGCCGACCTCGGGCAATACCGGAATCGCGCTGGCCTTCGTCTGCGCGGCGCGGGGCTACCGCCTGATCTTGGCCATGCCCGAAAGCATGTCGCAGGAACGCCGCAAGATGCTGCTGCTGTTGGGTGCAGAGCTCGAACTGACCCCGCCGCCAAAGGGGATGCGCGGCGCCATCGCCCGGGCCGAAGAAATCATCAAGTCGCTACCCAACGCGATTTCGCTGCAGCAGTTCGACAATCCGGCGAATCCCGCAATTCACCGCCGGACCACGGCAGAGGAAATTTGGGCCGATACCGGCGGCGTCCTGGACGGCGTGGTCTCAGGCGTCGGCACCGGCGGCACCTTGACCGGCGTGGGCAGCGTCCTGAAGGAACGCCTGCCCGATCTCAAGATGATCGCGGTCGAGCCCGAGGACAGCGCGATCCTGTCGGGCGGCCAACCCGGACCGCACGCTATCCAGGGCATCGGCGCGGGGTTCGTGCCCGGCAACTTGGACCGATCGTTGATCGACGAAGTGGTGACGATCGCCAACGAAACCGCGCTGGAGACCGCCCGGCTCGCGGCCAAGGTCGAGGGCCTCGCCGTCGGCATTTCGTCGGGGGCGGCGATCGCCGCGGCGGCGGAGGTCGGACGCCGCGCGGACTGGGCCGGCAAACGTTTGGTCGTCATCCTGCCGTCGTTCGCCGAACGCTATCTCTCGACCGCGTTGTTCGATCTCTCCTGACCGCCATGGACTTTAGCGAAGCGCAGATCCACCGCTACGCCCGCCACATCATCCTCGATGAGGTCGGCGGCACCGGCCAGGCTGCCTTGCTGGGCGCGAAAGTTCTGGTGGTGGGCGCGGGCGGCTTGGGGTCGCCGCTGCTGATGTATCTCGCGGCGGCGGGCGTCGGCACGCTGGGGATCGTCGACGACGACACGGTGGATCTGTCGAACCTGCAACGCCAGATCGCCCATACCACCGCGCGCATCGGCGACGCGAAGACCGCGAGTGCGCACGCGATGCTCGCGGCGCTGAACCCGGACGTTCGGGTGATCGAGCATCCGCTGCGGCTGAGTCCGGCCAACGTCGCAGCGCTGATTGCCGACTACGACCTCGTGGCCGACGGCAGCGACAACTTCGCCACCCGGTTCATGCTGAACGACGCGTGTCACCTGGGCGGCAAGACGCTGGTATCGGCCGCCGTGCTGCGGTTCGACGGCCAGTTGTCGACCTTCAAGTCCCACCGCGGCGACGGTCACCCGTGCTATCGCTGCATCTATCCCGCGCCGCCGCCCGACGGCCTGATCCCGAGCTGCGCAGAGGGCGGTGTGCTGGGGGCGATGGCCGGCACGATGGGCGCGCTCCAGGCAACCGAGGTGATCAAGGAGATTCTCGGGATCGGGGACAGCTTGTCGGGCACCCTGTTGATTTATGAAGGCCTGGGGATATCGTTTCGCAAGGTTCGGGTGAAACCCGATCCGGCGTGCGCGCTGTGCGGTACGAACCCAACGATCACCACGATTCAGGCCGATGCCGCCTGACTCGATTCCGCCGGTGCGCCCTGGCAAGCTGTCGCTGATCGTCTATTCCGGGGCCTTCGACAAGGTTCACTTCGCACTGGCCACCGCGGCGGCGGCGATCGCGACCAACACGCCGGTGACCTTGTTCTTCACGATGGACGCGATCCGGTGCCTGACCCGCGACACCGACGGGCGGCCCGGCTGGCACACGGTGCTGAGCGAGGGCGGCGAAACCGGTGCGGCGGTCGATGCCGGTTTTGCCGCGCGCGGCGTCGGCGGGTTCGAGGAGCTGCTGTCGGCCTGCGCCGAGCTTGGCGCGACCTTCATGGTGTGCGACATGGGCCTGCGCGCCAAGGACATCGAGCGCGCGACGTTGCGCGACGACATCGCGTTCGTTGAGGGCGGATTGGTGACGTTTCTAAACGACGCCCGCGCCGACGGCGCGATGCTGTTCATGTAACGCGGTGTCTATGGTTGGAGACCGTACGCTCGTAATCGTCCTTGTCGGGATGCCCGGTGTCGGAAACTGACGGTTGCGCGGGCGCTCGCGGCAAAGACGGGATACGCGATCTTCCACAATCATCTCATCGTCGATGCACTGACGCCGGTATTTCCAATCGGCACAGAGGCGTTCTCCGACCTTCGTGATGAATTCTGGCTTGCCACCATGACCCGCGCCGCCGAAGAAGGTCTCAGCGGTGTCATCTTTACATTTGCACCAGAGCCGTCGGTGGTGCCGGGCTTTCTAGATCGCCTAGGAGCTGCCATTCGCGCGGCGGGAGGGACACCGTTCTTCACCGAGCTGCGCTGCGACGAGGACGAGCATGATCGGCGCATTGTCGATCCTTCTCGCGGACAATTCGGCAAAATGACCGATGTCGTCTGGGTGCGCGACGGCCGGAGTGCCGGGAATTTCGTCCACGATCTGGCGAAGCCGATGAATCTAACTATCGACATTACAGCGCGCGCCCCAGATGAGGCCGCGAAGATAATCAGCGACAGCCTTCAATCGATCTAGATCGTCGTGCCGGCGATGACCCGGTCGGGAGGTTTGTGGCCGTCCATGAAGGTGCGGATGTTGATCAGCACCAGCTCGCCGGTGGCGAGGCGGCTTTCGAGCGTGGCCGAGCCCATGTGCGGCAGCATGACGACATTGTCGAGTTTGAAGAAACCAGGTTTGACCTGCGGCTCGTTCTCGTAAACGTCGAGGCCCGCGCCCATCAGATCGCCGGCTTTGAGCATGGCGATCAACGCGGTCTCGTCGACGACTTCGCCGCGCGCGGTATTGACGATGTAGGCCTCCTTGCGCAGCAGCTTGAGCCGGCGCGCCGACAACAGATGGTAGGTCGCCGGCGTGTGCGGACAGTTGACCGAGACGATGTCCATGTGGGCCAGCATCTGGTCGAGGCTGTCCCAATAGGTCGCTTCGAGTTCGCCTTCGATCTCGGGCGCGACGCGGTGGCGGTTGTGATAGTGGATCGAGAGGCCGAAGCCGCGCGCCCGGCGCGCCAGGGCCGTACCGATCCGGCCCATGCCGACGATGCCCAGGCGCTTGCCCCAGATCCGCCGGCCCAGCATGAAACTGGGCGACCAACCCGGCCACTCGCCGGTGCGCATCAGGCGCTCGCCTTCGACTAGGCGTCGCGGCACGGCGAGGATCAACGCCATCGTCATGTCGGCTGTGTCTTCGGTGAGGACGCCCGGCGTGTTGGTGACGGTGATTTTG
>CAYGKG010000062.1:0-4494 GCA_964350495.1 uncultured Alphaproteobacteria bacterium
CCGCTGTCCTTCGGAACCTGTCGGGACGAGGTCAAAGTCGATGAGAAAGACCTCATCAAGGTTCTGTCTGATGGCGACACGCTGCAGTTGGCGATGGCGACGGTCAACCCGGTATCGAGCTGGCTTCTGGTCAACGCGTTCGTCAAGCACAATCCGGGCGACTGGATCGTTCAGAACGGTGGAAACTCGGCGTGCGGCCGGTACGCGATCGAATTGGCGCGGACGATGGGTTTGCGCACGGTATCGGCTGTGCGACGCGACGAAATGATCGACGAGCTTAACGCGCTCGGTGCCGATGCGGTCGTTAAAGACGGCCCCGGGCTGCACGAGCGGGTCGCCGCGGCGACCGGCGGGGCGGACATTAAACTCGCCCTCGACGTCGCGGGGGGACAGGGGACTGCATGGCTCGCCCACTGTCTGGGCGAACTCGGTTTGATCGTGAACTACGGGCTCATGAGCGGCGAAGACCCGATCATTCCCAAGGAATTGTCGCTCGGGCGCGGCTTACGCTTCCAAGGCTTCATGATGTCACGAACCTTCCGAACGCTCTACGGCGCCGAGCAAGAGCGCGCGGTGCGGGAAGAGGTTGCCGATCTTGTCGGTAAAGGCGCTCTGACGGCCAAAGTGGCGGCGGTCTATCCGCTCGAAAGGATCGCCGATGCACTCGACCACGCCAATCGCCGCGGTGCCGCCCGCGACGGCAAGATCCTCGTCACCTGTGCGTATTTTGCCGGATGACTGCGGCGCCCTATCACCTCGCGCAGTTCAACGTTGCGACCATGCGCTACCCGCTCGACCACCCGGCGATGCAAGGTTTCGTGGAGGAACTGGACCGCATCAACCGTTTAGCGGACCTCAGCCCCGGCTTCGTTTGGCGTCTGAGGGATGAGAGCGACAATTCCACCGAAATTCGGCCCTTGGGCGATACCGCGCTCGTCAACATGTCGCTTTGGGAATCAATCGACGCTTTGCACGACTACACCTATCGGAGCGACCACCGCATCTTGTTCGCCGCGCGCAAGGCGTGGTTCGAACCTTCATCGACGCGCGACCTCGTTTTGTGGTGGCATCCCGCCGGGACGAGCCCCCCAACCGTAGAAGAGGCGATAGTCCGCTTAGGGCAGATTCGTCTCTTCGGACCTTGCGCGGGCGCTTTCGATTTCAAGCATCGTTTGGCCGCGCCCGCGACCTAGGCTATTGGCAGTCTTGGAGCACAAGTTCCGGATCCGGCAACTGCGTCCGGGAGTCGCCGCAAGCGTCTTCAAGCTGCCGGGGTTTCAACCCGCGTGCCCCAGTCAAATTGGCGCCACTGAGATCGGCGCGCTTGAGAACTGCACCACTCAGATCGACGTTGGAAAGGTTCGCGTCGGTAAAGTTCGCCCGCTTTAGCTGCGCATCTTTGAGAATCGCCGAGGACAGGTTCGCACCCGTCATATCCGCACGGTCGAGTTCGACCCGTGTCAGATCGGCCTCGCTCAGGTTCGCGCCACGCAGAATGGCACGCTCGAGATTGGCCCGCTGGAACTTCGCCGCACTCAGATCGGCACCGGACAAATCGGATCGTTTGAAGTCGACCCCGCCGAAGTCGGCGCCGACCATCTTGGCCGATATCAACGAGGACTCGCCGATATCCGCGTTACGAAAATCGGCACCGGAGAAATCGGCTCCGGACGCGTCGGACTTCTCCATGTCGACGCCAGCGCCGTTGGAACGCGCAAGGTTCGCGCCAACCAAGGTAGCTTTCTCGAGATCGGCGCGGCGCATGTCGGCGCCGGCCAAATCGGCGCCTGACAAATCAGCACCCTTGAGGTCCGCATCGACCAGTTTTGCGCGGGCCAAGTTAGCGCCTTTCAGATCCAGATTCTTGAGGCTCGCTTCGCCAAGGTCGCAACGCTCGCAAGCCTTGGTATCCCTGAGTTGGCCGACCTGGCGGGCATCGAATGCCCAAGCCGACGGCGTACCGAAAACACTCCCGGCCGCCAACGCCAAACCGACCGCTACAGTACCAATCTTAACCATCCCCGCGCCTCCAAGTCTTTGAATATATGGACCAAAACCCTGCTTTGCAGCTGGCCCCAGTCTTGACCGTAATCAAGGCCCTATCTGACCAGACCGAGGACAATTTGGCCATGACCAAAGTCAAGCCTACGGGAGCAATGACGATTCGAACGGCATCCCCGCCGGTACCGGCGGCTGTACCGTTCAGCATCCCGAATGTCCGCTCCTACGGTTTCGGCTTCGCAAAACTCCAACGCGAAAGCGCTCCCAAGGAGGTGCAGCGATGACGCACTCAGCCAAACACTGTACGGCCTCATCTATCATGGTGCTGCTTGTCGCTATTCTGCTCTCTCCGATCAACGCCTGGGCCGACGTCGCCAGCGGGATCGAGGCTTTTCTTACCGGCGACAGGATAACCGCATGGCGCGAATTGCTTCCGGCCGCGCGGACCGGCAACGCCGAAGCGCAGTTCTACCTCGGGACGATGTATCGTCATGGCTTCGGCACGGAAACCGATGCCGACGAGGGCCGATTCTGGTTGACCGAGGCGGCCAAGCAAGGACACGTTCGCGCCAAGTTCGTCCTCGGTTTCGACGCATTCCAGGAGGGCCGGCCAGCGGCCGACAACATTATTGGCGCCGCCCAGGCCGGCTTTGCCGCCGCCCAGTATTACGCTGGCGTACTCTACCGGGACGGAAACGGCGTTCCGCCAAATGGGCTGATAGCACTTGGTTGGTTCCTGCAAGCTGCGGAACAGGACTATCTGCCCGCGCAGTACGAAGCTGCCTGGCTATTGGCCACCCCCCCTCAAGACGTACGGCAAGACCTTACGGCTGCGTATCGATGGTTCGCGATCGCCGCACACCAAGGTTACCCCGCCGCTGCCGAGAGCCGGGACAGCCTGCGCGCAAGCATGACCCTAGAACAGATCTTAAGGGCCGAAGCCGAGGCCGACCGCTGGATTGCCCAACACCGTTGACGCCGCTCAAAGACATCTTCGGTGCCCGACCTAAGATCGGCATACAAAAGGGAGAATAACCATGTCCATCAAGACGATCCTGCTCCACCTCGCCGACGACCCTCGAAACGCCGCACGGACGGCGGCAGCAATCGCTTTCGCGGCGCGACATGACGCCCATCTCGTAGGGCTTTATACGGTGTCGCCGCTGATCGTGCCGGGCTTCATCGGCGCGGAGCTGCCAGCGCAAGTCTACGCGGATTTTGAGGCAGACGCCGAAAGCAAAGCCTCGGAGGCGGAACAAGCGTTCAACGAGTCGGTTCGCAAAGAGGGCGTCTCATCGGAATGGCGCAAGGAACGGGGGTTCGCACGCGATATTATCTCCGCACACGCCCGCTACGCCGACATCGCAGTGGTGGGCCAGCCAGCCTCGGGTGAGGAAGTGCCGAAGGGAGCGGAAGGTTTGCCGGGCGACCTTGCATTGGCGTCCGGCCGACCGATCCTGGCGATCCCCAGTGTGGGTGACTACCCGAACATCGGGAAGAGAATTCTACTGGCTTGGAACGGCAGCCGCGAGGCCGCACGGGCGACCGCCGACGCGATGCCCCTCCTGACGTCCGCCGATGAAATTCTCGTCGTTGCCGCAAACCTACGCAGCACCACGCCGGCGATGGATATCGCAACCCACCTCGCGCGCCATGGGATCAAGGTCCAAACCAAGAACGTGCACGTCGATGACATCTCGATCGGCGACATCCTCATCAATACCGCAGGCGAGAACGGCAGCGACTTGATCGTGATGGGCGCCTACGGCCACACCCGGTTGAACGAACTCGTCTTCGGCGGCGCCACGCGCTACCTCCTCAAACACATGACAGTCCCCGTCATGATGTCGCACTAATCTTGACCGGACCGCCCGACGCGACCGAACCCGACTCCCTGCGGCGGACACTTTCTCTACCCGTCATCATTCTGTACGGCGTCGGGACTACGGTCGGTGCAGGCATCTATGTCCTTGTCGGCGAGGTCGCGGCAGTTGCCGGCGCGGCGGCGCCAGTAAGTTTTCTGGTTGCCGCCGTCCTCGCCGGCCTGAGCGCATTTTCTTTTGCCGAGTTGTGCGGTCGCTTTCCGGCGAGCGCCGGAGAAGCGCTCTATACGAAGATCGCCTTTCGCCGCACTGGAATTTCCACGGCAATCGGTTTACTGGTCGTGATTGCCGGCACGATCTCGGCGGCAACGGTTATCCGTGGGTCCGTCGGCTACCTTAACGAATTTGCGGCCGTACCCGCCATTCCCGCCGTGATCGCCTTGACTGTCCTCTTAGGCGCAGTCGCCGCTTGGGGCATCGCCGAAGCGGCGGGTGCAGCCGCAGCGATGACACTTGTCGAACTCGGCGGCTTGGGATTGGTCATTTGGGTCGGCGGTCCGGCGCTTGCCGATCTTCCGGCTGCGTTGCCGACGATGATCCCCACTTGGGAATTGGGACCTGCCGTGGCGGTTCTCGCCGGATCTGTCGTCGCCTTCTTTGCGTTCATCGG
>CAYGKG010000062.1:4594-17534 GCA_964350495.1 uncultured Alphaproteobacteria bacterium
CTCCCCGGTTTCCTTGCCGTCGTCAATGGACGAACACGGACCCCTTTGTATGCTACGGGTCTGGTTGTCGCGGTCGTGGGTGTCCTGGCCGCTACCCTGCCCCTGGTATCCCTCGCGAAAGCGGCGTCGTTGGCAATCCTTGTCGTCTTCGCCACCGTGGACCTTGCCCTTGTGATCATCAAGCTGCGGGAACCCGGACGGGCGGCAGACTCCTTTACAGTGCCTCTGGGCGTCCCGCTTCTCGGTTTCCTCGCCAGCGGCGGGATCGTCGCGTTTGAGATGGGGCGGTGGATTACTGGGTTTGGCGGACTGTAATCGGCTTGACCGACCGGACGGTGCAGGCGACCGCAATAGGGTTAGCGAGCGCCTCGGGGTCCGGCCATCGTTCCAGAAGCCACGCGCGGTCCGGCGGCAGACCGATATGGACTGCGGCGCAGTTGTTCTGCTGACCCAATTCGACGATCGACCACAGGAGGCTATCCCACGGCACGAGGCTCTCAAGGGGTTCCCCGACGCTGAGATGCCCGACGCAGAGGATTGGCGGCGACACGCTGGCCGGCACCTCGTACGTAAAGAGCCCTCGAATTTGGTGACGGCGCCGGGCCGTCATCACGCCGCAGGCTAACCCCTCTGCTTGTCGCCTTAGAACGTCTTTCGCCAAGGTGCGCCAGGCCTCGAGCGACAGAGGTATGTCCCCCAGGGCCACCAGCGGATAGGCTAAATCGACTTCGCCGAGTTCCAGCGGCGCGACGGTGACGACCAGTTGAACCATGACGCATCCTGGACCGGCCTGTACGCGTCCGTAATTGCGGTGTATCAATTCGGCAAAAGAGAATGGGGAGTTACGGCCCACCATGTCCGTGGATCATTCTGAGGTATCTGCCCTTCGCCTGCCGCGCCGCTGCGCCCAATGCAGCGTCCGCCACAAAGCGATGTGTTCGGCAATCGATACCCGTCGCATCGACGCGTTGGACCGTATTGTCACCCATGTGCAGGTGCGGCCTGGGCAGACGATTTTCGACGAAAGCGACGACGCACGGTACGTGTACAATATCTCCCGCGGCCACGTGCGGTTGTTCAAACTGCTCCAGGACGGGCGCCGTCAAATCACCGGCTTCCTGAACGCGGGCGACTTTCTCGGCCTCGCGGCCAGCAAGACCTATGCCTATTCGGCCGAAGCGATCACCGATTCCGATCTTTGCCGGTTCAAAATCGACGAACTGGAAGACTTGCTGAACGAGATGCCGGCAGTCCGCGAGCGCCTCTACGAGATCGCCAACGACGAGCTCGCCGCCGCCCAAGAGCAAATGCTTTGCCTCGGGCGCAAGACGGCCAAGGAGCGAGTCGCGTCGTTTCTTATCGGTCAACTTCGCCATGGTGCCGACTGCGGCGAAGAGGGCGCGGCATTCGAGCTTCCGATGAGCCGAAGCGATATCGCCGATTATTTGGGCCTCACCATCGAGACCGTGAGTAGGACTTTCACCGCGCTTCGGGAAGAAGGCTTGATTGAGCTGCCGTCAACCCACAAGGTGACCATTCCCAACATTGCGGCATTGGAAGAGTCTACCGAAGCCTAATCGATCGCGTTGACCTTGCTCAACGCCCCTCCCGGTCGACCCATCTAAGAATACGTACGAACACAAAAGGAGCATTGTCATGACCCTGCGTCACGTCCGTTTGGAACTCGCCCGCGACCACGATTTTCCCAATGGAAGCGCAACCCACGGGTACGAGTTCGTCGCGCCGCTGAACGCCGAAGGTCACCTAGACGCAGCCGAGTGGCGCGACAAAAAAGCCAAATGCACCGTCCGCCGCTTCTGGGAAGGCGAGGACGATGAGAACGGCACCCTTCGGCATGTCGGGAAGGGCTGGCATTTCCATTACGAGGGGCAGAAAGCCGACGACGACGAGCCGCTATTCAAGCTCGATCGTCACTCGATCGTCGAAAACGAATACCTAAGCGTCACCGAGCATGACGGCAGCCTGCGGACGTTCCGTGTGGTCCGCGTTAAGTAGACGTCCCCTAGAGCTCAACTTCGAAAACGACGCCGAAGCGCTTTTGCAGATCGCGCTTGCACAGGTCGTCTCCGTGGGCTTCGCCATCGACGATGTTCTTCAGGTTGTCTGTCGTTTCATTCGTCAGGATGACCACCACGTTCGAATCGGGCTCGACCGCAAAGGGGAATTCGTGCCACGTCCCGATGTTCATGACGAAACCCGCCGCCCCCTCAAAATAGAACGCTTCGACGCTCTCGATGTCGGGGGTCTGTTCTTGGGTCTCGTCCCACGACCCATCCGGGCGGCGACAGGTTGGTTTGCCGAGAACTGCAACGAACGGCTTGCCTTCCAACGGGATAAAGGTCTGGGTGTGTTTGTTGTGGTATTCCATCCAGCGCACTTGCATGGGCCTGGGATTGATGGTCGCAAGCGACAGCGACGTATCGTCGTTCGACTTGAAGGGCGCGGGCTTGCTGGTTTGCACAGCAGAGCCGTAGTACCCGGTGTCGGGGGCCTTGGTCTTGCTGCCGCCGATCAGGTATCCGTAGCCCT
This sequence comes from uncultured Alphaproteobacteria bacterium, assembly GCA_964350495.1. Classification (GTDB taxonomy): domain Bacteria; phylum Pseudomonadota; class Alphaproteobacteria; order SHVP01; family SHVP01; genus CALJDF01. The sequence goes on from CAYGKG010000062.1 coordinate 7,145, forward strand.
CTAGCGCTTCCGGCGTTGCCAGCTTGGGCTTCAGCACCCGATGTTCCAGCTCAGTTTCCGCGACGGCCATGCCACCCTCCCTCAATGTTCCTGACGATTATGCGTTTCTCTCGGGCAGCCGACAACCTCGCCTAGCTGGATTCACGCCTCGCGCCGGGATGCCGCGTGATCGACCCTGCTGATCCGCTGCGATTGCCCCTGATTCCCGCAGCGCGCCGGAGTATGCTGCTTTCGGATGGCAGAACACCACGGTTCAGACGGAACGGTATGCGCAAAGCCTCCGGCATCCTGATTGCCGCGATTGGGCGGGTAGTCCGCAACGACGGGATCCTATTCGCTGGCCACATGGCTTTCATGGCCATGCTGTCGTTTTTCCCGTTTCTGGTGTTCCTCACTGCCCTGGCAGGCTTCATTGGCGAACCACAGTCGGCCGAAGCCTTCATCGAGCGGGTTTTCGACCTCGTGCCCGAGCGGGTTGGCGCCGCGTTGCATCCCGCAGTGGATGAAGTACTCGCCGCCCGGCGTGGCGGCCTTCTGACGTTCAGCCTCATCGGAACCCTGTGGATTGCATCGAGCGGCGTAGAGACGCTTCGGCACGTGCTCAATCGCGCCTACGGCGTCGAAGAAGTGCGCCCGTTCTGGCGCCGTCGGATTGAAAGCCTGTTTGTCGTGATGACCGGCGGCACGCTGACCTTGGGATTGTCTCTGAGTGTTATTCTAGGGCCAGCGATTTGGTCGCTGTTAACCGTCACGTTGATTCTGCCAGCCGGCGCCGAGGCCGTCGTCGGCACGGTCCGGGATGTCGCCGCCACGTCGATCTTGTTTGCAATCCTCACGCTTCTCCACGCGACCCTGCCGTGCCGGAGACAGCGGCTGCGCGACGTATGGTTCGGCGCAGCCTTGACCGCGTTTCTATGGATTGCGCTAGCAACCGGTTTCTCGCTTTACCTCAGCAACCTAACGGATTTCGACGTCACCTATGGGAGCCTGGGCGGCGTCATTCTCACCCTTGTGTACTTTCACGTGAGCGCCATCTTGTTCATTTTCGGCGCTGAGATGAACGCCGCCCTTGCCGCAGCCCGCACGCACCGATCCCCCTGACCCATCTCGGCGACCCACGACGGCACCAATCATGCTAAAGTCACAGCGCAAACTTCAGGAGACACCTCGATGCCCCATCCCGGCGCCCACGCAATGCTTCCGGCCACCGATCACGACGAGGCGGCGCGGATGGAGTTCGTTTTCAGCTTTAAGGAACACGTCACCAAAGACGTCGCAGCGGGCACCAAACACGTCTTCGATCATCGCGTATCGCCCTCGCTGGAACGCACGCTGGGCCGGGCACCGAAGAACCGACATGAAGTCCACCGCGCCATCAAGCACGACCCCTATTGGCAAATGTCGGGTTCGCTCTCGCGTCTCTACCAGGAACTGAAGCAGGAAGTCGGCGAATCGGTCGCCCATCGCCGGATCGACGAACTGAGCGCGCGCGCCCGCGAAATTCGCGCCAAGGCGAAATGCACGACGCTACACCTCGACCCTTCCTTGCCGATCCCGCGTTACCAGACCGCAGTCGATATCCATCTGATGCCGGGAAGCTACTACACGGACCGGGCGACCGACGACGTCACCGCAGGGGCAATCTACGACCCCGGCGTCTACATGTTCGCGATGGGCAGCATGGGCCCCTATAACGAAGATATGGGGCTTGCCGTGATCAAGTGGATCAAGCAACACCGGCCCGACTTTCGGCCCACACGCATTCTCGACATGGGGTGCGCTGTCGGCCATTGCACCCTGCCCTATTCGAAAGCATTTCCGGATGCGGAGATCCATGCGATCGATGTCGGGGCGCCAGTCCTTCGCTACGCGCAGGCGCGCGCTGAAAGCCTCGGGCGGGCGATCCATTTTTCTCAGCAGAATGCCGAGGCAACGGACTTTCCCGACGGCCACTTCGATCTAATCGTCTCCCACATTCTGCTGCACGAAACGTCGCACAAGGCGATCTACACGATCATGCGCGAGTGCCACAGGTTGCTAAGTCCAGGCGGCCTAGTGCTGCACGGCGACGTGCCATTTTTCAACCAAAAGGCCGACCCGTTTACCGCCTTTACCCGAGACTGGAGCACCCACTACAACGCCGAGCCGTTCTGGGGAACGCTGCACGATATGGATCTGCGCGCGCCCGCCGAGGACGCCGGGTTCGCACCGGGGAGTGTTATCCTAGACAACTCGGCGGCATCTGCGATTCCGTGGATGGTCTACGGGGCGACCAAAGAAGGCTAACGCACCGATCCGAGCGTGGCATCCCGCGTCGCGCTGTCTTCTCATGTATCGTCTGCCGAAAGGACCGCAATGACCGGCCGCTTACAGGGTAAAGTTGCATTGATCACGGGTGCCGGTTCCGTCGCCGACGGTTGGGGCAACGGCAAGGCAACCGCCGTTCTGTTCGCGCGGGAAGGCGCCAAAATCCTTGCCGCCGACATCAACCAGGACGCGGCGGAGGAGACCCGCCGGTTGGTCGAAAACGAAGGTGGCACTTGCGTCGCCGTCGCCACCGACGTGACCGATGCGAAAGCAGTTAGGCAGATGGTGGACACATGCCTGTCAGCCTACGACCGTATCGATATCCTACACAACAACGTGGGCGGTTCGATACCGGGCGGCCCGGTCGAGATGGCGGAGGCCGATTGGGACGCGAACATCGATCTCAATCTGAAGAGCGTGTTTCTGACGTGCAAAAGCGTGCTGCCGGTGATGGAGGCGCAGGGCAAAGGCGCGATCGTCAACGTCGCATCGATCGCCGGCATGACCTATTACGGCAGCGACCTGATCGCCTATCGCGCGGCCAAGGCGGGCTTGGTCCAATTCACACGCGGCATCGCCATGCAATACATCCGACGAGGCATCCGCGCCAACACGGTCATCCCGGGCCTGATGAACACCCCTCTGGTCGCCCACCGCGTTGCGGGCCAATACCACGGCGGCAATCTGGACAAAGCAATCGAACGGCGGAACGCGATGTGCCCGATGGGTCATATGGGAGACGCTTGGGATGTCGCTTATGCGGCCCTGTTCTTGGCGTCGGATGAGGCAAAATACGTCACCGCGACCGAGATCCTCGTCGATGGCGGTTTCACTGCCCGGAGCGCCACCTAGCGAAGCGTGTTCTCGCCGCTCATCCAGATCGAGATACGGCGAAGCTTATCGCCTTCGAATTCGAAAAAGTTGATGTTGTCCATCGCGATCTTGTTGCCGTCGGTGCTGGTGCGCCGGACATCGAACCGGGTAGATGCGAGCCCGGTGGCCGGGTCCGCGACGTAGCGTCGGTTGCCGTGCCACGCCTTATCTACGGTCCCAAGCCGCCGTTCAAACATCGCCTTGATAGCGGTGTCGCGCCCTTCGTGGGCAACCCCGTCGGTGACCACCGCAATGATACAGTCGGGTGTGAGTTCGGCCAGAGTCCCGGCAACGTCGCCGTTGTCGACCGTGTCAAAATACCGGTCGATCGCCTCGATCATCGATTTTGCGGTTCGCGTCGCCATCGTCGCCTCCATGCAATTGCCATGGCAGTATAGACGGTACCGCATAGGTATTGGGATTTCCGGCGTGCTAAAGTTCACGTTGTTATCCTGACGAGGTAGATCGATGCAGGCCCCAGCAAATCTAGTCGCCTTCGGCGTTTCCGTCGGCATTGTCGGCCTATCGGTCGTCCTTTTGGTGACAGGTCGAGACATCCTGATCCCCCTCGCACTCGCGGTGATGATTTGGTATCTGCTCGACGCCCTGGTCCGGCTTTACGGGCGGATCCGTATCGCGTCGTGGCGGCTGCCCGGCTGGGTCGGCTTGCCCGCCGCGCTGATCACAGTGATCGTCGCGCTGGTTGTGATCGCCAACTTGATCGGCGACAACATCGCCCAGGTGATCGCAGCGGCGCCCACCTACGAGGCAAATCTTGAGCGGCTGGTGGCCCAGGTCGCCGGTTTCTTCGGCCTTAGTGAAGTGCCGCAGCTCAGCCAAATGCTCGGCGAAATAGATCTACGGGGACTGGCGTCCAATTTTGCGGCAGCGGCGACGGGCATCGTCGGTAATGCCGGCATTATCTTCATCTACGTCCTGTTCCTCCTGATCGAGCAACGCAGTTTCGACAAGAAGATGAAGGCGATGTTCGAAGATAGCGGCCGGGAAAAGGAATTCCGCTCGCTCCTCCACCACATGCAGACGCAGATCCAGTCTTACGTCTGGATCAAGACGCTGATGAGCTTGCTGACCGGTGCAGTGAGTTACGTCATCTTGCTATTGATCGGTGTCGACTTCGCCGCATTCTGGGCGTTCGTCATTTTTATGCTCAACTACATCCCGACGATCGGGTCGATGTTGGGCGTTGTGTTCCCCGCCCTACTGACGTTGGTCCAATTCAGTTCGCCGGTGCCGTTCATTATCGTCGTGGCCACACTTGGCGTGACCCAGTTCACGATCGGCAATTTCCTTGAGCCGCGCATAATGGGCAGCACCCTTAACCTAAGTCCGTTGGTGGTAATCCTGTCGCTTGTGATCTGGGGTAGCCTGTGGGGCATCGTGGGAGCAATCCTGTGCGTTCCGATTACCGTGATCGGCATGATTGTCTTTGCCCATTTCGAGAAAACACGACCCATTGCGGTTCTTCTATCGGGCAACGGCACCATCAGTCTGGCGAAGCAGTGACGACGGGTTCCTCTGCGCGGTCCGTCGCCGAGACCGAGCGCCAATGGGCGCCGGTCGTCGCCCGAGCAGCGGCCTTGGGCTCCGAACTCACGTCGCGCGTTCGCGAGACGGAAGCTGCGCGTCGGGTTCCGCCCGAATCCATGCAATCGCTATATCGCGAGACATTGCTCCGCCATTTTCAACCGACAAAGTACGGCGGTGACGACTCTCCGTGGGGCATTCAATTCGATATCGGTCGCGTGCTTGCCCAGTCCTGCCCGTCGACGGCTTGGATCGCGACCGTCGTCGCCGCCAACAACTGCTACGCCTGCCGGTTCGACGTCCAGGCGCAGGAGGAGATCTACGGCGACAGCTACGACGTCCTGGTCGCCAACGCATCGGTTCAGCAGGGTGTGCGCGTCGCTACGGATGGCGCGGGCTACCGACTTTCAGGCCGTTGGAAATTTGCCAGCGGAATCGACCACGCCCACTGGGTCTTGGTATCCGGCGCGCAGAAGGGCGCCGATGGCGCACCCACCGGACCGCCGCTATTCCTGCTGGTTCCAGCGCGCGACTACATGATCGAGGATACCTGGTTCGTGTCGGGCATGCGCGGCTCCGGCAGCAAGGACATCGTCGTCACCGATGCCTTCGTGCCCGCCCACCGTGCCATGCCGATGGCGGCCTTCTGGGCCGCCGATCCGGCGGGTGGCCGGGCCGACGCGGCCTTTATCTGGCGGCTGCCATTGGCTGGTTACTTCGGCACCAGCTTGCTCGGACCCATTGTTGGAATGGCGGAGGGAGGCCTCCAGGCCTACGCCAAGGCGACCGGCGCACGGGTTGGCGTCATGACTGGCGAGACCGTCGCCAATCAACCGACGGTGCAGCTACGCCTCGCCGAATCGGCCGCTGAGATCGATGCAGCCCGACGCGTTCTACGGGCCCAAATCCACCGCTTACGGGCGTTTGGCGAACTCGGACAGCCACTCGACCCGTCAACCGTGCGGGCCATGACCCGAGATCGCGCTTTTGCGACCCGAATGTGCCAAAATGCGCTTGAGCGGATCGCGACGACCATGGGCGCCATGGGCATTTTCGACGGCAATCCAGTACAGCAACAGCTCCGCGACCTGAACGCCGCTGCGACGCAAATCGCCGTCAATTATGATCGCGGCATGATTCCCTTTGGCCAACAGGCGCTGGGGATCGAGCCTCCTGCTTCGATGATTTGATTGTTGGAAAGTTACAATGACGCATTTTCTCGCTACCGACGAAAAACCAGACGGTTACAAGCTTGAGGACATCCTGACGCTAATCCGCAGCGACCTCATCAAACGTGCGACAAAAATCGTCGACGACAACCGGCCCGAGGCACGGCATGTACTCGACAACAATATTCGGATTCTGAGCCTGCTGTCCGATGCGATCGAGCTCGCCGCCGACAGCACGAAGACCTTGGAGCGCTCTTTCGGCGCGTCGACCAGCGGTCAACCGCGCATCGGCAAGCCTTAGCCGCGGCGTTACGACGTTTTGGCTACGACGTTTTGGCTGCCTGGACCCGCGCCCAACTGTCGCGCAACCCGACCGTGCGATTGAACACCGGCGCATCCGCTGTCGCGTCCGTATCCAGGTAGAAATACCCAAGCCGCTCGAACTGAATCGGTTGCCCTTCGGGCGTATCCACAACCGCCGGTTCGGCACGACAGTCGGTCACTACCTCGATGGAATTCGGGTTTAGGTCGTCCAGGAAATCGCCGCCCGTACCGGGAACAGGCTGCGAGAACAGATGATCGTACAGCCGTGCCTCGACCGTCTTGGCGTGGGTTGCCGAAACCCAGTGCAACGTCGCTTTCACCTTTCGGCCATCGGGCGCATCGCCGCCGCGCGTTGCCGGGTCGTAGGTGCAACGCAGTTCGACAACCTCGCCGGCAGCGTCTTTGATCACGTCGGTACAAGTGATGAAGTAAGCATAACGCAACCGGACTTCGCGGCCGGGCGACAGACGATAGAACTTCTTGGGCGGATCCTCCATGAAGTCGTCGCGTTCAACGAAAAGTTCGCGGGAAAACGGCACCTGACGCGTCCCCGCGGCCGGGTCTTCGGGATTGTTCACGGCGTCGAGCATCTCGCTCCGATCCTCGGGATAATTCTCGATCACCACTTTGAGGGGGCGCATCACCGCCATCCGCCGCAGCGCAGCTTTGTTGAGAACTTCGCGCACGGCGTGGTCGAACATCGCCATGTCGACAACACTGTTGGCCCGGGCGACGCCGATGCTGGCGATGAATCGGCGAACCGATTCGGGCGGGACACCACGTCGGCGCAGGCCGGCCAAAGTCGGCATCCTCGGGTCGTTCCACCCGGTAACGCGACCTTCGTCGACCAATTGGATCAAACGCCGTTTGGAAAGCACCGTGTAGGACAAATTGAGGCGGGCGAATTCATACTGGCGTGGGCGCGCCGGTACCGGCAGGTTATCCAGAAACCAATCGTAGAGCGGCCGGTGATCCTCGAACTCTAAGGTGCACAACGAGTGCGTAACCCCTTCGAGGGCATCCGATTGCCCGTGCGCAAAATCGTAGTTCGGATAGATGCACCAGTCCGATCCGGTACGCGGGTGCGGGGCGCGAACGATCCGGTAGAGGACCGGGTCGCGCAGATTGATATTACCCGACGCCATATCGATCTTGGCGCGTAGGACGCGCTCGCCGTCGCGAAACTCACCGCCGCGCATCCGCCGAAATAGATCAAGGTTTTCCTCGACGGTTCGGTCGCGATGGGGGCTGTTTCGGCCGGGCTCGGTCAACGTCCCGCGATAGCTGCGGATTTCTTCGGCGCTCAGGTCGTCGACGTAGGCCTTGCCTGATTCGATCAGATGAACCGCCCATCCGAAAAGCTGTTCGAAGTAATCCGACGAAAAGTACAGATGATCGCCCCAGTCGAACCCCAACCAGAGCACGTCGCGTTTGATCGCTTCGATATAAGCGGTTTCTTCCTTGGCAGGATTGGTGTCGTCGAAGCGCAGGTGACAGCGCCCACCAAATTCGCCCGCGACTCCAAAATTCAAGCAAATCGACTTGGCGTGACCGATGTGAAGGTAGCCGTTGGGTTCGGGGGGAAACCGCGTGACAATTCCGGTGTGCCGCCCAGCCGCCAAATCGCTGCGCACGATCTCGCGAACAAAGTCGTGTCTTTCGGCGGTATCGGGTTCGGGGGGACTAGTCACGGAAAACACCAGCGGTTGAGACGCCCCGGCGCGGATCCGCCCGCGGACTCCGCGCAAAGAAGAATGGAGGGCGATCGGGGATTCGAACCCCGGACCCGGTGATTAAGAGTCACCTGCTCTACCAACTGAGCTAATCGCCCCAGGGCAGTTTTTCTAGGGTTTCGCCGTATGGCGGTCAAGGCGAATTGGGAACATAGGGTTACAAACGGCCAAATGGGGAGGAATAGTCGCGAAGAAGTCCGGAAGTTCGTCCGATGTACCGCAAACCGGTCCCGCGCGTTGGACTTAATATAGTCCAGTGTCGCCGACCCGTCGGTGCGAAACAAGCCGCCGTAGACACGGAGCAAGTTGGCAATGTATCCCAAAGAGCTATCCACCTTGGAGGGACGCATGTCCGGTCTTGTTCGTCGATCGAACCTACAGGTAGCTGAAGACCTAGCTGATTTTATCGAATCCTCGGCGCTGCCCGGAACGGGCGTGACCGCTGAGCGTTTTTGGCAAGGTCTTGCAGACATCCTGACCGAGCTGGGGCCGGTCAATCGCCGTTTGTTGGGCGAGCGCGCGCGGCTGCAACGGGAAATCGACGCTTGGCACAAGGCGTATCGCGGAGCGGCTTTTGACGTTGCCGCCTACCGTCAGTTCTTGATGGAGATCGGCTACTTGGACGCCCAGGGCGACGACGTCGAGATCGCCACCCAAAACGTCGATGCGGAAATCGCCAAACTGGCCGGGCCACAGTTGGTCGTGCCGCTGTCGAACGCGCGGTTCGCCCTCAACGCCGCGAATGCACGCTGGGGCAGTCTTTACGATGCGCTCTACGGCACCGATGCCGTGCCGCAAGACGGCCCGTTGGCGCCCAGCAAAGCCTATAACGCCGAACGCGGCGCCGAAGTCGTTGCCCAGGGTGCGGCCTTTCTCGATGTGGCCGTCCCCCTCGCGGTCGGTCGCCACCGCGATGTGCAAGCTTACGACCTTGTCGAAAACGACGCGCGGCTCCAAGTCACCATGGCGGACGGTACCGTGGCGCAGCTTTCGAATCTCGCCCAATTCGTCGGCCACTCGGGTAAGGCGGGCGCTAAGCGCTCGTTGCTCTTCGCGCACCACGGCTTGCACATCGAGATGCAATTCGACCCGGCACATCCCATCGGCAGGCTTAGTCCTTCCGGCCTTAAGGATATCGTGATCGAGGCCGCGCTCTCGACGATCCAAGACTGCGAGGACTCTGTCGCAGCGGTCGATGCCGAAGACAAGGTTGCCATTTACCGCACCTGGCTCGGGTTGATGACAGGTGCACTCGAAGAGACCTTTGAAAAGAATGGGACTACCCTAACGCGACGCTTGAACGCCGACAAAACCTTCACCACCCCGGCAGGGCGGTCGCGTTCGTTCGCCGGTCGTAGCCTCCAGTTGGTGCGCAACGTCGGCCACCTGATGACTACCGACGCGGTCCTCGACGCGAATGGCGATGAAATGCCCGAAGGGTTTCTCGATGCCATCGTGACCACCCTGTGCGCCTTGCATGACGTCAAGAAATCCGATGGCCCGCGCAACAGCCGAACAGGCAGCATTTATGTCGTCAAACCCAAGATGCACGGCGCGGCAGAGGCGACCTTGGCGAACGATCTGTTCAGTCGCGTTGAAGATGTCCTTGGGCTCGCGCGCAACACCGTCAAGATCGGGCTAATGGACGAAGAACGCCGTACCAGCATCAATCTCAAAGGCTGCATTCGGGCCCTCAAAGACCGCCTAATGTTCATCAATACCGGCTTTCTCGATCGAACCGGCGATGAAATTCACACCTGCATGCAGGCCGGGCCGGTACTCCCCAAAAGCGAAATGAAGCAATCCACCTGGTTTCCGGCCTACGAGGACAACAATGTCGACGTCGGCTTGAACACCGGGTTGGCCGGACGCGGGCAAATCGGCAAAGGCATGTGGGCGAAGCCCGACGACATGGCCGACATGCTCGCCACCAAGCAGGAACACCCCATGGCCGGCGCGAGCACGGCCTGGGTCCCGTCGCCGACCGCCGCCGTACTCCATGCGCTGCATTACCATCACGTCGATGTCGCCGCGCGTCAGGCGGCACTCGCGTCACGCGCGCCCGCCAGTCTCGACGATCTCCTCACACCACCCTTGCTCGGCGATCGCATCCTGTCGCCCCAGGAGATTGCGCGCGAGATCGACAACAACTGCCAATCCATCCTGGGCTACGTCGTCCGTTGGATCGACCAAGGCGTCGGCTGTTCCAAGGTGCCGGACATCGACAATGTCGCGATGATGGAAGACCGTGCCACGCTGCGGATATCCGCCCAGCAATTGGCCAACTGGTTGCTGCATGGCCTGTGCACGCGCGACCAAGTCGAAGAGTCCTTCCGTCGCATGGCGGTTGCGGTGGATCGTCAGAACGAAAACACACCGGGCTATCAACCGATGGCCGCGGAATACAATGCCTCGATCGCCTTTGAGGCCGCCCAGGCC
>CAYGKG010000063.1:0-17181 GCA_964350495.1 uncultured Alphaproteobacteria bacterium
ACCTGTGGAGCACTGGCGGCCTGTTGGTCGGGCTTGCGGGTGTCGTGCTGATCGTGCAGCCGTGGACCTGGGGCGACGTCGACACCGGCGTATCCGGCCTGTGGTTCCTGGTCGCGCTCGTCGCGCCCTTGGGCTATGCCGTCAACAACGTCGTCGTCGCGCTGATCCGTCCTGCCGAAACCACGACGTTGCAGCTTTCAACCGGCGTGCTGGTCTTCGCGACGATCGTCATGTTTCCCTTCATGTGGGCGATCGACGGGTTCTATTTCTTTGACGGCGCCGGCGCGGCGGGTATCGGCGCGACCGCTTGGGCGGGGTTTACCGACATCGTCATCTTCCTCGTCCTGTTTGAAGTCATCCACCGGGCCGGGCCTGTATTTTTCTCGCAATTCAACTACATCGTGCCGGCGGCGGGAATCGTCTGGGCCTTCGTCCTGTTCCAAGACCGGTTCGAACCGATCGTCTGGGTGGCGATCGGTTTCATGGCGGTGGGCCTGTACCTGGCCAACCGCGGCACCAACCAATCCATCCGCGAACGCGAGGCCGACCAGGCCGCGAAAGGATAATCTGTGAACGATTCGAGTCCGGCCACCGGCGCGGGGCAATCCGCGGCGCCGAAAGAAGTGCCGTCGTTACTGATTCCGTGGCTGCTGTTGATCGGCGGCGCGTCGATCTACGGCAGCTTTTTCAGCGCGAGCAAGTTCGCGTCGGATGCCGGCGTACCCTTCATCGCCTTCACCTTTTGGCAATCGGCGATTGGCGGCGCGGTGCTGCTGGTCATCGCGGCGCTGAGCGGCAATCTGCCGCGCATGCGACGGGACCACCTCGCGTCCTATGCGGTGACCTCGCTGCTCGGGGTGGTGCTGTCGGTCATTATCCTGGCCTTCGTTGCGGGAAAACTGCAGGCGGGCGTCATCACGCTGGCGATCACGCTGACCCCGGGCATGACCTATTTGTTCGCGGTTCTGGCGCGCGTCGACCGTTGGCGCACGCTGAGTTTGTTGGGGCTGGCGCTGGGGCTGGCCGGCGTCGCGCTCTTGGTCGTGCCGGAGGGCAGCTTACCGTCGAGCGACTCGACGATTTGGGTCTTACTGCTGATGATCGTCCCGGTGTGTTTTGCCGCCAACAACGTCTTCGTCGCCGTCGTTCAACCGCCCGAAGCCACTTCGATCATGCGCGCGACCGGCCTTGTCGTCGGCGCAGCGATTATCTCGTTTGTCATTATGATGGCGACCGACGGGTTCTATCCGTTTTGGAACGCGCCGGGCATGGGCGTCTGGGGCGTGCTGTGGGCGGGCGGCATCAACAGCATTACGTTCTTTTGTATGTTCGAAATCATTCGCCGGGCCGGGCCCGTGTTCTTCGCCCAGTACAACTACGTCATCGTGATTGCCGGACTGGTGTGGTCGCAACTGATTTTCGACGAAGCCCTGAGCACGTGGTTCTGGGTTGCCTTCGGCGCGATGCTCGTCGGGCTCTACTTCGCCAACCTTGGGGCACGGCGCGGCATGCAGGAGGCCGCAGCGGCCCGGTGACCCGATGAGCGCCGCGCGGCCGGCACCGACCGGTCTGCTTTTTCCCACACTCTTGTTGCTGGCCGCGGGCGGCGCCTACGGCAGCATCTTGGCCGCCAATCGCTTGGTCGGCGAGGCCGGCTTCGCCGTGATCCCCTATATGTTCTGGCAGGCGGCCCTGGGCGGCATTCTGATCACCGCGATCAACCTGCTACGCGGTGCGCGGGCGAGCTGGCGCCCGAATCATGCGGCGCACTATTTCGTGTCGGCAACGTTCGGTATGTTGTTGCCGTTCGGCGCCCTCAGCGTGATCGCGACGAAACTACCGACCGGGGTGCAAACTTTGGTCGTCACCCTGGTGCCGGCGATGACCTACGCGTTTGCCTTTGCGCTGCGGGTTGAACCGTTCCGTATCATGAGTGCTGCAGCACTGGTTTTAGGATTCATCGGGGTACTGATGATCGTTCTGCCGGAGGGCAGCCTGCCCGACCCTGCGGCGGTGATCTGGATCTTGCCTGCGATGATCGTGCCGCTGGCCGCTGCAACCAATAACGTACTGGTGGCGACACTGCGGCCGCCGGACACCGATTCGCTGACGTTGGTCGGCGCCGTGTTGCTGGCCGCGACAATCATTATGTTGCCGATCGCCTTGCTGACGACCGGGATCGACGCGTTTTGGTCGTCCGAAGTCGTCGCCGGCGGCGTGATCTGGGCCGCGGCGGTACAAGTGGTGGGCTACTACGGGCTTTACGAAGTAATCCGGCGTGCCGGTCCTGTGTTCTTTTCCCAAGCGTCGTACATCATCGTGCTGTCGGGCTTGGCCTGGGCGGTGCTGTTGTTCGGCGAGCGACCGAGTCCCTGGGTATGGGGCGCGGTGGTCGCAATGCTTGCCGGCCTCGTGTTGGCCAACCTCGCCAATCGAAATCCCGCCGAAGCCGCGCGATGAAACCATCCCTAATCATTCCAACCGTCCTGCTGCTGCTGGGCGGCGCGGGCTACGGCAGTCAGTTTGCTGCCAATAAGATAGTCGCCGATGCGGGTTTTCCCGTTCTGGCTTATTTGTTTTGGCAATCGCTGATCGGCGGGCTGTTCATGCTGGGCTTGCAAAGCCTGCGGGGCCGGCGCCCGCGGCTGGGTCGGGCCGCGTTGGGTCATTATGTCGCGTCGGCGTCGTTCGGCATGTTGATCCCGACCGGCGTTCTCGCGTTTGTCGCCGACCGGGTGCCGGCGTCGGTCCTGACACTGACGATGACGTTGATCCCTTCGTTGACCTACGTGTTTGCCTTCGCACTGCGGGTCGAATCGTTTCGCTGGATGAGCGTCGCCGCCATCCTCCTAGGCCTCGGCGGGGTGCTGTTGATCGTGCTGCCCGAGGGGGGCCTGCCCGATGCCAGCGCGGCGATCTGGATTCTGCCCGCACTCCTCGCACCGGTATCCGCAGCGGCGAACAACCTCCTCGTCGCCACGTTGCGGCCGCCTGAATCGGGATCGCTCGCACTCGGCGCAGCTGTTCTGTTGGGCGGTGCCGTCGTGATGCTGCCGATCGCGGCGGCCACCGGCAATCTTGTCGGGTTCTGGACTTCGGCGGCGGGCACCACTGGGGTCCTGTGGGCTGCCACCGCGCAAGCCGTCGGATTTTTCTGTCTGTATGAAGTGATCCGGCGCGCGGGACCGGTGTTCTTTTCCCAGATTTCCTACGTCATCGTCGCCTGCGGTATCGGTTGGGGATTCGCGCTCTTCGCCGAACGGCCCTCGGCCTGGGTGTGGGCGGCCGTCGCGCTGATGACCTTCGGCTTGGCGTTGGCGAACGCCTCGCTCGCCCGCGCACCGCAGATTTCGAAGGGCGGTTGAAGCCGCGATCCGCACCGCTACACTGAGCCGAAACACGAGGGAGAACATCATGGACGTCAAAGCCGCCGTCGCATTCGAAGCGGGCAAGCCGCTGTCGATCGAAACCGTACATCTCGAAGGCCCGCGCGCGGGCGAGGTGCTGGTCGAGGTCAAGGCCACCGGTATCTGCCATACCGACGAGTTCACGTTGTCGGGTGCCGACCCCGAAGGCTTGTTCCCCGCCATCCTCGGCCACGAGGGCGCGGGCGTGGTGGTCGATATCGGCGCTGGCGTCACCAGCGTGAAAAAGGGCGACCATGTCATCCCGCTGTACACGCCGGAGTGCCGGCAGTGTGCGTACTGCCTGTCAGGCAAAACCAATCTGTGCCAAGCGATCCGCGAAACCCAAGGGCGCGGCCTGATGCCCGACGGCACCAGCCGGTTCCGGTTAGGCAAGGAGCCGATCCTGCATTACATGGGGACCTCGACCTTCGCCAACTACACTGTTCTGCCCGAAATCGCGGTGGCGAAAATCCGCGACGACGCGCCCTTCGACAAGGTCTGCTACATCGGCTGCGGGGTGACGACCGGGATCGGCGCGGTGATCAACACCGCCAAGGTCGAGCCCGGCGCGAACGTTGTGGTGTTCGGTTTGGGCGGGATCGGACTGAACGTCATTCAAGGGTGCCGGTTGGTCGGCGCCAATATGATCGTCGGTGTCGACATCAACCCGGGCCGCCGCGACATGGCCGAACGCTTCGGCATGACCCACTTCGTCAATCCCAAAGAAATCGACGGCGATCTCGTGCCTTACCTTGTCAACCTGACCAAGGGCGGCGCGGATTACAGTTTCGAGTGCATCGGCAATACCGGCGTCATGCGCGACGCACTCGAATGCTGCCACAAGGGTTGGGGCGAGAGCGTCATTATCGGCGTCGCCCCGGCCGGCGCGGAGATTGCCACCCGGCCGTTCCAGCTGGTGACCGGACGGGTGTGGCGCGGTAGCGCCTTCGGCGGCGCCAAGGGCCGGACCGACGTGCCGAAGATCGTCGATTGGTATATGGACGGGAAGATCGAGATCGATCCCCTCATCACCCACACGATGCCGCTGGGCGAGATCAACACTGCGTTCGATTTGATGCACGCCGGCACCTCGATCCGCAGCGTGGTGATGTACGACAGCTAAGCGGGTTGCGGCCGGCGCCGAGTCGCGAGGAACACGCCGACAAAGATCAATGCGATGCCGGCGAGGTGATAGCCCTCGAACGGCTCGCTGAGAAAAAACACGCCGCCCAACGCGCCCCAGACCGGCATGAGATACTGGAGCTGAACACCGCGCGCGGCCCCCACCGCCGCAATGCCCCGATTCCAAAAGGCAAAGGCGAGCAGCGCCGGGAACACCGCGATATAGCCGATCGATAGGGCGTTGTTGGTGTCGAGCGTGAAAAACCGTCCCGCCGTCAGGTCGACGGCATAGAACGCCGCCAATATCGGCATACTGACCACCATCATTATCATCAGGAACTGGAGACCGCCCAGTTCCTTGGGCTTGTGGCGCAACGCCAACGTATAGAACGCCCAGGACAAGATCGCCGGCAACATCAGGAGATCGCCCGGGTTAAACGAAAACGCGCGCAATACCGCGAGGTCGCCTTGGACGACGATGGCCGTGATCCCGGTAAACGCAACGATCATTCCGACGACCGTGCGCCAACCGAACCCTTCGCGGTAGAGAATCCAGCCCAGCAAAACCGTCAGCACCGGCGTGCCGCCGTTGATCAACGACGCATTGACCGCCGTCGTGTACTGCACCGCCGAATTCAGCAGCAGATTGAACGTCGGTACGCCGAGTAGGCCGAGGAAGGTAATGACCTTCCAATGCCGCCTGACGATATCCCACTGGCGGATAACACCGCCGATCGCGAAAGGCGTCAGGATGAGAAGAGCGAGGCCGACGCGCCAGAAGGTGAGCGAGAATGGCGGCACCTCCTGCACGGTGACCCGCGCAACAATGTTGTTGCCCGACCAGAACACCGTGGCGAGCAACAGGAGGATGTAAGGCAGAATCGTGGAACGCTTTGAGTCGCTCATGACGACTTGACCTCCAGCGGCGCGGTCCGCACGCGGTTTTGCGCGAAATAGATGCCTACGAAAATCAACACGATGGAAATGCCGTGGAACCATTCGAGCGCTTCGCCGAGGAAGGCGACCGCGAGAACGCCCGAGAAGATCGGCGACAGATAGTTGAACACATTGGCTCGAGTGGGGCCGATTTTGGACAGGCCGTGGTTGAAGAGCGCGAAGGCGACGACCGAGGCGAACACGCCGAGATAGACGACGCCGGCGACGTTTCCAACGGTGAACGCCGCGCGCTGTCCATTGGCGAGTTCATAGCCGTAGAAAGGGATGAGGAAAAGCCAGCCGACGATCATCACCCCCAGGAGGAGTCCCATCGGGTCCAATCCGCGCGGCATCGCCCGTAGGCCCACCGAATAGACGGTCCACGCCACGACCGCGAGCAACGCGATGAGGTCGCCAACATTGAACGCCAGCGCAGAAAACACCCCGACATCGCCGTTCGAAATCACCACGATCACGCCGACGAAAGCGATCAGTATGCCAAGTGCCGTGCGCCACGAAACGGTCTCGCGGAACACCAACCACGCGGCCACGACACTGGCCGCCGGAATCGCCGATACGATGAGCGTCGTGTGGATGGCCGTGGTGTGTTGGACCGCGTGATAGACGAACGAGTTGAATCCGGTGACGCCGGCAACGGCCACGACAAGGAAGAGTTTCCAGTGCGCGCGGTACGTGGCGCGGTCGCGCCATAGGGCGCGGGCGGCAAACGGGAACAACACAAGGATCCCGACACCCCAGCGCCAAAACGCGAGGTTCATCGGCGGCATAGTGTCGGCCGCACCGCGGGCGAAAACCGAATTGCCGGACCAGAACAGGAAGCAGACCGTCAACAGGACATACGGCGAGGTGACGAAGGCGCGCAACGGGGAAACCGGCTCGGCCACTATGGCGCCTCGGGGGCGGCGGGTTTGCGACGCCCCGTCGTTGCCAAATAAATGCCGAGGAAAATCAAGAGCACACCGGCATGGTAGGGCCGCAGCGATTCGCCTAGGAGTAAGATGGCGAGCGAACCGCCGAAGGCCGGATTGAGGTATGTAAATTGGCTCGCCACGTTGGCGCCCACGATGCCGACACATCGATTCCACAGGACGTAGGAAAATACCGACGAGAACGCACCCATGTAGAAGATACCGAGGAGGTTCGGCGCGGACAGCACCATGCGTCCGCCCGCCACAACCTCCCACAGGTAAAAGGGAGCAAGCAAAACTACGCCGACGATCACCATCGCGAGCAGGAGCCCCTCCGGCCGGATACCGGGCGGCAACCGGCCCAGCAGGATCGAATAGGCGGCCCAACAAAAGACCGAAGCGAAGACCAGCAGGTCGCCGCTGTTGAAATCGAGTGTCGCGAGAATGCCAAGGTCGCCGCGCGCAATGATGATCAAGACGCCGATCAAACCCGCGACAAGACCGACGACCATGCGCGGGCCGGCGCGCTCGCGCAGCAATATCCACGATGCCGCGACGGTGACCACCGGAATCACCGACAGCACCAGCGAAGCATTGAGCGCCGTCGTGTGCTGGACCCCCAAATAGATCAACGAGTTGAAAGCGGCGACGGCGATGGCGCCGAGCGCAAGCACGATCCGCCACTGCTCAATCAACACACGCCGCTGTTGCAGCATGACCCTCGTGCCGATCGGCAAGAGAATTACCAAAGCCGTGACCCAACGCCAGAACGAGAGCGCGAGGGGCGGCAACTCGCCCACTGTTGCGCGCGCTACGACGGTGTTCCCGGCGCCGGCCAACATGACCAGCGTCAAGAGAACATAGGGGTTGAGGGCAAAACTAACGACGGCGCGCGCCTTCATATTGGGGCGTCCGGCTTGGCGAGCTTGGGTTTACGGGTCGCTAGATAAATGCCCGCGAAGATCAGCGCGACGCCGGCAACATGGTAGCCGCGGAACGTTTCGCCGAGGAAGGCTACCGCCATCAGGCTCGCAAACACCGGCGTCAAATAGACGAACTGTGATGCGGTGCCGACGCCGACCGCGGCCACCGCCCAGTTGTACATCGAGAACGACACCGCCGTGGCCATCACCCCGACATAGAAGATCGCGGCGAGGGCGCCGGTGCTCGGAACGAATGTAATCCCCGCACTGACCTCCCACAGGTAGAAAGGCGCAGTTGCGACCAGCGCGATCGCATGAATCACCAACATGAACGCGGCCGGGTGGAGGCCGCGCGGCAAATCGCGGAGCAAAAGCGAGTAGAACGAAAATCCGAGGACCGCGACCAGCATCAGAAGATCGCCCGGAACAAAAGCGAGGTGTAGTAGAACGCCGAGGTCGCCGCGCATCACCGTGACGGCAACGCCGACCAAACCGACCGCCATGCCGAGTGCAAATTTCGCCCCGATGCGGTCGCGGTGGACCAATGTGATCAACGCAACGACCGCCACCGGCACCGTCGCAGTGATCAATGCGGCGTTGATCGCGGTCGTGGTTTGCACACCGAGATAGAGGAAACCGTTGTAGACGGCGATGCCGGCGGTGCCCATCGCCAGCATCATTTTCCAATGGCGGAGGAAAACCGCGCGTTGGCGCCACAACGGTACGGCGCCGAACAGAGCCAGCACCGCGACCGCCGCGACAAAGCGCCAGAAGGTCAACGCCATCGGCGGAACGTCGGCAACCACCGCGCGACCGACGACCGGATTGCCCGCCGCAATTGCCATCGCGACGATTAACACAACAAACGCCCAGGGGCGGGTTAGTCCGGCTGGTTCCGCCATGGCTCAATTCTTCAGGGGTTCGGTCGGTGGGAGGGAAATCCTAGGCGCCTCGGCGCCCCCGGGGCAAGGACGCTTAGGGCTCGCGCAGCAACGATTTCAATTTGTAGAGTGCGTCCAGTGCCTCGCGCGGCGTGAGTTCGTCCGGCGCGATCTCCTCAAGGGCGCGTACTAGGCCCGTTTTTGCCGCCTGCGCGATTTCTTCGGGCGCGCCCATCGTTGCGGCAAAAAGCGGGAGGTCGTCGACAAGCCGCGTTACCGCGCTGCCCTGTTCGCTTGATTCCAGCGCCTTGAGGATCTCCCCCGCCCGGTCGATCACCGCCTTCGGCAAACCCGCGAGTTTCGCGACCGCAATGCCGTAGGAACGATCGGCGGCGCCGGCGACGACCTCGTGCAAGAAGACGATGTCACCCTTCCATTCCTTGATCCGCATGGCGTGCGTCGACAGGCGCGGGAGTTTGTTCGAAAGCACCGTGAGCTCGTGATAGTGCGTTGCGAAAAGGGCGCGGCATGAATTGACGTCGTGCAGGTGTTCGATGGCCGCCCAAGCGATCGACAAACCGTCGAAGGTGGCGGTGCCGCGGCCGATCTCATCGAGGATGACGAGCGAGCGATCCGTGGCGCGGTTGAGGATCGCCGCGGTCTCGACCATTTCGACCATGAAGGTCGAGCGGCCCCGGGCGAGATCGTCGGCCGCGCCGACGCGGCTGAACAACCGGTCGACAACGCCGATCCGCGCGGCACCGGCGGGCACATAGGCGCCCATTTGCGCGAGGATGACGATCAACGCGTTCTGCCGCAGGAAGGTGCTTTTGCCCGCCATGTTGGGACCGGTGACCAGCCATACCTGACCGTCGTCGCCAAGGTCGCAATCGTTTGCGACAAACCCGGAATCGTTTGCGCGGCGCAGCGCATCCTCGACCACGGGATGGCGACCGCCGGCGATCGAAAAGGCATGGCTATCGTCGACCAGGGGGCGCACATAGCCCCGGGCGACGGCCTGTTCGGCGAGCGCGGCGGCAACATCGAGCGCGGCCAGCGCCTCGGCCGCGGCGCCAATGGCGGGAGCGCGGTCAAGCGTCTGCGTCGTCAGGTCGGCGAACAGCGATTGTTCCAGCGCAAGCGCCCGGTCGGCGGCACTGGATATTTTCCCTTCCAACTCGCCCAGTTCGGTCGTGGTGTAGCGCGCGGCACTGGCCAGCGTCTGGCGGTGGATGAACTGCTGGCGCACCGCCTCGGGGAGATCCTTCGCCAATTTGTCGGCATGGGTCGGCGTGACCTCGATGAAGTAGCCGAGCACGTTGTTGTGCTTGATCTTGAGTCCGGCGATTCCGGTGACATCGGCATAGCGCGCCTGCAACGCGGCCGTGTGGCGCCGGCTCTCGTCGCGCAGCGCGCGCAATTCGTCTAGGGCGGCGGCGTAGCCCTTGGCGATGAACCCGCCGTCGCGTGCGAGGTACGGGAGCTCCGCCGCCAACGCCGCGGCGAGCGGCTCGATCAAGGTGTCGTGCCCTACTAACGGAGCGCGCAGTGCCGCCAATGGCGGCGGCGGCGCACCGTGGTCCAAGAGC
Source organism: uncultured Alphaproteobacteria bacterium (assembly GCA_964350495.1). Taxonomy (GTDB): domain Bacteria; phylum Pseudomonadota; class Alphaproteobacteria; order SHVP01; family SHVP01; genus CALJDF01. Next base: position 9,788 of record CAYGKG010000063.1, read on the forward strand.
GCGAAGGCCTCCTGCGCTGCGGTGAGCCCATCGCGCACTGCCGCCAGGTCGCGTGGCCCGCCGCGGCCCAACGACAGGCGGGCCAAGGCGCGCGCCATGTCCGGCGTTTCGTGCAGCAGATCGCGTAGGGTCGCGCGGCGGTTGCCATCTTCGACGAAGAACTGCACGAGATCGAGGCGGTCGCGGATAGCGACCGGATCGGTCAGCGGCGCGGCAAGACGGTCGGCCAAAAGGCGTGCCCCCGCGCCGGTGACGGTACGGTCGATCACTGCAAGCAGGCTGCCGTCGCGTTCGCCGGACAGCGTCCGGGTCAGCTCGAGGTTGCGTCGTGTCGCCGCATCGATCGACAGCATCTTCGACGAGCGCACCGCCGAAGGCGGCCGCAGGGCTGGCAGCTTGCCGCGTTGGGTCAGTTCGACATAGTCGAACACCGCGCCCAGCGCAGCCACTTCGGCGCGCCCGAAGTCGCCGTAGGCATCAAGCGACGCGACCCCGTAATGGGCCGCGAGGCGGCGCGCGGTCGCCGCCGAATCCGCCGCACCGCGCGGTAGCGGCGTGATGACGACCTGCCAATCGCGCAATACCTGGGCCAGATCGGGGTCGGCGAGGAGCGCGTCCGGGACCAGAAGTTCGCCCGGATCGAGCCGCGCGAGATCGGGCTCTAGACTTCGAGGGTCAGCGGTCTGGACGTTGAACGCCCCGGTCGACAGATCGAGCCAGGCCAGTGCAAACCCGGACCCAGTACGCGCCAGACCTGCCAAATAATTGTGGCGGCGCGCGTCCAGAAGCGTTTCTTCGGTGAGCGTGCCGGGGGTCACCAAGCGCACGACATCGCGTTGGACAACGGACTTGGCGCCGCGTTTCTTCGCTTCGGCCGGGTCTTCGGTCTGTTCGCACACGGCGACCTTGAACTTTTGCCGAATCAGCCGCGACAAATAGGTGTCGGCGGCGTGGACCGGCACGCCGCACATTGGGATGTCCCCGCCCGCGTGTTTGCCGCGCTTGGTGAGGGTGATGTTCAGGGCCGCCGCGGCCTTGACCGCATCGTCGAAGAACAATTCGTAGAAATCGCCCATCCGGTAGAACAGCAGATACTCGGGGTAGTCGTTCTTGATCCCGAGGTATTGCACCATCATCGGCGTGGCCGCCGCCGTGACGCTGGGGTCGGCGGGCAGCGTCGTTGCGGACGGGCTGGCGGGCGTTTCGGCGAGGACCATAGCGGGGCACGTTACCATACCGACCCCCCCTTGCGACTCAGTCCAGCAGCATGCCGCGCAGGGTGAAGAAGAACATCGCCGCCAGCAGCGCGGCGGCGGGCACCGTGACGACCCAAGCCGACGCGATCGCGAAGACATAATGCCGCCTGACGAGTTTGCGCCGCCGGTCCTTCTGGATGGTCTTCAGTTCGGCATTGGTCAGCACGATCCCGGCGTTGGCCGCAGCCATCAAAGCGGCGGACCGGTCGCCGGGGACTGCGATGCGGGCCCGCCGGCGGCGGTTGGTGACGACTTCGCGTAGGAACCCGACACCGAAGATGGCGCCCAAGGCGATGTGGGTGGACGAGACCGGCAGGCCGAGAGCGGATGCGATCAGGACGGTGATCGCCGCCGACAGCGCGACGCAAAAGGCGCGGGCGCGGTCCAACTTGGTAATCTTTTCGCCGACCACCCGGATCAGCTTGGGGCCATAAAGGCCCAGGCCGGCGGCAATCCCGACGGCGCCGACCGCCATGATCCAGAGCGGCACGGGGGCGGTCGTTGCGATTTCACCGGTATTCACGGCGCTGACGATCGCAGCCAGCGGGCCGATAGCATTGGCGACGTCGTTGGCGCCGTGGGCAAAGGACAGGAGCGCGGCGGCGAAGATCAATGGGATCGTAAAGAGATTGCTGACCGAGCGGCGCCGGTTCTCCATCCCGCCGGCGGCGCGCCCAACAGAATGGCGGACCACGACATAGCCCACCAAAAAGGCTACCACGCCGACGACGGAGATCAGGGTTCCGTCTACCGCGATCAAGCGCTTTAGCCCCTTGGTCACGAGATACATCGCGAACGCGGACGCCATGACGGCAACCAGGATCGGCACCCAGCGGCGGGCGGCGGCAATCTTGTCTTCTTTGTACAGGATGAGAAATTTGATGGCGGCCAGGAAGGCCGCCGCGATGATCCCGCCAAGGAGGGGCGAGATCACCCAGCTCGCGGCGATGCTTGCCATCGTGCCCCAGTTGACGGCACCGATCCCTGCCGCGGCGATACCCGCCCCCATGACCCCGCCAACGATCGAGTGGGTGGTCGATACGGGCGCCCCGAGGAAGGTTGCAAGGTTGATCCACACCGCCGCCGACAGCAACGCGGCCATCATCGCCCACACGAAAACCTCGGCCGTGGGAATCGCCGCCGGGTCGATGATGCCCTTGGAGATAGTCTTGACGACATCGCCGCCGGCGATGATCGCGCCGGCGGTCTCGAACACCGCCGCGATCAGCAACGCGCCCAGCATGGTCAGCGCGCCCGAACCGACAGCCGCGCCCACGTTGTTGGCAACGTCGTTCGCGCCGATGTTGAGCGCCATGTAGCCGCCGATGACGGCAGCCACGATGATCAACGCGTTGCCCTGGAAGGTGCCGGTCTGAATGACGGCAAAGGCCAGGACACCGAGCAGGAACAGGACGCCCAGGCCCAGATTGAAATTCTCCCGGCCGACGCGGTAGCGCGCCTTTTCCAGCCGAGAATATTTCCTAAGGTCCTTGTCGAGCGCCGATTTCGCGACCATACGCCCCCTCCCGGAGCCAACCGGCCCATCGGGACCGAGGGCACAATATGACGGTTACATGACGGTTTTATGACAGATGTCACGCTGTCGTCACGCCCGTGTCATAGGCTGGAAGCGTTATGGATTGGAAGCGTTTCGGACCGGTAGCGTTTGAACCGGTTCGGTCAGTCGGGCATCGATGCCGGTGTGGTGAAAATGCCCGACAGCCCACCGTCAACCGGCAAGCTAACGCCGGTGATATAGGCGGCATCGTCGGATGCGAGAAACACCGCGGCCTTGGCCACATCCCAGCCGGTCCCCATGCGCCCCATCGGCACCATCGCATGGCGGTGGCGGACGACCGCGTCCCAGTCGCCCGGATAGGCGTCCCTAAAGGTGTGCACGAGCGGCGTGTCGATCAGACCGGGTTGCACGCAGTTCGCGCGAATGCCCTGGCGGGCATATTCCATCGCGACATTCTGGGTGAACTGTTTCACCGCACCCTTGGCGGTGTTGTAGACGACGCTTGGAAATCCCGCATAGCGCTCGGCGGAAATCGACGAGATGTTGGTCACCACGCCCGAGCCCTGCGCGGCCATGATCGGTAGGACGTATTTGCAGGCGAGGAACATCGACTTGACGTTAACGTCCATCAACCGGTCCCAGCGCTCCTCCGGCAAATCCACTGGACCGCCGATCTCGGTGACGCCGAGGTTGTTGTGGAGGATATCGATGCGGCCGAACGCTGCGACACAGGCATCGACCATTGCGCGCACGGCCGTCGCGTCGGTCGCATCGCAGGTATGCGTGGCGCAGGTCGCGCCTTCCTCGGCGATCAACCGCGCGGTTTCCGCGACGGCGTCGGCAGCGATATCGACGGCGAAAACCTTGGCGCCTTCGCGCGCATAAAGAATTGCCGAGGCTTTACCGTTGCCGAGGCCCGGACCGATCGATCCAGCGCCGATCACCAACGCAATTTTGCCTTGGAGACGCCCCGTCATCGCGCTCACGCGGGGACGTCGCGCTCGAAATAGTCGTGGTACTTCTCGGGGACGTTTTCCATCGCCAGCACCATGAAGACGTCAGTTGTGCCGAACTGATGATCGATCACCGCACCGTCGCCGCACACCCCGCCCAATCGAAGATAGGCGCGGATCAGCGCCGGAACCTGTTTGATCGCGCTGCGCGGGCTGATGTCGTCCTTGGCGATCCGGTCCATCGGCACGTGCCGATCGGGCAGCGCGCGCACCCGCAACTCGGGCGGCGCCAAGTGAAAGTGGTAGAGGTAGGACAGCGGCAGCGCGAGCGCCTCGGGGTCGGTGCCGGGAAAACTGGCGCACCCGAAAATGCGTTCGACGTTGTTGACGCGGTAGTAGTGGGCGAGCCCGCGCCAGAGCAATTCGACGATGCGCTGGTTGCGGTAGTCGGCATGGACGCACGAACGCCCGATCTCGGAGGCGTTGCGGCCGCCGAAGCCGCCGACGAAGTCGGCAATATCGAATTCGCTGGACGAGTAGTAGCCGCCCTGGGATTCCGCGTCCGGGCGCAACAACATCCGGTACGTGCCGACGATTTGATCGCCCGCGGGGCGGTCGCGGTCAATTACCAGCAAATGGTCGCAGATCGAGTCGAACCGATCGAAATCGCGCCGCGAATCGCGCATCTCGGGAGAAGGTTCGGCCGCCATTTCTTCATAAAAGACGTGGTAACGCAGGCGCTGCGCCGCCGCGATATCGGCAGGGTCGCGGGTGATACGGATTTCGTATCGGCCGTCAGCTGACAGCACAAATTGCCTCGATCAAACAGCGCCCCTTCGCCACGGGCCCTCGGCCCCTGGCGCGCATTTTATTCCCGAGAGTGCGGCGATCAAATGAACCGGGCTGCCCTATCGCAGCCCGTCCCACCCGACAAAACGGACTAGCCCTTTTTGTCTTGATCGACCGGTTTGGTTTGAAGCGGCGCAGATTGCGCCGTGGTGATCTGCTTCTCACTCGCCGTATGAAAAAATCCGCCGCAACTTTGAGCAAGCGCCGGGCCACTGAAGGCCAGGACCCCTGCCACGACGGCCGTCCATCCGATAGTGCGCATCATTCCCTCCTGGGATTGTTGGCCTGGCGACTTTAACGCTCGCCGGTCGCGCGGGCAAACCGGACGATCCGTCTTTCGCGGCGCGACGCTTGACGCCGCCGCCCCGAATCGCGGAGGGTCGCGCGATGAACGATCGCAATGCCTGCCCCGTGTGCAACGGGCACGACCATACGCCCTTTGCCGAGAAGGCCGGCCACCGGATCGTGCGGTGTTCAGGCTGTGCGTTCATCTTTCAAGCGCCGTTGCCGGGGCACGACGAGACGACCGCGCTCTATGACGACGCCTATGCGGGCACAACCGCCGGCTATTTCGGCAAGGTCGACAAAAAGATGCGGCGATCGCGCGGGCGCGCGCGTCGGTTGCGCCGCCTCGCGACCGGTCCGTCACCGCGCTTTCTCGATATCGGCGCCAGCGGCGGGTTCATGGTCGAGGCCGCGCGCGAAACCGGTTTCGCCGTCCAGGGGATCGAACTCGACCCCAAGTCGGTGGCCTACGCCCGCCAGCACTACCCCGCCAGTCCCATCTACCACGGCACGGTGGAGGCGTTTGTGCGCGACACGCCGGACGCGGCCGCGGGATTCGACATGATTTACTGCGCCGAGGTGATCGAGCATGTCCCCGACGTGAACGCGTTTGTCGCAGCGATCGCCCTGCTGCTGAAACCGGACGGTCGGCTTTACCTGACGACGCCCGACATCGGCCATTGGCGGCGACCCCGCGACATCCAGCGGTGGGACGCGTTCGACCCGCCCTCGCATTGTCTGTATTTCGACCGGCGGTCGTTGACTCGGCTGCTGACCAAACACGGGTTGCAGATCGTCCGCCGGGCGCCCGCGTTCAAGCCAGGACTAAAGGTTCTCGTCGCCCGGACCTAGTCAGTTCGCGGCGTCCTTTGCCCACCAGGTTTCGAGGACGAAGCCGTAGGTCGGAATAGTTTGCGGCCGGGCGAGCGTGTCCCAATAGGCAAGCCGGTCGACCCGTTGATGGTAGAGCGGAATGACGTAGTGCCCCGCGAGCAGGACCCGGTCGAGCGCGCGCATCGCTGCGACCAGCTGGGCGCGGTCGCGCGACGCGGTGACGTGTTCGATCAGTGCATCGACGGCCGCGCTCTTGATCCCGATATAGTTGCGGGTGCCTTCCTGGTCGGCGGCGGCGGCACCCCAATAGTGGGCTTGTTCGTTGCCCGGCGACAGCGTGATACGCCACGTGTGAACGATCATGTCGTAGTCGTAGGTCTGGCGGCGGAATTCGTACTGCGCGGTATCGACGGTGCGCACCCCGGCCTTGATGCCGAGGCGTTCGAGGTTGCGGGCAAAGGTGAGCGCGATGCGCTCGTCCTCGGGGAACACCAAGAGAATTTCGAAGCTGAACGGCGTGCCGTCAGCCGCTCGTACCATCGCGCCGTCGCGCACCTCCCAACCGGCGTCTTGCAGCAGCTGGCGCGCGGCGCGCAGATTGCGGCGGTTGTTGCCGCTCCCATCGCTGCGGGGCGGCGGGGCGGGCGCGGCGAAGACGGTATCGGGAATCTGCCCGCGCCAGGGGTCGAGCAGCGCCAACTCCGCCGGCGACGGCGGCCCCTCGGCGGCAAGTTCAGAATTGGCGAAGAAACTGGTCGTGCGCTCGAACCCGCCGTGCAGCAAATTGGCGTTGATCCATTCGAAATCGAACGCGTAGCCCAGTGCTTCGCGCACGCGCGGGTCGGCGAACAGGTCGCGACGGGTGTTGAACGCCAGCGCGCGCATCCCGGCGGGCCGGCCGTTGGCAAGCTCCTCGCGTTTGACGCGGCCGTCGTTGGCGGCGGGGAAGTCGTAGGCCGTGGCCCATTGGGTGGCCGATCCTTCGGCGCGGAAATCGAACGCACCGGTTTTGAACGCTTCGAACAACACATTGCCGTCGCGAAAATATTCGTAGGCGACGACGTCGAAGTTGTCTTGGCCCCGGTTGATGGGAAGATCCTGGCCCCAATAGTCCGCGACGCGTTCGTAGCGGATGCGCCGACCGGGATCGACGGCGGCGACGCGGTAGGGGCCGCTGCCGAGCGGCGGTTCGAGCGTGGTTTCGTCGAAGGGCCGGGTGGCGTAGTAGGCCTTGGACAGGATCGGCATCAGCCCCATCAGTAACGGCAATTCGCGGTCGGCCTGATCCGGATCGAAAACGAAGCGCACGCCGCGCGCGCCGATGCGCTCGACGCGCATCACCTTGCGGTAGAACAGCTGCATGTTGGCTTGACCCCGGTCGCGCAGGGTCTCATGCGAAAAGATCACGTCGTCGACGGTAATGGGCGTCCCGTCGTGAAAGCGTGCGGTGGGACGTAAGGTAAATTCGACCCAGCTACGGTCTTCCGGCGTCTCGACCGTTTCGGCAATCAGTCCGTAGAGCGTGAAGGGCTCGTCCCAGACCCGTTTGAGCAGGCTTTCAAAAACGTGGTGACGGCCGGCGGCCGGCGTGCCCTTGAGGATATAGGGGTTGAGCGAATCGAAGGTGCCCTGGATCCCGCGCCGCAACGCACCGCCCTTCGGCGCCGCCGGGTTGACGTAGTCGAGATGATCGAACCC